>NZ_JBIWPN010000006.1:56079-388330 GCF_044768305.1 Kitasatospora sp. NPDC101155 | reverse complement strand
TTTCGACGCCAGGTAAGCCATTGGGCCCAGGAATAACCTCCGAATTCCTCCCGGCTCTACCGGGAATACAACCAGGCGCTTTCAGGGCGCACTCGCACCAGGTGGTCTTGCCGACGTAGCCCTCGCCGCGCGGGTGGGCGCCCCAGGAGGTGGCGAGGGCGGCGACGAGTTCGAGGCCTCGGCCGGACTCGTCGTCGCGGGCGGCCTGGCGGAGGGCCGGGAGCTCGGGGCTCGCATCGGAGACTTCGATGCGGAGCACGGAACAGGTGGGGAGGAGGACCCGGACGCCGATCAGACGGTCGCGCGGGGTGCGGGCATGGCGGCAGGCGTTGGTGACGAGTTCGCTGAGGAGGATCAGGGCGGTCTCTGCGGACTCGACGGGCACCTCCCACTCGAAGGCCTGCCGGAGGAGGCGGATTCGGGCACGGCCGGCGCTGCGGGGGTGGGTGGAGAACATCCACTCGACGGCATCGACGGGCTGAGTGATCATCAAAGTCCTTGGACGCGTACGGAAGGCTTCACTCGCAAGGACTGAGTTCTGCCATTTCACCCTTCAAGAGTCGGTAGACGGGCTTAGCCTCGGGAGTAACACCGCTGGTACAGCGCGAGCTTGTAGCGCCCTCTGACCAGGGCAGGGAGGAGCGCCGGGCAATGAGCACGCCGAAGGAAAACCCGATGTCGTGGAAGTACTGCGGCAATCAGGTCAAGCGGTGGCGCGAACAAGCCGGCGTGACCCGGGAGGCGCTGAGCAAGGCGGCCTGCTACGACATCGAAAGCGTGCGGTCGATGGAGGCGGGGCGGCGGAAGCCGTCGCTCAAGCTCCTTCAGGTGGCGGATGAACTGTGCGGCGCGAAGGGCATGCTGGTGGGAGCGGTGGAGTTCCTGAAGCCCGAGAAGTTCCCGTCCTACTCACAGGGCTACACGGATGCCGAAAGCACGGCGATCGCGATCCACACGTACGAAGCCCTGCTCGTCCCGGGATTGCTCCAGACCGAGGAGTACGCCAGGGAGTTGATCAGCCACGCCTGCCCGCCCCTGGACGACGAGACGGTCGAGGTTCGTGTCGCGGGCCGAATGCAGCGCCAGGAGAAGCTGACTAGCTCACCGCCGGTGCTGTTCGGGTTCGTGATCTACGAAGCAGCACTGCACGCAAAGGTCGGCAGCCCGGACCTCATGAAGAGGCAGCTCGCACACATCGTCGAGATGAGCAACCTGCGCAACGTCGTAGTTCAGGTGCTCCCCGCAAGCCGCGCGGCATACCCGGCTCTCACGGGCCCCATGATCCTGCTGGAGACCGCCGACCACGAACAGCTGGCCTACGTGGAAGGACATCGAACCGGCGTACTGCATGCCGATCCTGACAAGGTCAACGTGATCACACAGCGGCATGGCATGATCCGCATGCAGGCCCTCAGCACCGAGGAGTCCGTAGAGTTCATCAGGAAAGTCGCGGAGGAGCTATGAGCGCCGGAGCCGACTGGTTCAAGTCCAGCTACAGCAACGACGAGGGCGGCGCCTGCGTCGAAGTCGCCGCCTCCCCTGCCGCCATCCACGTCCGGGACTCCAAGGACAAGGCCGGCCCGACCCTCACCTTCTCCCCCGAGGCCTGGTCCGCCTTCGTCTCCTTCGCGCCCGAAGCTCAAGCAGCGCGAGTCGAGTGACCCCCTAATGGAACGGTGGGGTAACCACCTTCCAACCACCCTCGCACGCAGCAGATATGACTTATCGTCACGACTACGCCACAGCCGGTTCCCCCGTGTAGCGTGCGCACTAATGAATCAGCCCCCGCCGGTGCGTCAACACCGAACGGGGGCCTGACCGGCACGATCGAAAGCGACGTTCGATCCTGTGGCTACCCACGACTCTACCGCCATGGCCGCGCCCGGGTACGGCAAGCAGTCCGCCCCGGAGCAACTTCCCCGCTCCGCCCGAGACTTCTCCCACCTGCCGGCGCGCGAGGCCTACCTCGCCTCCCTCATCGACCACCTCCCCGACGGCGCCGCCATGGACGCGAAGACCCTCGCCGTCCTGCAGCCCCACTACGGGCAGATGGCCGTCCGCACAGCCCTCACCAGGCTCTCCACCGCAGGTCACCTGCGTCGCGTCCGCGAGCGCATCGACTCCAAGGACTGCCGGTGGGTGTTCCGCACCTACTTCTCCCGGACGCCCCGCTCCGACGCCTGGTGGACGCACTTCCTCGCCACGGGCGAGGCGTCAACGTCCGGAGCGCCCGATCCCCCCAAGGGGCGAACGCTCAACCGCACCTCCCCCACCTCGGCCGCCTACGCCGCCCTCGCCGGCCTCGGCCTCGCGGACACCCGGCTCGCCCTCTCCGCCGCCGACTGCACGGCCCTCGAACCGCTCGCCGCCGAGTGGCTGGCCCGGGGCACCACGCTCGCCCTCTTCACGGCCGCGCTCACCGCGAACCTCCCGCCCGACGTCCACAGCCCCGCGGCCTTCACTCGCCGCCGCCTGCTCGACAAGATGCCCCCGGAACGCCCGCTCCCCCAGCAGCAGCCCACCCGCATCGTCGAGTGCACCGACTGCCGCACCCCCTGCCGCCCGCACGCCCTCCTCGGCGGCCTCTGCCGCGCCTGCCGAGGCAGCGACACCTTCAAGACCCCGCCACCCCACCCCGGCGCCCTCTCCCCCGCCGCCGTCCATCGCCATGCCGCCCGCATCCGTCATGAGCTCGGGGGCAGCAACACCCCAGCTCTCCATGCTCGTTGACGGAGGCCGGCCTGGCGGGCCGGGCCCGGCCGATCGGTGACCTGGCTGTCGACTACTGGGGTGGCGCCTGCCGAGAGGGCCTCAGGTGCGACTTCCGGCGGGACTACGGCGACTGCTCGCCCCGCCCTTGTCCAGCTGGCGCCGACTGCGCGTGAGTGGGCCGAGTGCAGGGTCTGGCTCGCTGGAAGAAACTGATTTCGTGTTGGCGCGGTTGTCGCCTAGAGTGGTCTCACCGACGCGGGGTGGAGCAGCTCGGTAGCTCGCTGGGCTCATAACCCAGAGGTCGCAGGTTCAAATCCTGTCCCCGCTACCACCAGGGCCGGGGCCGGCGCGTGATTGCGCCGGCCCCGGCCTTGTTCGTTGGTCAGTTCGCTACGCGAGCAGGATTGCGCCGAGGGCAAGAACAGCCATCGGAGGGGCGGGGCGCATCGGCCCGCCCCTCCGCCAACCGCCCGACGCACAGCCCCGGCCGCGCCGGGGCCGGCCATCGGGATCACCGTCCTCTACCCGTACCTGCGGGAGTCGCTGCACAGCACCGCGACGAAGCTCGGCGTCGACACCCCGATGCGCTCGCTGCGGAACCCCTGGCGGACGCCCGAGTAGGCCAACCGCGCCAGGGATCATGAATATTCACAGGTGGCGGCGTTAACCTATGCAAAATCTAAAGGTGAAGTAGGTTACAAACCTTGCAATCCAAGACGCCTGGTTTGCCCATATGCTGAGATCCGTGCGATAGTCAAGACATCGAACTTCGGCGGGCCCGACCTGGCACTGCCGACGCCCATCGCGCGGCACGCACCCCCTTGGTCGGCGCGATGACTTGCAGGGGCCCCCATCCGCCGGAACACGGCGAACCGGGGGCCCTGCGCGTATCCGGAACCGAAAGCGCGACTCAGTGCCGCTCGCGCACCCGCAGCTCGAACCAGACGCCCTTGCCGCGCGGCAGCAGGTCCGCACCCCACCGGTCCGCGAGGTCGTCGACGATCTTCAGCCCGCGGCCGCGCTCGTTCACCGGCCTGGCCTCGGCGAGGATCATGCAGGGCAGCGCCCGCGAGGAGTCGCGGACCTCGATCCGCAACCACCCGGGCTTACGGCTGACGTGCAGGCCGATGGTGCGCCCGGCGGCGTGCCGCACCGCGTTGCTCACCAGCTCACTGGTGAGCAACTCCCCGGCCTCCAGGAGCTGGTGGAGGTCCCAGGACTCCAGGACGTCCAGCACCAGCTTGCGGGCCACCGGGCCCGACTCCGGCCGGGACGGCAACCGCACCTCGTTCGGCGCGGACTGATCGCACAGCCTGCCCGAATACATCTCCCGCAGCTCCCGGGAACTGAGCCGCTCCAGCGCCGAGAGCGCGCCCTGGACATCGATCCAGGACGCGCTCTCGGCGACCACGCCGGCCCCGGGAACCGATGACTGATCTGTTTCGCCCCAACCCGCCATGCGGACCATCATTGCGGAACGCAAGCGGCCGCGTACGGACAATGAGCAAAGGATCTCTCCCGGATCGGCATATGCCCGGGGCAGGAAAGCAGTCAACCCGGGCCTGCACTCGTCAAGCCCGGGTTGACCTCAACACGCCCCTACCTGGCGATTACCACTGACTCCACGGCACGTTCCAGCCGCTCAGCCCGTTCGCCGGGTCGAGCGTCTCCTTCTTGGTGGAGTTCTTCACGATCACCACGTCCCCGACCATCGAGCCGTCGTAGAACTTGCCCATCGAGGTGCCGTCCCCGCCGCCCTTGACGTCCCGCAGGCCCACGCAGCCGTGGCTGACGTTGTCCTCCCCGAAGGCGTCGCTCCAGTAATTGCCGTGCACGTACGTCCCGCTGGTGGTCAGCCGCATCGAGTGCGGCACCTGCAGGTCGTACGGCGAGCCGGTCATGCCGGGCAGGGTGCTGGACTGCATCCGCACCGTGCCTTCCTTGGACATGATCACCATGGTGCCGTTCCAGGTCGGGTGTTCGTCCGAGCCGGAGGTGATGTCGATGTCGCTCGACTGCCCGTCCCGGACCACCGTCATCTTGTGCGCGGCGGCGTCAACCGTCGAAACCTGGGATCGCCCGATAGTGAAGGGCTCGTCCCGGTCGGTGCCGTACACCCCGGGGGCGATCTCCACGCTCTTGAGGCGGTAGTGCACCGTCACCTTGGTGCCCGGCTTCCAGTACTGCTCCGGGCGGAGGTCCAGCCGCCGGTCGTCGAACCAGTGGCCCTTGACCGCGGTGCCGTCGCTGGTCTCGAAGGTGATGCCCTTCGCGACCGCGTCCTTGTTCTTGACGTCCTTGCTGAAGTCCACCGAGACGATCATGCCGACGCCGTACGTGGCGTTGTCGTCCACGTTGTCGGAGGCCTTGGCCAGCGCCTCCGGGGTCAGCGTGGTGAAGCTGCTGTCCGCCGTGGCGACCACGCCGTTGGCGTCCGCGGCCATCGCGCTGACCTGGTAGGCGGTGCCCACCGAGAGGCCGGTGGACGGGGTCCAGCTGGAGCCGTCCGCGGCGATGGTGCCGGCGACCTCCTTGCCGGTCTTGTCGCTCACCTTGACGGTGGTGAGCTTGCCGCCGGTCGCCCCGATCTTGAGCGCGCCCGGCGCCACGTCCACCGCGCCGCTCTTCGGCTCGATGCTCACCGTGGCCGCCGACGCCTTCGGCGCCGAACTGGCGGGCGCCGCGGCGGGCTTGGAGGCGGCCGCGCCGGCCCCCAGGTCGGCCTTCGCGGCGCTGCCGCCCCCGCCACCGCTGCCGCCGCCACAAGCCGCGGTCAACGCCATCGCCCCGCCGACCAGACCGACGGCCACCACCCTGCGTATCGACCTCACGTCGACTCCCTCCCTCAGAACTCCCCGTGGACCCGACGGACCGGCGGACCCGACGCACCGGCGGACCCGACCCGTATACGCGCCCGGCCACCGGAAAGGTTGCGCCATTCGAGGGGCTTCTTGCCCCAAAAACCGAGCAGCCCGAACCCCAACGGGTGAGGATCGGGCCGCTCGGTGACAAACCCGCCGATCTACCAGCTGGCCCAGTCGACGTTCCAGCCACCAAGCCCGTTGGAGGGCGAGACGGTTTTCTCCTTGGTGTTCACGATCTTCACGACGTCGCCGACCATCGAGTCGTTGAAGAACTTGCCCGCGACCGAGCTGTCACTGCCACCCTTCTCGTCCGCCATCGAGATGCAGCCGTGACTCTTGTTGACCTTGCCGAAGGGGGCGGGGTCGGCCCAGTAGTTGCCGTGCACGAAGGTGCCGGAGGAGGTCAGCCGCATCGCGTGCGGGACGTCCTTGATGTCGTACTCGCCGCCGAGGCCGACGGTGTGCGAGTCCATGTGGGTGACCTTGTCCTTCTCCATGATCACCATCGTCCCGCCCCAGGACGGCGTCGCGTCCGCGCCCAGGGTGACCGGCACGGTGGTGCTCTTGCCGTCCCGCTCGACGGTCATCTGGTGCGACTTGGCGTCCGCGGTGGAGACCATGGAGCGGCCGATGGTGAACGGCTCATCCTTGTCCACGTCCCCGTACATGCCCGGCGCGACCTCGACGCTCTTCAGCCGGTACTTGATGGTCACCTTGGTGCCCGGCTTCCAGTAGTTCTCCGGGCGGAAGTCCAGCCGGTCGTCGCCGAACCAGTGGCCCTTGACCGTGGTGCCGTCGCTGGCCTCGACGGTGATCCCCTTCACGACCGCGTCCTTGTTCTTGACGCCCTTGCTGAAGTTCACCGAGACGATCATGCCGACGCCGTAGGTGGCGCCGTCGCTGATGTTGTCGTTGGTGGAGACCTTCTTCTCCGGCATCAGCGTGGTGAACGAGGTGGTCGACGCGGACACCAGCCCCGTGTCGTCCTTGGCCTGCGCGTTCACCTTGTACGCCATCCCGACGGCGAGCGCCGCCGCGGGCTTCCAGCCGCTGCCGTCCGGGGTGATCGCACCCTCGACCGGCTTGCCGTTCTTGTCGGTCACCTCGACCGTCGTCAGCTTGCCGTTGGAGACGGACACCTTCAGCGCGCTCGGCGCCACGTCCTGGGCGCCGTCCTTCGGCTCGACCGCGAGCACGGCCGCCGAGGCCTTCGGCGTGGCCGCGTTGCCCCCCGGGGCGGCCGTCCCATTCGCGTCCGCGGACGCCGTCGCGGCGGCGTCCCCCGAACTGCCGCCCTTGTCGTCGTTGCACGCCGCCGTGAGCAGCAGCACCCCACCCATGACCAACGCCATCGCACCCCTGCGCCCGTAGCGGTTGGTGGTGCGTATCGCGGCGCCGGCCGCCTTACCCGTCTTCACGGAATCTCCCCTCCCGGTGTCCACTCTCTTGACGCGCTGAGTGCCCCCATGAGTTGCACCGGGTGTCGATCTTTCACGCCGGGCCTCGACGCGCCGGAGCAGGATAGCTGGGCCGTCCGAGTGAAAACTCAGGGGAGGTGGGTGGAGCGGAGGTGAATCACCGGTGACTACCGCAGGGCGCTCCCGGCCACCCACTGCTCCCACGGCACGTTCCAGTCACCCAGCCCGTTCGACGGCGGCACGAAGTCCCCGGCCGAGGCCTTCACCTCCACCACGTCCCCCGGGACGGTGTGCTCGAACAGCCAGCCCGCCGGGGTGTCCTTGCTCGTGCCGCCCTTGGCGTCGGCCAGGCCGATGCAGCCGTGGCTGGTGTTGGCGGTGCCGAACACCCCCGGGTCGGCCCAGTAGTTGCCGTGCAGGAAGGTGCCGGAGGCGGTCAGCCGCATCGCGTGCGGGACGTCCTTGATGTCGTACTCGTTGCCCATCCCGACGGTCTGCGAGTTCATCCGGGTCACCTTGTACTTCTCCGACACCACCATCACGCCCCGGTAGGTGGGGTGGTCGGGGCTGCCGCCGGACACCTTGAGCACCCGGACCACCTTGCCGCCCTGCCCGGCCCGAACGGTCAGGGTGTGCGCGTCCAGGTCGACGGTGGAGACCTGCGCCCGGCCGACGGTGAAGTGCAGGTCCCGGCTCTGGGAGCCGAACACGCCCGGCGCGCCCTGCACGTCCTTGAGCCGCAACGCCACGGTGACCTTGGTGCCGGCCGTCCAGTACTGCCGCGGGCGGACGTCCAGCCGCTGGTTGCCGAACCAGTGCGCGGCCACCGGCACCGGCGGGTCGGCGGTGACCTGGACGGCCTTCTCCACCGCGGCCCGGTCGACGATCGGACGGCTGAAACGCAGCGAGACCGGCATCCCGACGCCGACCGTGGAGCCGTCCTCCGGGGTGAAGAAGGCGACGAAGGTGTGCGCCCGGGGGACGGTCGAGAACGCCGAGTGATGAGCCGCCCGCTGGCCCTGGTCGTCCTCGGCGACGGCGTCCAGGGTGAAGGCGGTGCCGAGCGGCAGCGGGCCGTCCGGTGCCCAGGCGGCACCGTCCGGGGTGATCGTGCCGGGCAGCTCGGCGCCCCTGCCGTCGGCCAGCCGGACCGACAGCAGCCGCCCCTGGGCGACGTTCACCCGCACCGGGCCCTCCGGAGGCACGTCCTGGGCGCCGTCCGCGGGCAGCGCGGTGAGCACCGCCCGGGACGGCGGCGGGGGCGGGGTGTACGAGGCGCCGGCCGCTCCGGCCGCATCCTCGGCGGGCGCGCCCGCCGGGCCGCCGCCACCACACCCCGTGAGCAGCACCAGGCACCAGCCCGCCACCCCCACCCACCGCGCCCACACCCCAACTCGGCGCCGCATCCCGGGGCCTCCCACTACTCGGTTCCGACGCCGGGAACAACGAGGGCCGTCCCAGCGGGGACACGCCAGTCACCCACCCCGTGGGCGCGCGCGCTTCGCCCCGCGCGCCCACCCCAAAACCCACCCCCACACCCGCGCCCGCCCACCCCCGGAGCGGCCACCCCCGGAGCCGCCCCCGGCCACCCACCCTCCCGAAAGCCACCCCCACACAAACACCCCCACCCCGCCATCCGCCGGTAAGCCCCCGTTCAGCGGCTTCCTCCCCCCGCAATCCGGGAAAGAGAAGGTGAACGGGTTCCGGGACACCCCGTTCAGGGAGGGACGGCCATGGCGTCAGGGCAGGAGCTGGAAGCCGGGGTACAGCCGGGCGGCGACCTGCGCCAGACCGAGCCACCGTGGCCCGGCAGCTGGCAGCCGCTCGGCGCCCGCTTCCGGACCGGTCAACTCGGCGGCGCGGGCACCAACTTCGCGCTCTGGGCGGCCGGCGCCGAGGCCGTCGACCTGTGCCTGTTCGACGAGGACGGCCGGGAGAGCCGGCACCGCCTGACCGAGCAGGACTTCCAGATCTGGCACGGCTTCCTGCCCGGCGTACGCCCCGGCGCCCGCTACGGCTTCCGGGTGCACGGCCGCTGGGACCCGTGGACCGGCGCGCGCTGGAACCCGGCGAAGCTGCTGCTCGACCCGTACGCCCGCGCCGTCGACGGCTGTTACACCTCGCACGACGCCGCCTGCTCCGCCGTCCGCAACTGGCCGGAGGCCGACGTCGCCGACACCGTCCGGGACAACCGCGACTCCGCCCCCTACGTGCCCAGATCCGTGGTCGTCCACGATGACGACGACTGGTACGACGACCACCGCCCGAAGACCCCGTGGGCCGAGACGGTGCTCTACGAGCTCCACGTCCGCGGCTTCACCATGCGCCACCCCGACGTCCCGCCCCACCTGCGCGGCACCTACGCCGGCCTGGCCCACCCCGCCGCGATCGCCCACCTCACCCGCCTCGGCGTCACCGCCGTCGAGCTGCTGCCGGTGCACCAGTACGCCAGCGAGGACCACCTGCAGGCCCGCGGCCTGGTCAACTACTGGGGCTACAACACGATCGGCTACTTCGCCCCGCACGCCGGCTACTCCTCCTCCGGCTCGCGCGGCGGCCAGGTCGGCGAGTTCAAGCGGATGGTCCGCGCCCTGCACGCCGCCGGGATCGAGGTGATCCTCGACGTGGTGTTCAACCACACCGCCGAGGGCGCCGAACTCGGCCCGGCGCTCTCGCTGCGCGGCATCGACAACGCCGCCTACTACCGCCTCGCCCCGCACCGCCCGCGCGGCTACGCCGACTACACCGGCTGCGGCAACACCCTGGACACCCGCCGCCCGCAGGTGATCCGGCTGATCACCGACGCACTGCGCTACTGGGTCACCGAGATGGGCGTGGACGGCTTCCGCTTCGACCTCGCGGCCGCCCTGGCCCGGGGCACGGACGGGGTCGACATGGAGCACCCCTTCCTCGCCGCCGTCTCCCAGGACCCGGTGCTCAGCCGGGTGAAGCTGATCGCCGAGCCCTGGGACGTCGGCCCGGGCGGCTACCAGGTCGGCGGCTTCCCCCCGCTGTGGGCCGAGTGGAACGACAAGTACCGCGACACCGTACGGGACTTCTGGCGCGGCGCCCGCCCGGACGTGCGCGAGCTCGGCTACCGGCTCTCCGGCTCCTCCGACCTCTACCAGCGCGGCGGCCGCCGCCCGTACGCCTCCGTCAACTACGTGACCGCGCACGACGGTTTCACCCTGCGGGACCTCGTCTCCTACGACCGCAAGCACAACGAGGCCAACGGCGAGGCCAACCGGGACGGCACCGACGACAACCGCTCCTGGAACCACGGCGTCGAGGGCGAGACCGCCGACCCCGCGGTCAACGCGCTGCGGCTGCGCCAACTGCGCAACCTGACGGCCACGGTGCTGCTCTCCGCCGGCGTCCCGATGATCACCGCCGGGGACGAACTCGGCCGCACCCAGGGCGGCAACAACAACGCCTACTGCCAGGACGGCGAGGTCAGTTGGCTCGACTGGTCACTGCTGGAGCAGCCCGGCTGGCGCGAGCTGTGCGACCTGACCGCCCGGCTGATCCGGCTGCGCCGCGCCCACCCGGTGCTGCGCCAACGGGCGTTCTTCTCCGGCCGGGCCGCCGCCCCCGGCGGTCAGCCGGACCTCGCCTGGTTCACCCCGCTCGGCAAGGAGATGACCGAGGCGGACTGGTTCGCCCCCACCGCCTGCCTCGGCATGCTGCTCTCCGGCAGCGCGATGTCCGAACGGGACGACGCCGGCCGGCCGACCGGGGACGACAGCTTCCTGCTGCTGCTCAACGCGGGCCGCGAACCGGTGGTGTTCACCCTGCCCGGGGAGCCATGGGCGGCACCGGAGGCCGCGTACGAGACGGTGGTGGACACGGCGGCCGCGGGCACGGGCGAGCCGTACCCGCGGGGCACGGTGGTGCTGGGCGGGCGCTCGCTGCAGCTGCTGCGGGCGCCCGCCCACGTGGGGTGATCAGGCCGGGGCGTGACCGACCTCGACGTTCTCCAGGATGCCGATCGCGTCCGGCACCAGCACCGCCACCGAGTAGTAGGCGCTGACCAGGTAGGAGGCGATCGCCTTCTCGTCGATGCCCATGAAGCGCACGTTCAGGCCGGGCTCGACCTCGTCCGGGATGCCGACCTGGGTGAGGCCGACCACGCCCTGGTTGTCCGAAGTCGGCGTTGCCGAGCAGGCCGAACTCCGGGTTGTTGGCCGGTTCTCGCCGGGTGCCACCGACAGGGGCGAAAAACCGGATGAGAAGTGACGGACTCTCTGCCTACCCTCACCGAGATGGCCGAGAACAGACAAGACGACGCCCCCGCGGCCAGGAGCCACCGCTCCACGGTCCGCTCCCTGCTGCGCCTGTGGCCCTACGCCCGAGCCGTGCGCGGCCGCCTCGCCGTCTCGGTGTCGGCCGCCTCGCTCGCCATGCTCAGCACCCTCGCCGTCCCGATGGTGCTCGGCCGGATCGTCGACGGCCCGCTCGCCTCCCACGACCTGGCCGGCCTCTGGCCGCCGGTCGGCCTGCTGCTGCTCCTCGGCATGGTCGAGGCCGCGCTGTTCTACACCCGCCGGGTGGTCCTCTCCCGCCCGCTGGGCCGACTGGAGGCCGCCATGCGCGGGGACCTCTACGCCAAGCTCCAGCGGCTGCCGGTCTCCTTCCACGAGCGCTGGGGCTCCGGCCAGCTGCTCTCCCGGGCCACCACCGACATGAACGCCATGCGGCTGTTCCTGGCCTTCCCGCTGGTGTTCCTGGTCGTCAACTCCGTGACGTTCCTGGCCGGCACGGTGCTGATGTTCACCCAGGACTGGCGGCTCGCCGTGATCGTCCTGCTGCCCTCCGTGCCGCTGTTCGTGCTCACCCGGCGCTTCGAGTCCGGCTACTCCGGCGCCGCCCGGCTCGCCCAGGACCAGAACGGCGACCTCGCCACCGTGGTCGAGGAGTCCATCCTCGGCATCCGCATCCTGAAGGCCTTCGGCCGCCACCGCTCGATGGCCGAGCACTTCCGCGAACAGTCGCACCGGCTGCGCCACACCGAACTGCGCAAGGCCCACCTGCTCGCCAACCTGTGGGCGGTGATCGTCGGCCTGCCGGAGATCGCTCTCGGCTGCGCCCTGGCCGTCGGCGCCTACCTGGTCGCCCACGACGAGCTGAGCGCCGGCACCCTGGTCGCCTTCCTCTCCACCGCGCTCGCGCTGCGCTGGCCGGTCGAGTCGCTCGGCTGGCTGCTCGCCTACGCCAACGAGGCCGCCACCGCCACCGACCGCTTCTTCGAGGTCCTGGACGAACCCGAGACCGAGGACCGGGGCACCGCCACCCGCCTCGGCGCCCCGGACGGCATCCGCTTCACCGGCGTCCGCTTCCGCTACCCCGACGCCCCCGTCGACAGCCCCGACCTGCTGGCCGGCATCGACCTGCACGTCCGCAGCGGCGAGACGATGGCCCTGGTCGGCACGACCGGCAGCGGCAAGACCACGCTCACCGCGCTGCTCCCCCGGCTGTACGAGACCACCGCCGGCACCATCACCCTGGACGGCCGGGACATCCGCGAGCTGCCCCGGGAGAAGCTGCGCGAACTGGTCGCGGTGGCCTTCGAGGAGCCCACCCTGTTCTCCGCCACCGTCCGGGAGAACGTGCTGATGGGCGCCCCCGGCGCGGACGAGCGGCAGCTGCGCTCGGCCCTCGCCACCGCCCAGGCCGGCTTCGTCGACCAGCTCCCGGCCGGGGTGGAGACCGAGGTCGGCGAGCAGGGCCTGAGCCTGTCCGGCGGCCAGCGCCAACGCCTCGCGCTGGCCCGCGCGGTGGTCGGCGGCCCGGCCTTCCTGGTGCTGGACGACCCGCTCTCCGCCCTCGACGTGCACACCGAGGCCCTGGTCGAACGGGCGCTGCGCGAGGTGCTCGGCTCCACCACCGCCCTGGTGGTCGCCCACCGCCCGAGCACCGTGCTGCTCGCCGACCGGGTCGCGGTGCTCGCGGACGGCCGGATCGAAGCCGTCGGCACCCACCAGGAACTGCTGCGCGACAGCGCGCACTACCGCGAACTGATGTCGGGCGAGGCCGCCCTCGGGTCGGACGGCCCCTTCGTTTCGGACAGGGAGCCCGCCCGATGACCACCATCGTCCAGCCCGCCCAGCCCGAACCGGCCGAGCCGGTCGGGCCGGTCGAGGAGGAGCTGCCCCCGCCCCCGGCCGACGAGGAGGACATCCCCGTCCCACCCGGCGCGCCGAGGGCACTGCTGCGCTCGCTGCTCGGCCCGCACCGGGCCCGGATCGCCGTCGCGATGGTGGTGATCCTGGTCCAGCAGGCCGCGCTGCAGTCCGGCCCGCTGCTGGTCGCGGTGGCGATGGACCGCGGCATCCCGGCGCTGCGCGAGCACGACTCCGGCCCGCTGATCGCGGTGGTGGCCGGCTACCTGTGCTGCGCCCTGCTCAGCCCGCTGCTGCAGTGGGCGTTCATCAAGATCAGTGCCCGGGTCAACCAGGACGTCCTGCTGGAGCTGCGCGGCCGGATCTTCCGGCACGCCCAGCGGCTCAGCCTGGACTTCCACGAGCGCTACACCTCGGGCCGGATCATCTCCCGCGCCACCAGTGACATCGACGCGCTGCGCGAGCTGCTCTCCGAAGGGCTCCAGGAGCTGCTGACCGTCTTCCTGTCGGTCTGTTACATCTCGGTGCTGCTGGTGGTGCTGGACTGGCGGCTCGGCCTGGCCTCGCTGTTCGCCCTCCTGCCGCTGGCCCTGGTCGCCCACTCCTTCCGCACCCGCTCCCGCCGGGTCTACCGCCGCTCACGGACCGCCGCGGCCTCGATGATCGTGCGCTTCACCGAGACCATGAACGGCATCCGCCCGGTGCAGGCCTTCCGCCGCGAGAAGACCAACGACGCCGCCTTCGCCGTGGTCAACTCACAGTCCTCCACGGCCAACGCGGAGGGCTTCCTGGAGCTCGCCCGCTACGTCGGCCTCTCCCGCGTCACCGCCAACCTCTGGACCACCGGCATCGTGCTGTTCGGGGCCTACCTGGTGGTGGACGACGCGCTGGAGCTGGGCGTGCTCACCGCCTTCGTGCTCTACCTGCGCCGCCTGTTCGACCCGATCGACCAGCTGGCGATGTTCCTGAACAGCTACCAGGCCGCCGCCGCGGCGCTGGAGAAGATCGCCGGCCTGCTGGCCCACGAGCCGACCGTCGCCGAGCCCGCCGAGCCTGTGAAGCTGCCGGCGGCGAGCGGGCGAGTCACAACGAGCGGGCGAGTCACAGTCACAGCCCGTGAGGTCTCCTTCGAGCGAACCCGCTTCGCCTACCGCACCGGCAAGGAGGTGCTGCCGCCCTTCGACCTGCTGATCCCGGCCGGGCAGACGGTCGCGGTGGTCGGGGCGACCGGCGCGGGCAAGTCGACGGTCGCCAAGCTGCTGGCCCGCTTCTACGACCCCACCGACGGCCGGATCCGGCTGGACGGGGTGGACCTGCGCGACCTCGCCACCCCCGAGCTGCGACGCGCAGTGGTGATGGTGACCCAGGAGTCCTTCCTGTTCTCCGGCACCGTCGCGGAGAACATCGCGATCGGCCGCCCCGGCGCCACCCGCGCGGAGGTCGAGCAGGCCGCCCGCGACATCGGCGCCCACGCGTTCATCACCGCGCTCCCGGACGGCTTCGACACCGACGTGCGCAAGCGCGGCGGCCGGATCTCCGCCGGCCAGCGCCAGCTGGTCGCCTTCGCCCGCGCCCTGCTGGCCGACCCGGCCGTGCTGATCCTGGACGAGGCCACCAGCTCCCTGGACGTCCCCGGCGAGCAGGCGGTCCAGCGGGCGATGCGCACCGTGCTGGCCGGCCGGACGGCGGTGATCATCGCGCACCGGCTCTCCACGGTGGAGATCGCCGACCGCGTCCTGGTGATGGACCAGGGCCGGATCGTCGAGGACGGCTCCCCGCAGGACCTGATCGACGGCTCCGGCCGCTTCGCCGCCCTCCACCGGGCCTGGCGGGACAGCCTCGTCTAGGAGGCCCCACAGTTGTGCCCGGCCGGGTGCGCCGTCACGCACCCGGCCGGGCCGCCGGCTCGGAGAACGCGGCCAGGGCGGCCGCTCCCCTCGGCCGACACACCGGGCAAGCGGACGGCTGCCGTCCGTAGCACCCCGGACGGCAGCCGCAGCGGGCGGTGTCAGCGCCCTCGGGTGTCAGCGCAGCAGCCCCGCGTCCATCCCCGCCGACTCCGCCGGGAGGGCGACCAGCCCCAGCTCGGCCGGGGAGGCCAGCCGGGGGTGGGCGGGCAGCACCCGGACGGTGTAACCGAACGGGCCGGTGCGGCCGAGCTCCAGCGAGCCCTCGTAGCGGGTGCGGCCGTCCAGGTCCGGACCGCCGACCGGCTTGAGGGCGAGCACCGAGGCGTCCGAGATGCCGTCGGTCTCGTCCACCCGGCCGGAGACCGCCTGCACCTCGACGTCGCCCGGCTCCAGCGCCCCGAGCGCGACCTGCACCCGCAGCGCCAGCGAGCTGCCCAGCTCCTGGGCCTCGGCCGGGCAGTCGGCCTCGACGTGCTCGACCCGCACGGCCGGCCAGCCGTCCCGGACCTTCGCCTTCCACAGCGCCAGCTCACGGGCGGCTGTGACTCGCCCGCTCGCCTCCAGACGCTCGGACCCGTTGCCGACGCTCCCTCCTTCGGCTCGGGGCGGGAGCTCCACCCTCAGCTCCCGCTCGGCCAGCGCCGCCGGGGCGTACAGCCGCTCGACGTACTCGCGCACCATCCGCCCGGCCAGCACCTTGGGCCCGAGGGTGACCAGGGTGTGCCGGACCATGGCGATCCAGCGGTGCGGCAGCCCGTCCGTGCCCCGGTCGTAGAACCGGCCGGCGACCTGCTCCTCGATCAGGTCGTACAGCGCGGCGGCCTCGATGTCGTCGCGCCGCTCGGCCTCGCTGCTCTCCGGGTCGAGCACGCCGGCGGCCTCGTCGGCGGTGGGGATCGCCCAGCCGTTCTGGCCGTCGTACCACTCGTCCCACCAGCCGTCCAGGACGGACAGGTTGAGGCAGCCGTTGAGCGCGGCCTTCATCCCGGAGGTGCCGCAGGCCTCCAGCGGGCGCAGCGGGTTGTTCAGCCAGACGTCGCAGCCCGGGTAGAGGCGCCGGGCCATCGCCATGTCGTAGTCCGGCAGGAAGACGATCCGGTGCCGCACGGTCGGGTCGTCGGCGAAGGCGACCATCTGCTGGATCAGCCGCTTGCCGCCGTCGTCGGCCGGGTGGGCCTTGCCGGCCACCACGATCTGCACCGGCCGGGTGGGGTGCAGCAGCAGGCCGCGCAGCCGTTCCGGATCGCGCAGCATCAGGGTGAGCCGCTTGTACGAGGGCACCCGGCGGGCGAAGCCGATGGTGAGCACGTCGGGGTCGAGCACCGAGGCGACCCAGCCGAGTTCTGCCTCGCCGGCTCCGCGCTGGCGCCAGGAGGCGCGCAGCCGGCGGCGGGCCTCGTCCACCAGCTGGGCCCGCAGGCTGCGGCGCAGGTCCCAGATCTCGGTGTTGCCGATCCGCTCCAGGCCGGTCCAGCGCTGGGTCTCGCCGGTGGTCATCGCCTCCTCGGCGCGGTCGGCGCCGATCTCGGCGGCGCCGAGGCGGACCACCGCCGGGTCGATCCAGGTGGTGGCGTGGACGCCGTTGGTGACCGAGGTGATCGGCACCTCGGCGGGGTCGAAGCCGGGCCAGAGGCCGTTGAACATCGAGCGGCTGACCTCGCCGTGCAGGGTGGAGACCCCGTTGGCGCGCTGGGCGAGCCGCAGGCCCATGGCGGCCATGTTGAACAGCTTCGGGTCCCCGCCGTACCAGGTCTCGGCGCCGAGCCCGAGCACCGACTCGACCGGGACGCCGGGCAGCGCGACGTCGCCGCCGAAGTGGCGGGCGACCAGCTCGCGGTCGAAGCGGTCGATGCCGGCCGGGACGGGGGTGTGGGTGGTGAACAGGGTGCCGGCCCGGACGGACTCCAGGGCGGCGGCGAAGTCCAGGCCCGCGGTGTCGGTTTCGGCCGGGCCGGCGGCGACCAGTTCGCGGATCCGTTCGACGCCGAGGAACCCGGCGTGGCCCTCGTTGGTGTGGAAGACCTCGGGGGCGGGGTGCCCGGTGAGCCGGCAGTAGGCGCGCACGGCCCGGACGCCTCCGATGCCGAGCAGCATCTCCTGGAGCAGCCGGTGCTCGCTGCCGCCGCCGTAGAGCCGGTCGGTGACGTCCCGTTCGGCTGGTGAGTTGGCCTCGATGTCGGAGTCGAGCAGCAGCAGCGGGACCCGCCCGACCTCGGCCTTCCAGACGTGGGCGGCCAGGGTGCGGCCGCCGGGCAGGGCGAGGTCGACCCGACAGGGGGTGCCGTCGGGCTCGCGGAGCAGGCTGACGGCGAGCTCGTCCGGGTCCAGCAGTGGGTAGCGCTCCTGCTGCCAGCCGTCCCGGTTGAGCGACTGGCGGAAGTAGCCGTGCCGGTAGAACAGCCCGACGCCGATGATCGGCACGCCGAGGTCGCTGGCCGCCTTGAGGTGGTCGCCGGCCAGGATGCCGAGGCCGCCGGAGTACTGGGGCAGTGTGGCGGCGATGCCGTACTCGGGCGAGAAGTAGGCGATCGCCCTGGGCGGCGGGGTGGCCCCGGTCTCCAGCTGGGTCTGGTACCAGCGCGGCCCGGTGAGGTACTCGCGCAGGTCGTCGGCGAGGTCGCCGAGTCTGCGCAGGAACCGCCGGTCGGCGGCGAGCGCGGCGAGCCGGGCGGCCGGGACCTCCCCGAGCAGCCGCACCGGGTCCTCGCCGGTCGCGGCCCAGACCTCCGGGTCCACGGACCGGAAGAGGTCCCTGGTCTCGGGATGCCAGGACCAGCGCAGGTTGAGGGCCAGCTCGTGCAACGGCTGGAGTTGTTCGGGCAGGACGGTGCGGACGGTGAATCTGCGGATTGCCTTCACAGGCGTGAAGCGTAGCCTTCTGGGCCGCCATGACAGTGGCTCAAGTGGGCTATTGGGCATCCGTTCGGCCTATTGATGAGATCGCATTCGGCGCATTGGTCTGCACGGGGGGCGCGCGAGGCGCGCATTCCGAGGCGTCGCGCTACCAATGCATGAACTCTGCGGAACGGATCCATTTCCGGATGCTCATCCACTCCGGACAAAGCCCGAAACTACTGTCGTACCGCTGCGAAAACCTTGTCCCCGGTGCGAGGATGACCGAAGGTCGTAGATGCTGCGGGGACGCCTCCCGTCACCGTGAAGCAGCACGTCCGAATCCTTTTCGCGTTGATCGTTCCCGTTCTCCCTTAGCCCGTTCGGCGCGCGCCGCGCACCGGCGCGTGTCCTCCACACCGGTCCGCTCGTTCACGGGTCGACCGAGCCGCCAGGGGCGTGCCCCCCGGAGGCGTGCGCCGGGACACGCGCGGGCTCCGGGGTGTCCAGCCACCGCCACGGCGGGCGCCGGGCAGGTTGCCGGGGACAGCGGCGCGGGCAGGCTCCGGTCGCACGTCCTCCCCACCCCAGCAGTCCTCCCGGCACTCCCCTGGCCCGACCCCCCGGCCCGCGGGAGCTGCCGCCGATCTCGGGCAGGAGTTTGGCATGCACGGCGACACGCGGGACCAGTCCACACCGGTGGCCGAAACCCTCGACGCAGCGGTCGCGGAATCCGCCGCGCGGATGGATTCTGACACTCGGACAGACCCGGCGATGCCGTCGCCGAGGGTGTCCGGGGCGGACCGTACCGAATCCTCCGAAGCCCCGGCCTCCACGGCACAGCCCTCCGCAGCGACCCGACAACCCGGGGTCGAGGAGGGCCGGACCGCGGCACCGCGCAGGCGCACCACCACCACGCGCCGCACCGCCGCCGCGACGGCCACCACCCGCCCGGCCGCCGACCCCGAGGCCGGCGCCTCGACCGCTGCCGCCGCGACCGCCCCTGCCCGCAGGAGCGGCGCGAAGGGCACGGCCAAGAGCCCCGCCAAGAGCACGACCAAGACCGCCACCAAGCCCTCCGCCCGCAAGACGACAGAGAGCGACACCGTGATCGGCCGCATCCCCGTCCTGGACGTCAGCCCCACCGTCGACGCCGGCCGCCGCCCGGCCAAGGCCGTCGTCGGCGAGACCTTCGCGGTCACCGCGACCGTCTTCCGCGAGGGCCACGACGCCGTCAACGCCAACGTGGTGCTGCGCGACCCGCGCGGCCGCAGCGGCCCGTGGACGCCGATGCGCGAGCTCGCCGAGGGCACCGACCGCTGGGGCGCGTACGTCACCCCGACCGCGCCCGGCCGCTGGTCGTACCTGGTGGAGGCGTGGAGCGACCCGATCGCCACCTGGCGCAAGGCCGCCTCGATCAAGCTGCCGGCCGGGATCGACACCGCGCTGGTGCTGGAGGAGGGCGCCCGGCTGCTGGAGCAGGCCGCCGCCGGGGTGCCGAAGAAGGAGGGCCGGGCGCACGTGCTGGCCGCCGCCGACGCGCTGCGCGACCCGGGGCTGCCGCCGCTGTCCCGGCTGGCCGCCGCGCTCGCCCCCGAGGTGCTGGAGCTGCTGGCCCGCTACCCGCTGCGCGAGCTGCTCACCGCCTCCCGGCCGCTACCGCTCCAGGTGGACCGCGAGCGCGCGCTGTTCGGCTCCTGGTACGAGTTCTTCCCCCGTTCGGAGGGTGCGGTGGTGGACCCCAACGGGGTCGAGCCGCCGCTGTCGGGCACCCTGCGCAGCGCCGCCGAGCGGCTGCCGGCGGTGGCCGCGATGGACTTCGACGTGGTCTACCTGCCGCCGGTGCACCCGATCGGGCGAGCCTTCCGCAAGGGCCCGGACAACACCCTGACGGCCGGTCCGCACGACGTCGGCTCACCCTGGGCGATCGGCTCCCCCGAGGGCGGCCACGACGCGGTCCACCCGGACCTCGGCACCATCGAGGACTTCGACCACTTCGTCGCCGAGGCCCGGGCCCTGCACCTGGAGGTGGCGCTGGACTTCGCCCTCCAGTGCTCCCCCGACCACCCGTGGGTGAACAAGCACCCGGAATGGTTCAGCCACCGCGCGGACGGCACCATCGCGCACGCCGAGAACCCCCCGAAGAAGTATCAGGACATCTATCCGATCAACTTCGATCAGGACATGGATGGAATCGTCAAGGAAACCATTCGAACCCTCCGGTTCTGGATGTCCCACGGCGTCCGGATCTTCCGGGTCGACAACCCCCACACCAAGCCGGTGGTGTTCTGGGAGGCGGTGCTCGGCGACATCGCCCGCACGGACCCGGATGTCGTGTTCCTGGCAGAGGCCTTCACCCGCCCGGCGATGATGCACACCCTCGCGAAGATCGGTTTCCACCAGTCGTACACGTACTTCACCTGGCGCAACACCAAGACCGAACTCACCGAGTACCTCACCGAACTCACCGGTGACGCGGCGGCCTACATGCGCCCCAACTTCTTCGCCAACACCCCGGACATCCTGCACGCCTTCCTCCAGCACGGCGGCCGCGCCGCCTTCGCGATCCGCGCGGTGCTCGCCGCCACCCTCTCCCCCAGCTACGGCGTCTACGCCGGCTACGAGCTGTACGAGAACGAGCCGGCCCACCCGGGCTCCGAGGAGTACCTGCACTCGGAGAAGTACGAGCTCCGCCCACGCGACTGGAACCGCACCGACACCCTCGCCCCGCTGCTCACCGTGCTGAACCGGCTGCGCCGGCGCCACCCCGCCCTGCAGCAGCTGCGCGACCTGCGCTTCCACCACACCGACAACGAGCAGGTGCTCGCCTACTCCAAGACCGCGACCACCCCCGAGGGCCTGACCGACCAGGTGATCACGGTGGTCAACCTCGACCCGCACCACGTCCAGGAGGCCACCGTCACCCTCGACGGTGACGGCCCGTTCGCGGTGCACGACGAGCTCACCGGCGCCGTCTACACCTGGGGCCGGCACAACTACGTCCGGCTCGATCCCTCAGCCGAGCCGGCTCACCTCCTCACGGTTCGGAGGAACCCAGCGTGACAGTGAACGAGCCCGTCCCCGACACCTTCCCCGAGACCTCGAAGAAGAACCTGGACCCCGAGTGGTTCAAGCGTGCGGTCTTCTACGAGGTGCTGGTGCGGTCCTTCCAGGACAGTAACGGCGACGGGGTCGGGGACCTCAAGGGGCTCACGGCCAGGCTCGACTACCTCCAGTGGCTCGGCATCGACTGCCTCTGGCTCCCACCGTTCTTCGCCTCGCCGCTGCGCGACGGCGGGTACGACGTGGCCGACTACAAGTCGGTGCTGCCGGAGTTCGGCGACCTCGCCGACTTCATGGAGTTCGTCGACGCCGCGCACGCCCGCGGCATGCGCGTGATCATCGACTTCGTCATGAACCACACCAGCGACCAGCATCCGTGGTTCCAGGCCTCCCGCGCGGACCCGGACGGGCCGTACGGCGACTTCTACATGTGGGCCGACGACGACAAGCAGTACCCGGACGCCCGGATCATCTTCGTCGACACCGAGACCTCCAACTGGACCTACGACCCGGTCCGCAAGCAGTACTACTGGCACCGGTTCTTCTCGCACCAACCGGACCTCAACTACGACAACCCCCGGGTCCAGGACGAGATGGTCGCCGGGCTGCGGTTCTGGCTGGACCTCGGCATCGACGGCTTCCGGCTGGACGCGGTGCCGTACCTGTTCGCCCGCGAGGGCACCAACTGCGAGAACCTGCCGGAGACCCACGAGTTCCTCAGGCGGGTCCGCAAGGAGATCGACGCCGACTACCCGGACACCGTGCTGCTCGCCGAGGCCAACCAGTGGCCGGAGGACGTGGTCGACTACTTCGGCGACTTCACCGGGGGCGGCGACGAGTGCCACATGGCGTTCCACTTCCCGGTGATGCCGCGGATCTTCATGGCGGTGCGCCGGGAGTCCCGCTACCCGGTGTCCGAGATCCTCGCCAAGACCCCGCAGATCCCCGCCGGCTGCCAGTGGGGCATCTTCCTGCGCAACCACGACGAGCTGACCCTGGAGATGGTCACCGACGAGGAGCGCGACTACATGTACGCGGAGTACGCCAAGGACCCCCGGATGCGCGCCAACGTGGGCATCCGCCGCCGGCTCGCCCCGCTGCTGGAGAACGACCGCAACCAGATCGAGCTGTTCACCGCCCTGCTGCTCTCCCTGCCCGGCTCGCCGGTGCTCTACTACGGGGACGAGATCGGCATGGGCGACAACATCTGGCTGGGCGACCGGGACGGCGTGCGCACGCCGATGCAGTGGACCCCGGACCGCAACGCGGGTTTCTCCTCGGCCGACCCGGGCAGGCTCAGTCTGCCGCCCATCATGGACCCGGTGTACGGCTACCAGGTGACCAACGTCGAGGCGCAGCAGAGCAGTTCGAGTTCGCTGCTGCACTGGACGCGTCGCATGATCGAGATCCGCAAGCTCAATCCGGCGTTCGGCCTCGGCACCTACACCGAACTGCCGTCCAGCAACCCCGCCGTACTGGCCTTCGTGCGCGAGTACGAGGGGGACCTGGTCATGTGCGTGAACAACTTCTCGCGGTTCGCGCAGCCGACCGAGCTGGACCTGCGGCAGTACGGCGGGCGGTACCCGGTCGAGCTGATCGGCGGGGTGCGCTTCCCGTCGATCGGCGAGTGGCCCTACCTGCTCACGCTGGCCGGGCACGGCTTCTACTGGTTCCAGCTCCGGCAGCCCCCGCGCCTGAGCGGGACCAGGCGGCCGAAGTAACGATCCGCCGCGCTCCACGGCATCCCGGTCCGCACAGCACCACCTGACCCTCCGGGGGCGCGAGTTGAACCCCCGCGCCCCCGGAGTTCTCTGCACCACCGCGTACGGAGAACAGCCCAACGGCCACCCACACGAAGGCGTGACACCCGAGCCGTGCTCGCGTGCCGCGACCGCCGCGCCGCCGAAATCCGGAAGACTGACGGACCCGGCCACGACCCGTCGGGCAGTCCGCGTCCTTCCGGGGAAAGGGAGTCATGTCCGAAACCTCCCGTTCTCAAGCCCATGTGCAGCACGACGCCCCGGCCGGTTCCGCCGCGCCGGCGGGCGTGCGGGGCACCGGGCCCCGGAGAACCGCCCTGGGGGTCAGCGAGCTCGTCCAGGCGGCCCTGCCGCTGATCGCCGAGTGGCTCCCCACCCAGCGCTGGTACGCCGGGAAGGGACGGCCCATCACCGGGCTCACCCCGGTGGTCGGAACCCCGCTCCAGGTCGGCGACCCGGCGCTGCTGCACCTGCTGCTGCGGGTCGAACACGCCACCACGGTCGGCGCCCCGCACGGCGACATCTACCAACTCCTGCTCGGCATCCGCTCGCAGGGCCCCGCGGGCATCGAGCCCAGCGCGGTGCTCGGCCGGCTGAGCCAGGGCCCGTACGACGGCGCCGCCCTCTACGACGCGGTGCACGACCCCGAGCTCACCGGCCGCCTGCTGGAACACCTCGCCACCGGCGACCGCTTCGGCTCGCTGTCCTTCCGCCGCACCCCCGGCTCCGGACTGCCCACCAACATCCCCGGCCGCGCCTCCACCGCCGAGCAGTCCAACAGCTCGGTCATCTACGGCACCTCCTACATCCTCAAGCTGTTCCGCCGCATCCACCCCGGCACCAACCCCGACCTGGAGCTCTCGCTCGCACTCTCCCGGGCCGGCTCCACCCGCATCCCCCGGGTCGCCGCCTGGTTCGAGAGCCGGATGGAACGCGCCGAGCCCGCCACCCTCGGGCTGCTGCAGCGCTACCTGCCGGACGCCGAGGACGGCTGGGAACTCGCCCTCGACCAGGTCGGCCGACTCAAGGGCGACCGCTCCCCCGGCAACTTCGCCATCGAGGCCCACCGGCTCGGCCGGGCCACCGCCGAGGTGCACCGGGTGCTGGCCCGCTCGATGCCGGTCGCCCGGCTCGACCGCACCCAGACCGGACGGCTCGCCACCGCGATGGCCGACCGGCTGGACAGCGCCGTCGCCGCCGTCCCCGGACTGCTGCGCTTCCGGGCCGCCCTGCGCACCGCCTTCCAGCAACTCGCCGACGCCCACCCGGACGGCCTGCCGGTCCAGCGCATCCACGGCGACCTGCACCTCGGACAGGCCATGCGCACCCCGCACGGCTGGGTGCTGCTGGACTTCGAGGGCGAGCCGGCCAAGTCCGTCAACGAGCGCCGCGAGCCGCAGCCCGCCCTGCGCGACGTCGCCGCGATGCTGCGCTCCTTCGACTACGCGGCCGCCCACCTGCTGGCCGGCGGCCCGGTCGACCCGGAGCTGGCCCACCTCGCCGCCGCCTGGGCCCAGCGCAACCGCACCGCCTTCTGCGCCGGCTACACCGCCGGGGGCGGCGCCGACCCGGCCGCCTCGCCGGAGCTGATGCGGGCGCTGGAGATCGACAAGGCGGTGTACGAGGTGGTGTACGAGGCCCGGCACCGGCCCAGCTGGCTGCCGATCCCACTGGCCGCGATCAACCGGCTCGCCCTCTCCGTCTGACTCCGCCCTCCCCGTCCCGCCCGCCACGAGTTCGCCCACCCCCGCCGCAGGAGGACCACGCCGTGACGCCGCCCGACCCGACCGGCCGCCCCACCCGCCCCGTTCCGGCCACCTTCTCGGCCGGGGCCTCCGCCCCGCCCCGAGCCGAAGGGCGCGCCGGTGCCGAAAGCGTGGGCCCCTCCTGCCCGATGGCGGGCAAGGAGGGAGAGCGACAAGCGACCGACGAAGGAGGGAGCGCCGGAGCGAAGAGCGTCGGCGCCGGATCAGAGCGCCCGGAGGCGAGCGGGCGAGCCACTCCACCCGAGGCACCCTTCGTGCCGGATCCTCCGACGGGTGCCCTGCGCCTCCCCGAGGCGCCGCTGCCGCCGGCCGAGGTGGAGCGGTTGGTGGGCGGGCAGCACCACGACCCGCACGCGCTGCTCGGCGCGCACCCGGTGCACGGCGGGACCGCGATCCGGGTGCTGCGCCCGTTCGCCGAGCGGGTGGTGGTGGAAACCGCCCAGGGCCCGGCCGAACTCACCCACCAGCAGGGCGGGTTGTTCACCGGGCTGTTGGCGGGCCGCGAACTCCCGGACTACACCCTGCTGGTGACCTACCCCGGCGGCGAGCCGCTGCGCCAGCACGACGGCTACCGCACCCCGCCCACCCTCGGCGAGCTCGACCTGCACCTGATCTCCGAGGGCCGGCACGAGCAGCTGTGGCAGGCGCTCGGCTCGCACGTGCGCACCGTCGGCGGCGTCCCCGGCACCGCCTTCGCGGTCTGGGCGCCGAACGCCGCCGGGGTCCGGCTGATCGGCGACTTCAACCACTGGGACGGCACCGGCCATCCGATGCGCTCGCTCGGTTCCTCCGGGATCTGGGAGCTGTTCGTCCCCGGCCTCGCCGAGGGCACCACGTACAAGTACGAGATCCACACCCGGCAGGGCTGGGTGCTCGACAAGGCCGACCCGCTGGCCCGGGCCGCCCAGTGCCCGCCCGGCACCGCCTCGGTGGTCACCTCCTCCTCGTACGCGTGGCAGGACGGCGAGTGGATGGCCCGCCGGGCCCGCGCCGCGCACCACCGCGCGCCGATGTCGGTGTACGAGCTGCACCTGGCCTCCTGGCGGCCCGAGCTCACCACCTACCGCGAGATCGCCGACGAACTACCGCGCTACGTCAAGGAGTTGAACTTCACCCACGTGGAGTTCATGCCGGTGATGGAGCACCCCTTCGGCGGCTCCTGGGGCTACCAGGTCTCCGGCTACTACGCCCCCACCGCCCGGCTCGGCGGCCCCGACGACTTCCGGTACCTGGTGGACACCCTGCACCGCCACGGCATCGGCGTGATCGTCGACTGGGTGCCCGCGCACTTCCCCAAGGACGACTTCGCGCTCGCCCGCTTCGACGGCGAGCCACTGTACGAGCCGGCCGACCCGCTGCGCGCCGAGCACCCGGACTGGGGGACGCTGGAGTTCGACTACGGCCGCAAGGAGGTGCGCAACTTCCTGGTCGCCAACGCCGTCTACTGGTGCGAGGAGTTCCACGTCGACGGCCTGCGGGTGGACGCGGTCGCCTCGATGCTCTACCTCGACTACTCCCGCGAGGGCGGCGACTGGACGCCCAACCAGTACGGCGGCCGGGAGAACCTGGACGCGGCCGCGTTCCTCCAGGAGATGAACGCGACCGTCTACCGCCGCTGCCCCGGCGTACTCACCGTCGCCGAGGAGTCCACCGCCTGGGACGGCGTCACCCGGTCCACCGACGCCGGCGGCCTCGGCTTCGGACTGAAGTGGAACATGGGCTGGATGCACGACTCGCTGGTCTACATGTCCAAGGAGCCGGTGCACCGCAAGTACCACCACAACGAGATCACCTTCTCGATGGTGTACGCCTACTCCGAGAACTACATCCTGCCGATCTCGCACGACGAGGTCGTCCACGGCAAGCAGGCCCTGGTCTCCAAGATGCCCGGCGACTGGTGGCAGCAGCGCGCCAACCACCGCGCCTACCTGGGCTTCATGTGGTCCCACCCGGGCAAGCAACTGCTGTTCATGGGACAGGAGTTCGCCCAGGGCGCGGAATGGCACCACGAGCAGGGCCCGCAGTGGTGGGTGCTCGACGAGAAGTGGCCGGCGCACCGGGAGCACCTGGGCGCGCGCCGCCTGGTCCGCGACCTCAACCGGATCTACCGGGACACCCCCGCCCTCTGGGAGCTCGACACCACCCCGGACGGCTTCCGCTGGCTGGACGGCGGCGCCGCCGAGGACAACCTGCTTTCCTTCGTCCGCTTCGCCGCCGACGGCACCCCGCTGGTCGCCGTCTGCAACTTCTCCCCCGTCGTCCGGCACGGCCACCGGGTCGGCCTGCCCGCCCTGGACAGCCGCGAGCAGCTCTGGGAGGAGGTGCTGAACACCGACGCCGAGACCTACGGCGGCGGCGGCGTCGGCAACTCCCACCCGGTCAAGGCCGAGCCTGTCGAGTGGAACGGCCAGCCCCGCTCGGCCGAGCTGGTCCTCCCCCCGCTCGCCACCGTCTGGCTCCGCCCGGCACGCTGATCCCCGTCCCTCCGGGCGCCCCTCCCGCGGGCGCCCGGAGGTGACCTTCGTCCCTTGCCGCCCGGGGCGCCCTCTGCTCGCGGACAGCTGTTCGGGGTGCGAAGGTATGGTCGAGATGACCACCTTCCGAGACGACGGGACGGAGACATCCACGTGGCGCGCAGCGTGTACGTGACCGGCATCGACCGGGGGGACGGCCGACAGGCCGTCGAACTCGGGGTCATGGAACTGCTCACCCGCCAGGTGGACCGGGTCGGGGTGTTCCGTCCGCTGGTGCACGCGGCCGCCCCCGGCGAGCCGGGCTCGGACCACGTGGTCGAACTGCTGCGCGGCCGCTACCGGATCGAGCTGCCCGGCTCCGAGCTGTACGGGCTCACCTACGAGGAGGCCACCGCGCTGCAGGCCGCCCAGGGACAGGACGAGCTGGTCTCCGCCCTGGTCGACCGCTTCCGCGCGCTGGAGCGGCGCTGCCAGGCCGTCCTGGTGCTCGGCACCGACTTCGCCGACACCAACATCCCGGACGAACTGGCCTTCAACGCCCGCCTCGCCAACGAGTTCGGCGCCGCCGTGCTGCCGGTGGTCGGCGGCCAGGGCAAGGACCCGGAGGCCGTGATCGCCGAGGTGCGCAACGCCCACCGGGCGTACACCGACCTCGGCTGCGAAACCCTGGCCATGATCGCCAACCGGACCGCCCCGAGCGCCAAGCAGCGGATCCAGCGCACCCTCACCGAGAAGCTGCCGATCCCCGCCTACGTCATCCCGGAGGAGCCGGCCCTGGCCGCGCCGACCGTCGCCCAGCTGGTCGAGGCGACCGGCGCCGAGGTGCTGCTCGGCGATGCCGCGGGCCTGGCCCGGGACGTGCGCGGCTTCGTCTTCGGCGGCGCCATGCTGCCCACCTTCCTGGACGCGCTGACCGAGGGCGCCCTGGTGGTCACCCCCGGGGACCGCGCCGACCTGGTGGTCGGCTCACTGGCCGCCCACGCGGCCGGCGCCCCGCCGATCGCCGGCGTGCTGCTGACCCTCGGTCAGCACCCCGGCCCCAACGTCATGGCGCTGGCCGCCCGCCTCGCCCCCGGCACCCCGGTCGCGGTCGTCCCCGAGGGCAGCTGGCCCACCGCCGCCACCCTGACCCACCTGGAGGGCGCGCTCACCGCGGCCAGCCCCCGGAAGGCCGAGATCGCCCTCGGCCTATTCGAACTGCACGTCGACACGGCCGAGTTGACGAACCGGATCGAGGTCGGCCGGTCCGAGCGGGTCACCCCGATGATGTTCGAGCACGAGCTGCTGGAGCGCGCCCGGGCCGGTCGCCGACACGTCGTCCTGCCCGAGGGCACCGAGGAGCGGGTGCTGCGCGCGGCCGAGATCCTGCTGCGCCGCAACATCTGCGACCTCACCCTGCTCGGCGAGATCGACGCGGTGCGCCGCAAGGTGGCGAGCCTGGGCATCGACCTGCCGCAGGCCGGGGGAGAACCGGGCGCCGACCGCGCCCAGGCCCGGATCGTCGACCCGGCCACCAGCCCGCTGCGCCGGCAGTTCGCCGAGCTGTACGCCCGGCTGCGCGCCCACAAGGGAATGACCGTCGAACTGGCCCTGGACGTGGTCACCGACGTCTCCTACTTCGGCACCCTGATGGTCCAGGAGGGCATCGCCGACGGCATGGTCTCCGGCGCGGTGCACTCCACCGCGGCGACCATCCGGCCCGCCTTCGAGGTGATCAAGACCTCGCCGGGCGCCTCGATCGTCTCCTCCGTCTTCTTCATGTGCCTGGCCGACAAGGTACTGGTGTACGGCGACTGCGCGGTCAACCCCGACCCGGACGCCCAGCAGCTGGCCGACATCGCGATCCAGTCCGCCGCCACCGCCGCCCAGTTCGGGGTGGAGCCGCGGGTCGCGATGCTCTCCTACTCCACCGGCACCTCCGGCTCGGGCGCGGACGTCGACAAGGTCCGCAAGGCCACCGAGCTGGTCCGCGAGCTGCGCCCGGACATCCTGGTCGAGGGCCCGATCCAGTACGACGCGGCGGTGGACGAGCTCGTCGCCGCCACCAAGCTGCCGGGCTCGCCGGTGGCCGGGCGGGCGACCGTGCTGATCTTCCCTGACCTCAACACCGGCAACAACACCTACAAGGCCGTCCAGCGCTCGGCCGGCGCGATCGCGGTCGGCCCGGTGCTGCAGGGGCTGCGCAAGCCCGTCAACGACCTCTCGCGCGGGGCACTGGTGCAGGACATCGTCAACACCGTCGCGATCACCGCCATCCAGTCCCAGGACGACAAGGAGCCGAGCGCATGAGTGAAGGGACGCGCGTTCTGGTGCTCAACGCCGGCTCCTCGTCGGTGAAGTACCAGCTGATCGACATGCTGGACGGCGCCAAGCTGGCCTCCGGGCTGGTCGAGCGGATCGGCGAGTCGAGCGGCCGGCTGGCGCACACCCCGCGCGCGGGCGAGCGGCGCGAGGTGCTGCAGGTCTTCCCGGACCACTCGGCCGCGCTGAAGGCCGTCGCCGAGGAGCTGGCCGCCGACGGCCTCGGGCTGGACTCCCCCGAGCTGGCCGCGATCGGCCACCGGGTGGTGCACGGCGGCAAGCGGTTCACCGAGCCGACCGTGATCACCGACGAGGTGCTCAAGGAGATCCGCCGGCTGATCCCGGTCGCGCCGCTGCACAACCCGGCCAACATCACCGGCATCGAGGTGGCCCGCGCGCTGCGGCCCGACCTGCCGCAGGTGGCCGTCTTCGACACCGCCTTCCACGCGTCGATGCCCGAGTACTCGGCCCGGTACGCGATCGACAAGGCCGTCGCCGACGAGCACCGGGTACGCCGCTACGGCTTCCACGGCACCTCGCACCAGTACGTCTCGCGGGCCACTGCCCGGCTGCTCGGCAAGGACCCGGCCGAGGTCAACGTGATCGTGCTGCACCTGGGCAACGGCGCCTCCGCCTCGGCGGTCAGCGGCGGGCACTGCGTGGACACCTCGATGGGCCTGACCCCGCTGGAGGGCCTGGTCATGGGCACCCGTTCGGGCGACATCGACGCCGGCGTGGTGTTCCACCTGCACCGGGTCGGCGGGCTGTCCGTCGACGAGATCGACGACCTGCTCAACCGCCGCAGCGGCCTGCGCGGCCTGTGCGGCGAGAACGACATGCGCGAGATCATGCGCCGGGCCGACGAGGGGGACGCGGACGCGAAGCTCGCCTTCGACAGCTACGTCCACCGGCTGCGCAAGTACATCGGCGGCTACTACGCGGTGCTCGGCCGGGTGGACGCGATCGCGTTCACCGCGGGCGTCGGGGAGAACGCGGCGCCGGTGCGCGCGGCGGCCACCGCCGGGCTGGACGAGCTGGGCATCGCCGTGGACCCGGAACTGAACTCGGTGCGCTCGGGCGAGCCCCGGATCATCTCGCCCGCGTACGCCCGGGTGGCGGTCGCGGTGGTGCCCACCGACGAGGAGCTGGAGATCGCCCGACAGGCCTTCGCCCTGGTGCACCTGGAGGGGGAGAAGTCCGAGGACTGACACACCGTCGTCTCGCTCCTCGGAATCCTTCGTCGGCGATTCCCCACGATTCGTGCCGAATGCACCTATAGCACGAACGGATAGACTGATCCATATGCGCCGAGCGAAAATTGTCTGCACCCTGGGTCCGGCGACGGACTCCTACGAACAGCTGAAGGCCATCGTCGAGGCGGGCATGAACGTCGCCCGACTGAACATGAGCCACGGCAACCACGCGGACCACGAGGAGCGGTACCGAAAGGTCCGCCAGGTCTCGGAGGACACCGGCAAGGCCATCGGCGTCCTGGCCGACCTCCAGGGTCCCAAGATCCGTCTGGCGACCTTCGCCAACGGCCCGGTGACCGTCGACAACGGCGACGAGTTCACCATCACCACCGAGGACGTCCCCGGTGACCAGCACATCTGCGGTACCACCTACAAGGGCCTGCCCGGCGACGTGAAGCCCGGCGACCCGATCCTGATCAACGACGGCGTCATCGCCCTGGAGGTCGTCAGCGTCGACGGCCCGCGGGTGAAGACCGTAGTGGTCGAGGGCGGCGTGCTCTCGAACAACAAGGGCATCAACCTGCCCGGCGCGGCCGTGAACGTGCCCGCCCTGTCCGAGAAGGACAAGGACGACCTGCGCTTCGCGCTGCGTCTGGGCGTCGACATGGTCGCCCTGTCCTTCGTCCGCAACGCGGACGACATCAAGGACGTCCACGAGGTCATGGACGAGGTCGGCATCCGGGTGCCGGTCATCGCCAAGATCGAGAAGCCGCAGGCCGTCGAGGCCATGGAGGAGATCGTCCTCGCCTTCGACGCCATCATGGTCGCCCGCGGCGACCTGGCCGTGGAGTACCCGCTGGAGCGGGTGCCGCTGGTCCAGAAGCAGCTGATCACCCTGGCCCGCCGCAACGCCAAGCCGGTCATCGTCGCCACCCAGATGATGGAGTCGATGATCCACGCCAGCCGCCCGACCCGCGCCGAGGTCTCCGACGTCGCCAACGCCATCCTGGACGGCACCGACGCGGTGATGCTCTCCGCCGAGTCCAGCGTCGGCAAGTACCCGGTCGAGACCGTCCGCACCATGAGCCGGATCTGCGAGAAGGCCGAGGAGGAGCTGGTCTCCCAGGGCCTCCAGCCGCTCAACCCGGGCCGCAAGCCGCGCACCCAGGGCGGCTCGGTCGCCCGCGCCGCGTGCGAGCTGGGCGACTTCCTGAACGGCAAGGCGCTGATCGCGTTCACCAAGTCCGGTGACACCGCGCGTCGGCTGTCCCGCTACCGCTCGCCGATCCCGGTGATCGCGTTCACCCCGGACGCGGCCACCCGCAACCAGCTCTCGCTGAGCTGGGGCGTCGAGTCGTACGTCACCGAGCAGGTGGCCACCACCGACGCGATGGTCGCGCAGGTCGACCGCGAGCTGCTGAAGATGGGCGCCCTGAGCGAGGGCGACACCGTCATCGTCACCGCCGGTGTCCCGGTCGGCATCCCCGGCACCACCAACATGGTGCAGGTGCACCGCCTGGGCAGCCACGGCGAGTGACGCTCCGCTAGCACGAACGCAGGTGGGGCGGTCCTCCTGAACGGGAGGGCCGCCCCACCTGCGTTTCGGCGTCCGCTACGTGCCGCCTACTTGTCGCTGTAGGGGGCGTCGTCGTTGAACAGGTGCATCCCGGGGATGTGCAGGGTGCCGCCGAACTGGCCGGCCTGCTTGGCGGTGACCCCGGTCAGCTCCAGGTCCAGCGGGATCGGGATGGCGCCGATCAGGTCGTACAGCCAGCGCGGCAGGGTGTCCGGGGTGAGGGTGATCTCGCCCAGGTCGATCGGGATCGGCAGGCCGAGCACCTTGGACAGGTGGCCGGAGAGCCGCTCCACGTACATGGTGACCGGGCCGTTGCGCATGGTCGAGGTCGAGCCCGGGGCGCCCTGGACGTGGAAGGTGACGCCGTTGCCCTCCAGGGTCGACATGTCGAGATTGTCGATGTCCACGCTGTCGACCACGAACTTCAGCACCCGCTTGGTGCCGGTCGGGGTCTTCACGTCGTAGACACCGTGGAAGACCGAGCCGTGCAGTGCCAGCCGGCTGGTCTGCAGCGTCCAGTTCTGCTCCGGGACGACGTGCCCCGGGGTGGCCGCGCCGGCGGTCAGGTTCCGGGCGTCCACCGCGCAGTTGGGGTTCGCGGTGGGCGAGGCGGACGGCGTGCCCGAGGCGCTCGTGTCGGGCGTGGGCGTCGTGGAGGCGCCGGCCGAGGGGGTCGCGGTCGGAACCGCCTTGGGGCTCGCCTTGCCGGTCGGCGCGGTGGCGGCCGGCGAGGGCTGCCCGCCGACGGGCTGGCCGCCCGAGGACTGCGCGGCGGGCGGCGCGGCCTGCTGGGTACCGGCGGCCGGGGCCTGCGGCTGGGCCGGCTGCGCCGGGGTGCCGACTCGCGGGGCCGGGGCGGCCGGGGCCTGGGGGCCCGGCGCGGGGGCGCCCGGCGCGGGAGTGGCGGTCGGGGTGGCACTCGGTGTCGGGCCGGCCGAAGCACCCGGGTTCAGCAGGTGGTTGATGCCGCCGACGATGTCGTCGATCAGTCCGGCCTGGCTCGCGGTGGCCGTGCCGTTGCCGGTGCCCTGGTAGACGGCGCTCACCGCACCCGAACCGCCGGTGTCGACGGAGCGGACCACGGGCGGCTTCACCGGCGAGGTGGGCGTCGTGGCGGCCGGCGGCTTCACCGGCGAGGTGGGCGGCGCGGTGGTCGGCGTCTGGGTGGGCACCGAGGTCGGGCCGGTCGAGGGCGCCGCGGTGGCCCCGGCGGTCGGAGCCGCCGTCGGCGCCGTACCGGGCGTGTCGGACGGGCCGGGCGGCGGCGCGGGCAGCTCGCTCTTGGGGACGGGCGTCTCGATCGGCGCGACGTCCGGGACGGCGGCGGGCGCGGTGGGGCAGGGCTTGCCCGCCGCGGACTCGGCGACCGCCGGGTTGGGCGTGTAGGCGGCGGCCATCAGCAGCGCGGTCGGCACCGCCGCCATCGCCAGCGCGCGGCCTCTCAGCCGGACCCGGACCGGCGTGCGCGGCGCCGCGTGTCTGCCGGAGCGCTGCGCGGGGACGGCCGTGCCCTCAGCTTGCTCGGCCGGCCCGCTCACCGCGCCTCCTCCTGGCCCCCGGCACCGCCCTGCTGCGGAACGGCGGCCTCGGCGGCGGCCTCGGCCGCCGCGGGCTCCTTGGGCGCGCCCTGGGCGGGCAGCTTCGCGGTGGGCGCCTCGGCGGCCTCGGCGCCCTTCACAGCTGCTTCGGCAGCGGTCTCGGCGGTCTCGGCTTCAGCGGCCGCGGCGGGCTCGGTGGCGACGCTCTCCGCCACCGCGTCGCCCTCCGCCTTCTCGGCCCGGCGCGCACGCCGTCCCCTGGCCGGCCGGGTGGACGGCTCCGGCAGCGGCGCCCAGGAGACCATCAGCCCGCCGCCGATCAGACCGGGCAGCAGCGCCAGTCCGAAGCCCGCCAGGTTGGAGACCGGGATCGAGACCAGGGTCAGCAGGATGGTCGCGATGCCGCCGAAGACCCGTACGGCGGGCTGGAACCAGGCGGTCGCGCCGAGGATGATCATCAGCACCCCGATGATCAGCGATCCGGCACCCGCGGTGGTGGACATCGCGATGGTCAGCCCGCCGAACGTGAGGTGCGCGTACGGGAAGTAGAGGATCGGGACGCCGGCGATCATGGCCAGCAGGCCGCCCCAGAAGGGCCTGGTGCGGCGGAATTCGCGGAAGTGCCGCCACAGCCACCCGATGGGGTTCTGCTGGCGGGGCCGCGTCTCGACCGTTGCGCTGGACATGGTGCAACTCCTCGACGTCGCTACGAGGGAAGAACAAAAGGGGGGTGGGCCGGGAACAGCGGTCGCCCGCCGCCCCCGGCCCCAGGTGGACCCGTCGTCCCGGCACACCGGGCGGCGTGCCGTCAGACGGGGTCCGGAACGTCAGTCGAGGCTCAGAAGCACTCGTTGCCCGCGCCGTCGCCGCTCTTCAGCGCGAGGTTCAGGCCGTTCAGCTTGAAGGTGCCGGCCGAGGTGGCCCGCGCGGTCTGCTGAACGCCGCTCAGGTCGGCGACCTGGGCGGACTGGGCGAAGCCGGTCGGACCGGTCGGCAGGCCGGCGCCGCCGCCCGCCTTGGTGACGCCGGCGTGCGGGGCCCAGCCCTGGGTGGCCGAGCCGGACAGGGTGGAGGCGTCCTGACCGATGTTGATGTTGGTGAAGGTCGCGTCCGCCTTCAGCTGCTCAAGGTCGATCAGCAGGTTCGAAGCCTCAACCGGCTTCGCCGCGTCGGTGCCGGCGTGCAGCTGCAGGGTGATCTTGCCCAGGCCGAACGCGGACAGGTCGGTCACCACCGACTGGCACAGGTTGTTGATGGTGGCGTGGTCGAAGGCCGAGACCGCGACCGGGTGCGGCTTGCCGTTCGCCTCGATGTCGACGGAGCCGAACTGGGCGAAGTTGGTGCCGTGCAGCTGGTCGGTGCTGACCTTGAACTGCTGGCCGGAAATGCTGAACGAGGCGGCGAGCGCGCTGTTGGCGATCGAGACGCCGACCATCGCGGTGGCCGCGACGCTCGGCACCATCACCAGGGCGAAGCGCTTCCAGCGGGTCTTGCCGTAGGTCTTGGACATGCGAGTCCTCCTTCTAGGACGTACATCTCCGGCTCCCCGGCGGCGCGTCCCGCGCCGGTGGGGGCCTGGGATGGGAGAGAGCTACGTCCTCGGTAGCGGAGAGCGCCTTGGGCGTCGTCGGACGCGGGAGCGGCCGGCGCAACGCGGCACTCCCGTCCCGATACCGGCCGTCCTTGTGGGACGACGGGTCGGACCGACGACATCGGCGATCACCCCCGAGCGACAACCAGCGACCGCGCAGGGCCGCGCGGCCGGTCGAGGACAGGAACCGCCGTGGGACCGCGGATACCCCCCTGCCCTCCCTACCGCCGACCGGGGTCGGCGGATCACCCGGTGGGGATCCCGCACTCCGCGTTGGCCGACCGGCTGTCGGTGGGTGTGGAGTCTGGGACCGGGCGTGGCCGATCGTGCTTGAATCCCGGGCGAAGCACAAGGGGTGCCTTACTGACGGGTAATGCAACAGCAGGTGGCGTTGATCATGAAAACGTCCGAAATTACACCCTGCGTGACGCCTTGAAGAAATCGCGGCGACGAAATCCGCCGGAAACACCAGCGAAACACCCGCGGGTGGTCACTGAACGTGACCACCCGCGGGTGAAATCAAGATTTGGTAAACGTCTGTCCGGTTGACCGGATTGTCGCCAAATCTCCAGCGACACCGCAGGTCATCCGCCGTGCCAGGCACCCGGTGCCAGGCAGCCCGGCAGGACCCGGCCGGTACCGGACTCAGAACAGCACGCGGGCCAGCGCCGTCCGGGCCGCGACGACCCGCGGATCCTCGGCGCCGATCACCTCGAACAGCTCCAGCAGGCGCAGCCGGGCGGTGTCCCGGTCCTCACCGAAGGTCCGGCCGACGGTGTCCACCAGGCGGCCGAAGGCGTCCTCGACGTGACCGCCCACCAGGTCCAGGTCGGCCGCCCGCAGCTGGGCCTCGACATCCTTCGGATCGGCGGCGGCCGCCGCCCGGACCGTCTGCAGGTCCAGGCCCTCGACCCGCTGCAGCAGCTCCGCCTGGGCCAGGCCCAGCTTGGCCTCGGTGTTGCCCGGCTGGTCGGTCAGCACGTTCTTGTACGCCTGGATCGCACCGCCCAGGTCGCCGGCGTCCAGCGCGTCGTGCGCGGCGGCCAGCGCCGGGTCCTCGGGCCGCTGCGGGGCGGCGGCCGGGGCCTCGCCCAGGGCGACCGCGCCGCCGGAGATGCCGAAGCGCTGCTCGGCGACCAGGATCAGCTGGTCCAGCACCTTGCGGATGTTGGCGGCGCTCTCCGCGCCCTGGAACAGCGGCACCAGCTGGCCGGCCACCACGGCCATCACGGCCGGGATGCCCTGGATGCCGAACTGCTGGGCGATCAGCTGGTTGGCGTCCACGTCGATCTTGGCGAGCACGAAGCGGCCGGCGTACTCCTCGGCCAGGCCCTCCAGGATCGGGCTGAGCTGCTTGCAGGGGCCGCACCACTCGGCCCAGAAGTCGATGACGACCGGCACCTCGGCGGAGCGCTGGACGACCTCGTCCTCGAAGGTGTCCTCGGTGACGTCGATGACGAGCTGGTGGGCGGCGGACTGGTCGGGGGCGACTCCGGCCGCTTCGGCGGCGGCCGCCTGACGGGCCCGCTCGACCCGGGCCTGCTCGGCCTTCTGGGCGGCCTCGCCGGCCGCCTTCACTGCGGCGAGGTCGACCGCGCCGCGCAGGGCGGAGCTGTTGAGACGCGAATTCCGTGGCTGCATGGCACCATCCTCCCCCGTCCGCGCTGCCCGCGGGCACCAACCTCCGGAAAGTCGCCCCGCGCGGGCTGCGCGGCGACGGGTTTCCGGGCGGTGCACCCCTCCCCCGGTAGTCTGAACCGTTCGGCGCGGATCCCCACCCGCACCCGCGCCGCCCCCGTCCCACGGGATGCGGCGCCTGGTTGTCACTGCTTTCGCTACAGGTCGTAGCGTAACTGGAGCCGGTGCCCCGGCCGCAAGCCCAACCTGCGCTTCGGGGACGTGACCTGCCCCACTTTCCCGACCCGCCCGGCTGCCCGAATCGACGAACAGTCGCTACCGTTACCAGCCCCACCCAAGTTACTTACCAGTAAAGCGCAAGGAGACCCGGTGCCGGCCGCCCAGCCCTCCGCGAGCCCGGACAGCACGGTCCCGGACAGCACAGTCCGGGGCAGCACAGTCCAGGAGGGGACGAACGCGTCCCGGGCCAAGGGCCGCCCGCGCAGCGCCGCCGCCGACCTCGCGATCCTCGACGCCACCCGCGAAGCCCTGGCCGAACTCGGCTGGGGCGGACTGACCATGGGCCATGTGGCCACCCGCGCCAAGGTCGCCAAGACCACCCTCTACCGCCGCTGGCCGTCCAAGAACGAGCTCGTGGTGGACGCCGTCGCCAGCCTCTTCGACGAACTGGTGATGCCCGACCTCGGCAACCTGCGGGCCGACATCGAGGCCGTGGTGACCCAGTTCGCCGACCTGCTGGCCCGCCCGGAGACCCAGGCCGCGCTGCTCGCGCTGTTCGCCGAGGGCACCCGCGACCCGCTGCTGCACCGCCGGATCCGCGAGGCGATCGTGGACCCGCAGAAGCACCTGGTCCGGCAGGGCCGGGCGGCCGCCCAGGCGCGCGGAGAACTCGGACCGGACACCGACGCCGAGTCGGCCCGCGAGGAGGTCGACATCATCTTCGACACCATCGCGGGCACCGTCGAGCACCGCGTCCTGGTCAGCGGCGAGCCGATCACCCCCGAGTGGACCCGCCGCTTCACCGACCTGCTGCTCGGACCGCTCACCACCGGCTGAGGGCATGCCGAAGCCGCCGTACGGAACCCCGTACGGCGGCTGCTGCTACTCGCCCGCTCGCCTCCGGGGCGCTCCGACCCGGTGCCGACGGTCGGCGCTCCGGCGCTCGTACCTCGCTTGTCGCTTCTCCCTTTCGGCACCGGCGCGCCCCTTCGGCTCGGGGCGGCTCGGGTGTTCAGGCGATCAGAACGCCGCGTTCTCCTGGTACGTCCCCCACTCCTGCCGCAGCGCGTTGCAGATCTCGCCGAGCGTCGCCTCGGCGCGCACCGCGTCCAGCATCGGCGGGATCATCGACTCGCCCGAGCGCGCCGCCGCCAGCATGGCGTCCAGCCCGGCCCGCACCGCCGCCTCGTCCCGGGCCGCCTTGCGCTCGCCCAGCACCCGCACCTGCTCGCGCTCGACCTCGTGGCTGACCCGCAGGATCTCCAGGTCGGGGGTGACGCTGCGCGGGTGGCAGTTGACGCCGACCACGCGCTTCTCGCCCTTCTCCACACCCTGCTGGTACTGGAAGGCCGCCTCGGCGATCTCGCCGGTGAACCAGCCCTCCTCGATCCCGCGCAGGATGCCGGAGGTGATCGGGCCGATCTCGTGGTCCTCGTGCCCCTTGTCGAGGATCCGCTGGAAGATCGCCTCGGCCTGCTGCTCGATCCGGTCGGTCAGCGCCTCGACGTACCAGGAACCGCCCAGCGGGTCGGCCACGTTGGTGACGCCGGTCTCCTCCATCAGCACCTGCTGGGTGCGCAGCGCGATCTCGGCGGCCTGCTCGGAGGGCAGCGCCAGGGTCTCGTCCAGCGCGTTGGTGTGCAGCGAGTTGGTGCCGCCCAGCACCGCGGAGAGCGCCTCGACGGCGGTGCGCACCACGTTGTTGTACGGCTGCTGCGCGGTGAGCGAGACGCCGGCGGTCTGGGTGTGGAAGCGCAGCCACTGCGCCTTGTCGGTCTTGGCGCCGAAGCGGTCGCGCATCCAGCGGGCCCAGATCCGGCGCGCGGCACGGAACTTGGCGATCTCCTCGAAGAAGTCCAGGTGCGCGTCGAAGAAGAAGGACAGGCCGGGTGCGAAGACGTCCACGTCCAGGCCGCGGGACAGGCCCAGCTCGACGTAGGCGAAGCCGTCCGCGAGGGTGTACGCCAGCTCCTGCGCGGCCGTCGCCCCGGCCTCGCGGATGTGGTAGCCGGAGACGGACAGCGGCTTGTACGCGGGGATGCCCTTGGCGCAGTGCTCCATCAGGTCGCCGATCAGGCGCAGGTGCGGCTCGGGGGCGAAGAGCCACTCCTTCTGGGCGATGTACTCCTTGAAGATGTCCGTCTGCAGGGTGCCGTTGAGCACCGCCGGGTCCACGCCCTGGCGCTCGGCGGCGACCAGGTACATGCAGAAGATCGGGACGGCCGGGCCGCTGATCGTCATCGAGGTGGTGACCTCGCCGAGCGGGATGCCGTTGAACAGCACCTCCATGTCGGCGGCCGAGTCGATGGCCACGCCGCAGTGGCCGACCTCGCCGAGCGACTTCGGGTCGTCCGAGTCGTAACCCATCAGGGTGGGCATGTCGAAGGCGACCGACAGGCCGCCGCCGCCCGCGTCCAGGATCATCCGGTAGCGCTCGTTGGTCTGCTGCGCGTTGCCGAAGCCGGCGAACTGGCGGATGGTCCAGGTGCGGCCCCGGTAGCCGGTGGGGTGCAGCCCGCGGGTGAACGGGTACTCGCCCGGCCAGCCGATCCGCTCGAAGCCCTCGACGGCCTGCCCGGGGGCCGGGCCGTACACCGGCTCGACCTCGTCGCCGGACAGGGTGGTGAAGTCCGCGTCCCGCTTGCGGGCCTTGTCGTACCGCTGCTGCCAGCGCTGCCGTCCGCGCTCGATCTCCTCGGCGTCCATGGGCCGAACTCCGCTCCGTACGGCCGCCACGGCACCGGGCGGCACAGCTATTAGGACGTCCTACTAATTTACTCGGACGTCCTAGTAGTTGTCGATGGATACCCGCTCGACGCGAACCGGAAAACGACGGCGCCCCTCCCCCGCCCGGGGAAGGGGCGCCGTTTCGCGCGGTCGGCCCGGCTCAGACGCCGGCCGGCTGGCGGGCGCCGTCGCCCGCCTGGAGCTTCTCGGCGGCCTCGCGGGCCACCTTGCGCTCGAAGACGAAGGAGAGGAAGGGGATGCAGCCCGCCGCCAGGGTCAGCACCAGTCGGCCCAGCGGCCACTTCAGCTTCTGCCCGAGCAGGAAGGTCACGATGAAGTACCCGATGTACAGGTAGCCGTGCAGCATCGCGACGTAGGTGGTCACGTCCTCGGCGGTGCTGAAGCCGTACTTCGCCACCATGAAGCCGCAGAACACCAGTAGAGCCACACCGGTCGCAATGGCCAGGCCGCGGTACCAGCCCAGCAGGGGGGTCGCCTTCATACTCTTCCTCGCCTTGCTCGGCAGTTTCGGCCGGTACGCCCGGATCCGCGCACCGCTCCCACGAGGGTAGCCGCCCTCACGGCCGCTCCTTCGCAGCCCCCTCGTCCGGCTCGGCGAAGTCCCCGGCCGCGATCCGCAGCGGCTTGAGCAGTTCGAACACCTGGCGGCACTGCTCGGGGCCGTACTCCTCCAGCCCGAACTCCATCGCCATGAGCTCCCGGGTGGCCTCCTCGACCACCGCGCGGCCGCGCCGGGTGATCGAGGCGAGCACGCCGCGGCCGTCCAGCGGGTTGGGGCGGCGGGCGACCAGGCCGGCCCGTTCCAGCCGGTCGACGGTGTTGGTGACGCTGGTCGGGTGGACCATCAGTCGCTCGCCGATCTTGGACAGCGAGAGTTCGCCGGTCCGGCTGAAGGTCAGCAGCACCAGCGCCTCGTACCGGGCGAAGGTCAGCCCGTACGGCTTGAGCACCGCGTCGACTCTGGAGAGCAGGATCTGGTGGGCGCGCATGATCGAGGTGATCGCCGCCATCGAGGGCACGGTGCCCCAGCGGCGGGCCCACAGTTCGTCGGCGCGGGCGATCGGGTCGAAGTCGAGTGCGAGGGGCTTGGCCACCTCCTTACCGTACCGGCGGACGGGACGTGTGCTACCAGCTGTCCTGATGGTGGACAAGTGCGACGCGTGGCGGGATCCCGCCAATCGGACGGCCAGGTCCATACCTGGACATTGCGCCGGCGTGAACGCCGAACAACAGCCGCCCGACGCACGGAGGTTGACCACTGAAACGCTCAACGCCGCGCTACCAGGCCTCGATTCGGACCGAAACCCGCTGAAAGACCGGGTAAAAAATCCCCTTTGTCCTTCCGTTCACAATCCCCTCCCTTGGCGGGACTTGGCCAATTCATGAACAAGACCTGTCATTTGATTTGCTCGATTGTCATGCTTTCCGCCAACCCCGTTCGACAGCCACCACCCCCACCCAACCGGTGGCAGCCGCACGACCGCTCGGGGTCCTCGCACGTCAGCGCCCGTTCCGCCCCTCAGGTGCCGACCCCGGCCCCCGGGACGAGGCGCGACCGCGCCCAACACGCGGTTTCCCGGAAGGACTCGTCCGTGAAGCGAAAGCTCGCCGCAGTCGCCGTACTCTCCGCCACCGCCCTGCTCACCGGCGTCGTCCAGGTCAGCGCCGCCCAGGCGGACCCCACCCCGCACGCCCGGACCGCGCAGCAGCGCGCCGACCTGATCGCGCTGGCCAACGGCCAGGCGGGCAAGGTGGCGCACGCCCTGGCCCTGGGCGGCCAGGAGCAGCTGGTGGCCAAGGACGTCGTGGTGGACGCCGACGGCTCCCGCCACTTCCGCTACGAGCGCACCTTCGCCGGGCTCCCCGTCCTGGGCGGAGACCTGGTGGTGCACCAGAAGGCGGACGGCTCGACCACCGCCGTGGACAAGGCCGTCGGCGCGCAGCTCGCCCTGCCGAGCCTCACCCCGCCGATCCCGGCGGACAAGGCCGCCGCCCAGGCGACCGGCGCCGTGCAGTCCACCGTCGGCATCACCGTCGACGAGGACGAGTCCCCGCTGACCGAGGTGCACCAGGCCGGCAAGGCCGAGCTGGTCGTCTGGGCCACCGACGGCAACCCGCGCCTGGCCTACCGCACCACCGTCGAGGGCCTGCGCGCCGACGGCACCCCGAGCAGCCAGCTGCTGGTCACCGACGCCGCCACCGGCCAGGTGCTCTCCACCCACGAGCAGGTGCAGACCGCCTCCGGCACCGGCAAGGGCGTCTTCGTCGGCAGCGTCCCGCTGACCACCACCCAGAGCGGCACCTCGTACCAGCTGAAGGACGCCACCCGCGGCGGCCAGTCCACCTTCACCCTGAAGAACAAGACCTCCGGCTCCGGCACGCTGGTCGCCAACTCGACCGACTCCTTCGGCAACGGCCTGGTCTCCAACCCGGAGTCCGCCGCCGTGGACGCCCAGTACGGCGCCGCGGCCACCTGGGACTTCTACAAGAACACCTTCGGCCGCAACGGCATCAAGAACGACGGCGTCGGCGCCACCAGCCGGGTGCACTACGGCTCCAACTACGTCAACGCGTTCTGGAGCGACAGCTGCTTCTGCATGACGTACGGCGACGGCGCGAGCAACACCCACCCGCTGACCGCGCTGGACGTGGCCGGCCACGAGATGACCCACGGCGTCACCTCCGCCACCGCGGGCCTCAACTACTCCGGCGAGTCCGGCGGCCTCAACGAGGGCACCTCGGACATCTTCGGCACCATGGTCGAGTGGTACGCCAACCTGGCCGCCGACAAGCCGGACTACCTGATCGGCGAGCAGATCAACATCAACGGCGACGGCAAGCCGCTGCGCTACATGGACCAGCCGTCCAAGGACGGCAAGTCCGCCGACTACTGGTCCTCCTCGGTCGGCAGCCTGGACGTCCACTACTCCTCGGGCGTGGCCAACCACTTCTTCTACCTGCTCGCCGAGGGCAGCGGCGCCAAGACGATCAACGGCGTCAGCTACAACAGCCCGACGTACAACGGCTCGACCCTCGCCGGCATCGGCCGGGACAAGGCCGCGCAGATCTGGTACAAGGCGCTGACCACCTACTTCACCTCGACCACCAACTACGCGGGCGCCCGCACTGCGACCCTCAAGGCCGCTTCGGACCTGTACGGCGCCTCCAGCGCCGAGTACAACGCCGTCGCCGCCACCTGGAGCGCCGTCAACGTCAACTGACGCACGGCGCACGGACGCCCGGGACCTCGCCGGAGGGCAGGCCCCGGGCGTCCGCCCATGCCGGCGCCCGAGCGCCGCGCGCCCGGGCCCGGGACCCCGCCGGCCCCGGAGGCCGTCAAGGCCGACCGGCTGGCGGGGTCCCGCCAGCGGGACGAACCGCGGATTCCGGGCAATGGGCGGCAGCCGAACCATCCGCACCGGCGCTGGCGACTCCTGGCCAATCCCCGGCGACGCCCTGTCCTTCCCGCCACGAATTGTCATGCTTCTGACCAAGCTCCCGTCCGACGACCGCCTCCCCCACCAGCGCCCAGTGGAGCGCTGGTCAGACGCGGACACCGCCAAGGGGGCAACCCCTTGGGCGCGCGGTGAACTGCAAGCCCGGGACCCTGGTCTCGGGTCGTTGACCTCCACCACCAACTACAAGGCCGCCCGCACCGCGACCCTGAAGGCCGCGGCCGACCTGTACGGCGGCACGGCCGGCGCCGAGTACAAGGCGGTGGCGGCGGCCTGGAGCGGGGTCAACGTCAACTAGACCCCGTCAACCGCGCCCCGCCCTGGACCACCCCCGGCAAGAAACGGCGACAGGCTGCCGCGGCCCTTCGGGAGAGGAGGCCGTGGCAGCCTGTCGACCGTCCACGCGTTCGCGTCAGGCGGTGGCGGCGGCGGGCTGCAGCTCGCCGCGCTCCTCCTGGGCAAGGGTCCGCTCGGCGTAGACGCCGCCGAACGGCAGCACCGAGAGCACGAACAACAGGATGCCGCGCTTGCGGTCCCACTTCTGCGTCTGCCAGGCCTGGATCCAGAACACCACGTACAGGATGAAGAGGGTCCCGTGGACAGGGCCGAGCACCGGGACGGCGTTGAAGCTGGTGGTGTACTTCAGCGCCGTGCAGATCAGCAGGAGGACGAAGGAGATCCCCTCGGGAGCGGAGACCAGGCGCAGGCGGTGGACGGCGCTGCTGTTCACGTTGGATACCTCAATACGGGGGTCGGAGGCGTGGGCACGCTTGTGAAGCGACTCACAAGCCTTCCGGCCATTATCACCGAGCACATGTCCGAGCCCCGGGCCGGGGGTGGCCACCGTGCCCGATGTCACAGCCACGCGCCAGAACCCGGCCGAACGCAGCAGACCGTCGTCCGTACCCCCTATCCTCTTGCCCGCGCGCCCACCGATCCGGGCGCTCACGGCATCGCACACGGGGGTATCCACACCATGTTCAAGCGGGACTGGGACCGCAGGACCTGCGCCAAGCGCGGGCACGTCACCTACGCGCCGACCGAACCCGAGCTGGCCTCCCGGCTGCACGCCGCCACCGCCGTGGGCGACGCCTGGCGCTGCCTGCGTTGCGGCGACTTCGCGCTCGGCGCCCCGCACGGCTCCGGCCCGGCCGCGAACGCCCCGCTGGTACCGCGCGGCAAGGCGCTGCGGGACATCTTCATCCTGCGCTTCCTCGCCATCGAGCGGGTGCTGCGCGGCATCGTGATCATCCTGATCGCGTGGGGCGTCTGGAAGTTCTCCAACCACCAGGACGCGGTGCAGCGGGTCTTCGACCAGGACCTGACGGTCTTCAAGCCGATCGCCGACCACTTCAACTGGGACCTGGACCACGCCCCGGTCGTCGAGACGATCCGCAAGACCTTCGGCTACGAGAAGAAGACCCTGCTGATCGTCGCGGGCGCGCTGCTGGCCTACGCGCTGATCGAGATCGTCGAGGCGGTCGGCCTCTGGCTGGGCAGGCGCTGGGCCGAGTACCTGACGGTGGTCGCCACCGCGGCCTTCCTGCCGCTGGAGGGCTACGAGCTGAGTCACCACGTCAGCCCGCTGAAGATCTGCACCCTGCTGCTGAACATCGCCGCGGTGCTGTGGATCATGCTCTCCAAGCGCCTGTTCGGCCTGCGCGGCGGCGCGGTCGCCTTCGAGGCGGAGCGCCACTCGGCCTCGCTGCTGGAGGTCGAGGAGGCGGCCGGCACCGTCCCGCACCCCGGCCACGGGGCGCACGCGCGGCCCTGACTCGCACCTTTGTCCCAGGCCCGACCTTGAACCGTTGTCCCGGGTCCGGGCCTGTTCGTCCCCGCCCTCTCGCCCAACCACGGCCGCAAAAGCTAGATTGCGGCCGTGGCACAGTTCAGACTCCAGGGCTCGCGGGTGCTCGCCGTCGAGTTGGCCGGCGACGCCGTCAAGGCCCGGCACGGCTCGATGGTCGCCTACACCGGCCAGATGACCTTCAAGAAGCTGACCGGCGGCGGGGACGGACTGCGCGGCATGGTCGCCCGCAGACTCACCGGCGAGCGGATGACCGTCATGGAGGTGAAGGGGCAGGGCACCTGCTACTTCGCCGACAAGGCCACCGAGATCAACCTCGTCCGGCTGAACGGCGAGACGCTCCACGTCGAGTCGGACAACCTGCTGTGCACCGAGGCCGGCCTGCACACCGGCACCACCTTCACCGGGCTGAACGGCGTCTCCTCCGGCAACGGCCTCTTCACCACCAAGGTGGAGGGGCACGGCTGGGCCGCCGTCACCTCCAACGGGCCCGCCGTCATCCTGCGGGTCGGCAAGGACATGCCGCTGCGGGTCGACCCGGGCGCGTACCTCGCGCACACCGGCAGCCTGCACCGCAGCCTCAAGTCGGGCGCGGGCTGGACCACGGTGATCGGCGAGGGCGGCGGCGAGGCCGTCCAGGTCGAGTTCACCGGCGAGGGCCTGGTGTACGTCCAGCCCTCGGAGAAGGTCACCCTCGGGGGTGACGTCTGATGGGCTTCACCCGGATCAACGGCAAGCTGGTCGAGGCCCAGGTGGTGCCCGGTCAGCCGCTGTTCAGCCAGCGCGGCGCGATGATCGCGTACACCGGCGACGTCCGGTTCACCCCGAACATCACCGGTGGCCAGGGCGGGGTGATGTCGATGATCGGCCGCCGGGTCGCCAACGAGGACACCCCGCTGATGACCGTCGAGGGCCAGGGGCGGGTGATGTTCGGCCACGGCGGCCACCACGTCCAGGTGATCGACCTGGTCGACGACACCCTGTTCGTCGAGGCGGACCGGCTGCTCGCCTTCGAGGGCACGCTGCGGCAGTCCACCGTGTTCCTCGGCTCGCAGGGCGGGGTGATGGGCATGGTCCGGGGCCAGGTCAGCGGGCAGGGCCTGTTCACCACCCGGCTGGAGGGCCACGGCTCGGTCGCGGTAATGGCCCACGGCGGGGTCTTCGAGCTGCCGATCACCCCGGGCCGGCCGGTGCACGTCGACCCGCAGGCGTACGTGGCGCACCGCGGCGAGGTGCGCAACAAGCTGTCCACGGCGATCGGCTGGCGCGAGATGATCGGCCGGGGCTCGGGCGAGGCGTTCCAGCTGGAGCTGTCCGGGCAGGGCGCGGTGTACGTCCAGGCGAGCGAGGAGAAGCTCTGATGTCCTACCCGCCGCAGCCGCCGCAGCCGCCGTACGGGCAGTCGCCGCACGACCAGCCGACCCAGCCGGGCCTCGCGGTGCCGCCGGTCGCGCCGAACTACGGCCCGCCGCAGGACTACCCGCCGCCCCCGCCGCCCGGCTACCCGCAGCAGCCGTCCCAGCAGCCCCAACAGGCCTACGCCCAGGAGCAGTTCGGCGGCCCGCAGGCCCCGCTGCCGACCACCCACGGCGGCGAGGGCCCGGTGGTGTACGACGCGTACACCCTGCCGGCCAACGACAACGTCAACCCGTACACCTTCGCGGTCGACCTGAACGGCTCCTACTTCCTGCAGAAGGGCAAGATGATCGCCTACTACGGCGACATCACCTTCCGCGGCGTGGGCGCCGGGATGGTCGACCGGGTGCTCGGGCAGCACTTCAACTCCCCGCTGCACGCGGCGGACTGGGTGGTCGCCCAGGGCGCCGGCAAGCTGCTGCTGGCCGACCGCGCCTTCGACCTCAACTCCTACGACCTGGACGACGGCAACCTGACCGTGCGCTCCGGCAACCTGCTCGCCTTCGACCCGACGCTGCGGCTCAAGCAGTCGATCATCCCGGGCTTCCTGACCCTGATCGGCACCGGCCGCTTCGTCGCCGCCTCCAACGGGCCGGTGCACTTCGTCGAGCCGCCGATCCGGGTGGACCCGCAGGCGCTGGTCGGCTGGGCGGACTGCCCGGCGCCGTGTCACCACTACGACCACGAGTACCTGCACGGGGTGGTCGGCGGCCTGCGACGACTGACCGGCATCGGCGGCGTCTCCGGCGAGGAGCACCAGTTCGAGTTCATCGGCACCGGGCAGGTGCTGATCCAGTCCAGCGAAAAGCTGCTGGCCGAGCGGTCGGTGGGCGTGGTGGACGCCGAGGCGGGCGTGCCGGGCGGCGGGGTGCCGCCCCAGCAGGCCCACGCCGGCGGCAACCCCAACGTGCCCGGCCTCGGTAACCTGGGCGAACTCGGACGGCGTTTCGGCCTGTAAACTTGTACAAGATTGAACTAAATCGGCTATGCTGGGTCCCATGGATACGCACACGATCGACACTGCGGACACCCCTCCGCCTCAGCCCGGGGAGGAGACTCCCTGGCTGACCGCCAGGGAGCAGCGGATGTGGCGCGCCCATCTGGAGGTCGCCAAGCTGCTGGACTACCAGCTCAGCCGCGAACTCCAGCCCCACAACCTGGCCATCAACGACTACGAGATCCTGGTCGTCCTCTCCGAGGCCCCCGACCACCGGATGCGGATGACCGACCTCGCGACCGCCACCCTCCAGTCGAAGAGCCGGCTCTCCCACCAGATCACCCGGATGGAGAACGCCGGCCTGGTCCTGCGCCAGGAGTGCCCCGGCGACCGCCGCGGCCTCTACGCCCACCTCACCGAGCAGGGCTGGGAAACCATGCAGCGAGTCGCCCCGGACCACGTACGCAGCGTCCGGGCCCACTTCATCGACCGCTTCACCCCCGAGCAGCTCGACGCCATGTACGAGGCCCTCGCCCCCGTCGCCGAACACCTCCGCGGCCTCCGCGGCCGCTCGTAGGCCCTTCGACCCTCGGCCTCCCGCACAACGACCGGGAAACCACAGGCACGCACAGCCTTTTCTCCGCCCCGCCGCGATCACGATCACGGCGGGGCGGAACACGTTTCCGGGCCACCCTGGAACGGCCCGCGGGCCCGCCCCAAAGAGCTCTGGCCATCCCCCCCACCCACGGAAGATCTGTGCCTTGGTGATCAGACCACTACCCGGTCCTCTTCCTCTGTCCCTGAACTCAGGCTACGGGTGCAGGGTGGACCTCTTGGGGCGGCGGTTTTTGGCGGGCCCGTGTCCGAGGACACGGGCCCTGAGCAAGCCGGTTCAATCGCAGAATTCCCTCGCCGCTTCGACCCTGCCGAAGCCACGAGGGAAACGGCGGGGGGCGAACTCAGCCGGTGGTCAGGCCCGCGACCAGTTCGTCGGCCGCGCCGTACGGGTCCAGCTCGCCGGCGACGACGCGCTCGGCGAGGCCGGCCAGGTGGCGGTCGCCGGAGAGGTCGCCGATCCGGGCGCGCAGCTCGGCGAGTGCGATCGCCTCGATCTCCTGCGCCGCCCGCCGGCGACGACGCGCCGCCAGTTCGCCGTGCTCCTCCAGCCAGGCGCGGTGCTTCTCCAGCGCCTCGACCACCTCGTCCACGCCCTCGCCGCGGGCCGCGACGGTCTTGACGATCGGCGGGCGCCAGTCCCCCGCCTCGCGGGCCTCGCCGAGGCCCAGCATGTGGTTGAGCTCGCGGGCGGTGGCGTCGGCGCCGTCCCGGTCGGCCTTGTTGACCACGAAGAGGTCGCCGATCTCCAGGATGCCCGCCTTGGCGGCCTGGATGCCGTCGCCCATCCCGGGGGCCAGCAGCACCACGGCGGTGTCGGCCTGGGCGGCGATCTCCACCTCGGACTGGCCGACGCCCACGGTCTCGACCAGGATCACCTCGCAGCCGGCCGCGTCCAGCACCCGCAGCGCCTGCGGCGCCGCCCAGGAGAGCCCACCCAGGTGGCCGCGGGTGGCCATCGAGCGGATGAACACCTCGGGGTCGGTCGCGTGGTCCTGCATCCGGACCCGGTCACCCAGCAGCGCCCCGCCGGAGAACGGTGAGGACGGGTCGACGGCCAGCACCCCGACCCGCTTGCCGAGCCGCCGGTAGGCGGAGACCAGCGCCGAGGTGGTGGTGGACTTGCCGACCCCCGGCGAGCCGGTCAGGCCCACCGTGTAGGCCTGCCCGGTGTACGGCGCGAGCGCGGCCATCGCCTCCCGCAGCTGCGGGGCGGCGTTCTCGACCAGCGTGATCAGCCGGGCGACCGCCCGCGGCCGGCCCTCCCGGGCCTGCTCGACCAGCGTGGCGACATCGATCATTTAATGCCTCCGAGTAGACCCCCGACTTCGCCGGGGGGAGAGAATCGGACCTCCTGCAGAGCGGGTCCTGAACCGGCCTTCCGCCGACGAGGCGGAGCACCGTCCCCGCTCCAATGGGGGGGTTACTCGTCGTGACAGCTCGGCTACGCCGGGTCGGAAACGATAGCCAAGTTCCGGGTCGGCCTACCGCCGGGCTGGCGGGAAGTCAGGTCTGTGGAGCTGATGTAAGACCGATGGGCGGCACGCCGTCCCTCCGCTGGTAACCCCAGGTCGGCAACCGGCTGCGCAGCAGAAAGCCCGACCCGCGAGGGCCGGAATCCTCCGACGCCAGCCGGAGGAGGATGTCAAGGGGATCTCCTTGCGCAGATCCAAATCCCGATGCCGAAAGGGCTGCGGACCACTTGTGGCGGTCCGCAGCCCCGGAAGTCAGGTCAGCGATCAGGCCTTCGGCACGCGCACGATCAGCGCGTCGCCCTGGCCGCCGCCGCCGCACAGCGCGGCCGCGCCGACGCCGCCGCCGCGGCGCTGCAGCTCCAGCGCCAGGGTCAGCACCACGCGGGCGCCGGACATGCCGATCGGGTGGCCGAGTGCGATCGCGCCACCGTTGACGTTGACGATGTCGGAGGAGACGCCCAGGTCCTTCATCGACTGGTGGGCGACGGCCGCGAAGGCCTCGTTGATCTCGATCAGGTCGAGGTCGGAGACCTCCAGACCCTCCTTGGACAGCGCGTGCTGGATCGCGTTGGACGGCTGCGACTGCAGCGAGTTGTCCGGGCCGGCCACGTTGCCGTGGGCGCCGATCTCGGCGATCCAGGTCAGGCCCAGCTCCTCGGCCTTGGCCTTGCTCATCACGACCACGGCGGCGGCGCCGTCGGAGATCTGCGAGGAGGTGCCGGCGGTGATCGTGCCGTCCTTGGCGAAGGCCGGGCGCAGCTTGGCCAGGCCCTCGACGGTGGTGTCGGCGCGGATGCCCTCGTCCTGGCTGAACAGCACCGGCTCGCCCTTGCGCTGCGGGATGGCGACCGGGACGATCTCGGCGTCGAAGACGCCGTCGGCCTGCGCCTTGGCGGCCCGCTGGTGGGAGGCGGCGGCGATCTCGTCCTGCACCTCGCGGGCGATGCCCAGGCGGGTGTTGTGCTTCTCGGTGGACTCGCCCATCGGGATGTTCTCGTAGGCGTCGGTCAGGCCGTCGTAGGCCATCGCGTCGAGCATCTCGATCGCGCCGTACTTGAAGCCCTCGCGGGACTTCGGCAGCAGGTGCGGGGCGTTGGTCATCGACTCCTGGCCGCCGGCCACGATGACGTCGAACTCGCCGGCGCGGATCAGCTGGTCGGCCAACGCGATGGCGTCCAGGCCGGAGAGGCAGACCTTGTTGATGGTCAGCGCCGGGACGTTCATCGGGATGCCGGCCTTGACGGCGGCCTGGCGGGCGGGGATCTGGCCGGCGCCTGCCTGCAGCACCTGGCCCATGATCACGTACTGGACCTGCTCACCCGTGATCCCGGCCCGCTCCAGCGCGCCCTTGATCGCGAAGCCGCCGAGCTCGGCGCCGGAGAAGCCCTTGAGGGAACCGAGCAAGCGTCCCATCGGGGTCCGCGCACCGGCAACGATCACAGAGGTGGTGTTGGTCATGGGACGGGCCCCTTCGCACGTCGTGGCCAGGTGAGGATGCGCTCAATGTACTGACCTGTTTTCCGCCCGTCACCGGAGCGACGGTGTGATCGAGCGCACTGGCACCATCCAGTCAACACCGTGTCAACGCACTCCGGGTGAACCCTGCGCCGTGTGAGCAGGCTCGCACGTCCGGCACTGGCGCCCCTGAAGGGCCGTACGCTGCACTGGGTGCCACCTTCTTCCCTACCGGCCCCGGAGGTCGCCGTGCTGACCCGTATCGACCACATCGGCATCGCCTGCCGTGACCTCGACAAGACGGTCGAGTTCTACCGCGCCACCTACGGCTTCGAGGTGTTCCACAGCGAGGTCAACGAGGAGCAGGGCGTCCGCGAGGCCATGCTCCGGATCAACGGGACGGACGACGGCGGCGCCTCGTACCTCCAGCTGCTGGAGCCCACCCGGCCGGACTCCACCGTGGCCAAGTGGCTGGAGAAGAACGGCGAGGGCGTGCACCACATCGCCTTCGGCACCGCCGACGTGGACGGCGACGCCGAGGCCATCCGGGGCAAGGGCGTCCGGGTCCTGTACGACCAGCCGCGGATCGGCTCGATGGGCTCGCGGATCACCTTCCTGCACCCCAAGGACTGCGGCGGCGTGCTGACCGAGCTGGTCACCTCGGCCGAGCCGGGTGCGCAGGAAGGGCACTGAGACCCCCGGCGGCGCCACCCGGAACCCCTGGTGGCGCCGCCTCAAACCCCCGGCGGCGCCGCCCGCGCGGGGCGGCAGCACGGCGCCGGACCCTAGCGACCCGTCAGTAACCTGGTCCGACAGCCGGAAAACCCCCACGCGGCCATTCCCCCGCAGTGCGCTCCCACTACAATGCCCAGGTGCGCGAAGACTCCGGGGCACGGAGGCGACGGGCACGGCCGATGACAGGCCTGTCCGCCCTCCGGTGGTCGGCCCGTCGCAGGGGAGTCCAGTACGCGGGCACGGCTGAACAGTCGCAAGACGGATCTGTCACCATTCTCCACAGGCAAGAGTTCGCCCAGGAGTCCACCCGGACGGGGGAACGCGGTACGCCCGCGCTCCCGCACCGAGGATTCCGACGATCGCGGCGGACGGCCCCGGCTTGGCGGGGGTTCGTCCGGTGACCGCGGATGCAAGGACCAGTCGGACCGGCGCCCCGGACACGGGAGCCCGGAACCGGCCGGGTCGAGGACGCGACCAGGAGATGGATGGGACCGCGGAGTGCGGGGCAACGACCGCTACGAGGTTGACGATCACCTCTCCCAGTTCGAGGCCGAGATGGGTCGGACTCGGAAGGAGCGGGACAAAGCAGTCGAGCATGCCGAGGACCTCGCCTACCAGGTGGAGGTGCTCCGGGCCAAGCTGCACGAATCCCGTCGCATGCTCGCCCAGCCGCGCGCCTTCGACGCCGTCTCCGGCCAGGCCGAGCAGATGCTCCGCACCGCCGAGATGCAGGCCCAGCAGCTGCGCGCCGACGCCGAGCGTCAGCTGCGCGACTCCCAGGCCGCGACCCAGCGGATCATGGCCGAGGCCGCCGAGCGCACCGCCCGGCTGGAGGCTGAGCTCACCGCCCGCCGCCGCCAGCTGGAGGACGAGCTCGCCGATCTGCGCCGCTCCGCCGAGCAGCACCTGAACGGCTGGGCCGAGCAGACCCGGACCGGCTCCGAGCAGGAGGCCCAGCGCCTGCTCCAGGAGGCCCGCGCCGAGGCCGAGCGGATGGTCGCCGCCGCCCGTGCCGAGGCAGCCGCACTCTCCGACCAGGCCCGCGCCCAGACCGCCGCCGATGTGGACGCCGCCCGCGGCGAGGCCCAGGCCGCCGCCGAGGCCGCCCTGCAGCGGGCCCAGAGCGACGCCGAGCGCCTGCTGCGCGCCGCCTCCGAGCAGGCCCAGCAGGCCGGTGCCCAGGCCGCCGCCGACGTGGATGCCGCCCGCGGCCAGGCCCAGCAGGAGCTGGCCGCCGCCCATGTCGCCGCCGAGCAGCAGCTGGCCGTCGCCCACGCCGAGATCGGCCGGCTCAAGGAGCAGGCCACCGCCGAGCAGGCCCGCGCGGAGCAGCAGCTCGCCGCCGCGAAGGCCGAGATAGAGCGGCTGCGCGCCGAGGCGATCGCCGAGGCCGAGCGCACTCGCCGGGAGGCCGCCGAGCTGCGCGCCCAGGCCGAGCAGGCCGCCGAGCAGCTCCAGGCCGACGCCGAGGCCGCCGCCGAGCGCAAGGTCGCCGACGGCGAGGCCGCCAACGAGCAGCGCTCGCAGACCGCCCGGGCCGAGGTGGCCCGGATGGTCGCCCAGGCCACCACCGAGGCCTCCGTGATCCGGGCCGAGGCCGAGGCCGTCCGGACCGAGGCCGCCACCAAGCAGGCCCAGGCGGACGCCGCCAAGGCCGCCGCCGCCGAGGAGGGCGAGCGGCTGCGGGCCACCGCCGAGTCGGTCGCCGCCCAGCTGAAGGCCGAGGCCGAGGCCGCGATCGCCGAGCTGCGCGCCCGGGCCGAACGGGACGTGGCCGAGCTGCGGGCGCAGGCCGAGGCCGACGCCCAGCGGCTGCGCGGCGAGGCCGAGGAGGAAGGCCGGGCGGCCGGCGCCAAGGACGCCACCGTCCACCTCGCCAAGGCCGCCAAGACCGCCGAGGAGGTGCTCGGCCAGGCCAACCAGGACGCCGAGGTCACCCGCGGCGAGGCCGCCGCCGAGGCCGAGCGGATCCGCGCCGAGGCCCGTGCCGAGGCGCAGCGGCTGCGTGAGCAGGCCCAGGCCGCCGTCGAGCAGGCCCAGAACGCCGCCCTGGACGACGCCGCCGCGATCCGCGAGCGGATCGAGCAGATGCAGGACGAGGCGGCCCGGCTGCGGGCCGAGGCCGAGGAGCTGCGCGCCCAGGCCGCCGCCGAGGCCGACCGGGCCCGCAGCGAGGCCCGCCGCCAGGCGGTGCTGCAGATCGAGGAGTCGGCGAAGAGCGCCGAGGAACTGCTCACGAGGGCCAAGGCCGACGCGGACGAGCTGCGCGCCGGCGCCGCCGGGGAGATCGAGCGGCTGCGCGAGCAGGCCCAGGAGCAGGCCGCCGAGACCCAGGGGCGGGCCGAGCAGACCTTGACCCGGGCCCGCGCCGAGGCCGAGAAGATCACCACGGCCGCCGAGCAGCAGGGCCAGGACGCCCTGGCCGCCGCCAAGGCCGCGGCCGCCGAGAACCGGGTCGCCGCCGAGCGCGAGACCGCCGAACTCCGGCGCGACGCCGCCGAGTTCGACCGGCGGGTGCGCACCGAGGCGAGCGCCGCCGCGGAGGCGCTGACCGCCGACGCCCAGGCCGAGGCGAACGCCGTCCGGAGCGCTGCGGTCGCCGACGCCGAGCGGGTGCGCAGCGAGGCCGACACCGAGGCCGCCCGTACCCGGGCCGAGGCCGAGGCCGCCGCCGAAGCGCTGCGCGAGGAGAGCCTGCGCGAGCACGAGGCCGCTTCCACCGGACTGCAGCGCGAGCGCGAGGAGACCGCCGAGCAGCTGGCCGCCGCCCGCTCCGTCCGCGAGCAGGCCGAGCAGGCCGCCGCCGAGCTGACCGAGCGCACCGCGCAGGAGACCGCCGAGGTCCGCGCCGCGGCCGAGCAGCACGTCGCCGAGATCCGCGGGGCCGCCGACCAGTACGCGGCCCAGCAGCGCGAGAGCGCCGACCGCGAGACGGCCGAGCTGCGCTCCCTGACGCGCCAGCAGACCACCGAGCAGCGCGAGAGCGCCGAGGCCTACGCCGACCGCGTCCGCACCGAGGCCGAGCAGCACGCCGGCGAGCTCGCCGAGCGCACCGCCGCCGAGACGACCGGGCAGCGCGAGGCGGCCGACCGGTACGCCGCCGAGCAGCGCGAGGGCGCCGACCGGTACGCGGCCGCCCAGCGCGCCGAGGCCGAGCAGGCCGCCGCCGAGCTGCGCGCCCTCGCCCAGCAGGAGACCACCGAGCAGCGCGAGAGCGCCGAGGCTTACGCCGACCGCGTCCGCACCGAGGCCGAGCAGTACGCCGGTGAGCAGCGCGCCGAGGCCGAGCAGTACGCGACCGACCGCCGCGCCGAGGCCGACGAGCTGCTGGAACAGGCCCGTACCGCCGCCGAGCAGCGCCGCGCCGAGGCCGCCCAGGACGCCAAGGCCACCCGCGAGAAGGCCGCCGCCGAACTGGCGCTGGCCAACGAGCAGGCCGAGACGGTCCGGGCCGAGGCGGGCCGCGAGCTGTCCGAGGCCCGCGCCACCGCCGACGGCATCCGCGCCGAGGCCACCGCCGTCCTGGAGCAGGCCGCGGCCGACGGCGAGGACGTGGTCGCCGCCGCCCGGGCCGAGGGCGCCGAGCTGGTCGCCGCCGCCGAGGACGAGGCCGCCGAGGTCCGCCAGTCGGTGGCCGGCCTGCACGAGGCCGCCGCCGAGCAGATCGCCGCGCTGCGCGCCACCGCCGAGCAGGAGGCCGCCGAGACCCGCGACCGGGCCGAGCAGGACGCGGCCGAGGTCCGCGCGCTCGCCGACCGGGAGACCACCGAGCAGCGCACGGCCGCCGAGGAGTACGCGACCGAGCAGCGCGAGGCGGCCGACCTCTACGCCGCCGAGGTCCGCGCGCTCGCCGAGCGCGAGACCGCCGAGCAGCGCGAGGCGGCCGACCAGTACGCCACCGAGCAGCGCGAGCTGGCCGACCGGGAGACCGCCGACCTGCGCGCCCGCACCGAGGCCGAGACCACCGCCCTGCGCGAGCAGACCGAGCTGGAGCTCGCCGCCGAGCGCGAGGCCGCCGAGGCCGACCTGGGCCGCCGCCGCGCCGAGGCCCAGGCCTACGACGAGCAGCTGCGCGCCGACGCCGAGGCCGAGCTGCGCGCCGCCCAGGAGACCGCCGAACAGCTGCGCGCGGACGCCGACGCGCAGGCCGCCCGGACGGTGGCCGACGCCGAGGCCCAGGGCGCCCGTACGGTCGCCGACGCCGAGGAGCTGGCCGCCGGGCTGCGCGCGGAGGCCGAGGAGTACGCCCTCGCCACCCGCGCCCTGGCCGACGAGTACGACAGCGCCGCCCACGCCCGCGCCGACGCCTACGACGCGGAGACCCGGGAGGCCGCCGAGCAGTTCGACAAGGCCACCCGCGACCACGCCAAGTCCGTCCTGGAGAAGGCCTTCGCGGACGCCGAGGCGCTCGGGGAGGACGCCCAGACCACCGCGCTGGCCACCACCGCCGCCGCCGAGGAGCAGGCGGACGCGATGGTCGCCGCCGCCCGCAAGGAGGCGGACCGCCTGGTCGCGGCCGGCGAGGCGGCCCGTCAGGCCGAGGTCGAGAAGGGCCGCTCCGACGCCGACGCGCTGCTCGCCGAGGCCCGCCGGGACGCCACCGCCATCCGCGAGCGCGCGGAGGAGCTGCGCGAGCGCACCGACGCCGAGGTCGAGGCGCTGCACGAGCGTGCCCGCAAGGAGAACGCGGCGGCCATGAAGTCGGCCGGCGAGCGGGTGGACGCCCTGGTGACGGCCGCCCAGGAACAGCTGACCGAGGCCGAGGAGCAGGCGGTGGCCACCGTCGCCGAGGCCGAGGAGCGCGCAGCCGCCCTGGTCGCGGCCGCCGAGGAGCGGGCCGGCGAGCTGACCTCGGAGGCCTCCGCGGAGGCCAGCAAGGTCCGGCTCTCCGCCGTCCGCAAGGCCGAGGGCCTGCTCAAGGAGGCGGAGACCAAGCTCGCCAGCTCCACCGACCGCGCCGAGGCGCTGATCGAGAAGGCCGAGGCCAAGCTGCAGTCGGCCGAGACCGAGGCCGAGGAGCAGCTGGAGGGCGCTGCCGCCGAGGCGGAGAAGCGACTGCGGGACGCCGACCGCACCGCCGACGAGCAGATCGAGCTGGCGAAGGCGGAGGCCGAGCGGCTGGTCGCCGAGGCGAAGGCGGAGGCCAAGCGGGTCACCGACGAGGGCCGGCGCGAGCTGGACGAGTTGGTGCGCCGCCGCAAGGACATCAACACCGAGATCTCCAGGGTCCAGGACGTCCTGTCCGCGCTGGAGGCCTTCGAGGCGCCGTCACCGGTCGCCCAGGCCAACGGGGGAAGCAACAACAAGAAGGACGGGGGCGCCAAGGCCGGTGCCGGAGTTGGCTCCCCCCGGTCGGGTGGCAATCGCTCCAAGAACGCACCACCCGATTGAGCGGACATTGGCGGTCATTGTCCGTGAGAGAACGGCATTTCGCCGTCGACACTCCGGTACCGTGTCAGGATTCCCTCAACCACCTCAGCGGTTTGACGACAGGAAGCCCAGAGTCCCATGAGCGACAGTCACTCCCCTCACGGCTTCGACCTGGTGCGCCGTGGGTACGAGCGCGCCCAGGTCGACGAGCGGATCACCAAGCTGGTGGCCGACCGTGACAGTGCCTTGACCCGGATCAGCGCGCTGGAGAAGCGCATCGAGGAGCTCCACCTGGAGACCCAGACCGCCCAGGCGGCGGTCGCCGATGCGGAGCCGTCCTACGCCGGCCTCGGCGCCCGGGTCGAGAAGATCCTGCGGCTCGCCGAGGAGGAGGCCAAGGACCTGCGCGACGAGGCGCACCGCGCCTCCGAGCAGCACCGCGAGCTGGCCGAGGCCGCCGCCCAGCAGGTCCGCACCGAGGCCGAGAACTACGCCAAGGACCGCAAGGCCAAGGCGGAGGACGAGGGCCTGCGGATCGTCGACAAGGCCAAGAGCGACTCCGCCCAGCTGCGCGCCGAGGCCAACAAGGACGCCCAGAACAAGCGCGAGGAGGCGGACGCCCTCTTCGAGGAGACCCGCACCAAGGCCGCTCAGGCCGCGCTGGAGTTCGAGACCAACCTCGCCAAGCGCCGCGAGCAGTCCGAGCGCGACCTGGCCGCCCGTCAGGCCAAGGCCGAGAAGCGCCTGGCCGAGATCGAGCACCGGGCCGAGCAGCTGCGCCTGGAGGCCGAGAAGCTGCGCACCGACGCCGAGCGCCGGGCCCGCCAGACCGTCGAGACGGCCCAGCGCCAGTCCGAGGACATCGTGGCGGACGCCAACGCCAAGGCGGACCGCATCCGCAGCGAGTCCGAGCGCGAGCTGGCGGCGCTGACCAACCGTCGCGACAGCATCAACGCCCAGCTGACCAACGTCCGCGAGATGCTGGCGACGCTGACCGGCGCGGCCGTGGCCGCCGCCTCGCTGCCGAACGACGACACCATGGGCGTGCCCGCCCAGCAGTCGCGCTGACGAGCGGCGCCCCGCCCCCGTGCGCGGACCAGCACAGCCGACAGGCCCTCACCCGTGCGAGTGAGGGCCTGTCGGCTTTCCCGCCGTCACTACCTCGGGTAGGCCCCGTCGGGCCGCTGGTGCCCGCTGCTGAGCTGGTTGCCCTCGTCGTCCGAGACGGTGCCGAACCAGGAGGTGCACCAGACCGACACCGAGTCGGGCCAGTACTGCACCTCGAACGGGTGCCCGGGCCCGTAGTCGCCGTACGAGGTGACGATGAAGGTCTCCCCCGGGCGCAGCCAGTAGTCCTCGCCGAGCGGCTCCAGGGTGAGTTCGACCAGCCCCTCGCCGCGGTTGGTCACCGGCATCCGGCCGGTCACCTCCAGTGCGGAGAAGTCCCAGCCCGCCGCGTCAGGGGTCATCCGGCGGCCACCCGGGCGAGCAGCCGGCGGACGGCGGCGTCGAACGCCCCGGGGGCCTCCAGGGCGCTCAGATGGCCCACCCCGGGGACGACGGTCAGCTCCGCGTCCGGGCGGGCCTGCAGCATCCGTTCGGCCTCGTCCGGGGCCACCAGGGCGTCCTGGGCGCCCGCGACGACCGAGAGCGGCACCCGCAGCCCTGCCAGGACCTCCAGGGCGTCCGGGCGGGCCGCCATGGCCCGCTGGGCCCAGGCGACGGAGGCCGGCGGCGCGGCGGCGACCATCGACTGGACCCGCTCCACCAGGTGCTGCGAGTCGGGCCCGAGCTGCCCGGCCGCCACGTTCTCCTCCAGCAGCAGCTGGACGCTGTTCCGGGCGGTGACGGCGGCGGCGATCCGCTCCCGGTTGGCCCGGGCGGCGTCGGTGTCGGCGGTGGCACGGGTGTTGGCCAGCAGCAGCCCGGCCAGCCGGTCCGGGTGGCGGCGGGCGAAGGCCAGCGCCACGTAGCCGCCCATGGAGAGCCCGCCGACCACCGCGCGGTCGATCCCGGCCGCGTCCAGCAGCAGCGCGAGGTCGTCGGCGACCGGGTCCAGCGAGGGTTCGTCGGAGCCCAGTTCGGTGCCGCCGAAACCCCGCTGGTCGGGGGCGAGCACCCGGACCTCGTCCCCGGTCAGGCCGGGCAGCGCGTCCAGCTGGGTGGACCACATCGAGGCGTTCAACGGAAAGGCGTGCAGCAGCACGAGAGGGGTTCCGGTCCCGCTCTCACGGACCGACACTGCGGAGGGGAGCTGACTCACGCGCCCACCTCGTTGATTCGCTCGCTTCGCTGACTCATGCGCCCACCGTATTCCGACGCGCCCGGCGGGCCCACTCAGCGGGCCCCACTCAACGGGCCACAGCATCCGCTTTGCCCTAGCCTGACAAGGAGTAAGGGAGCGCGAATGATCGAGTTGCACGACCTGACGAAACGTTACGGCAAGACGCTCGCGGTGGACCGGCTCAGCTTCCAGGTCCCCCAGGGGGTGGTCACCGGCTTCCTCGGCCCCAACGGCGCCGGCAAGTCCACCACCATGCGCATGATCCTCGACCTCGATCGCCCGACCGGCGGCCGGGTCACCATCGACGGCAGGCACTACGGGCAGCTCAGCGAGCCGCTCAAGTACATCGGCGCACTGCTGGAGGCCAAGGCCGTCCACCCTGGCCGCACCGCCCGCGACCACCTGCTCTGGCTCGCCCAGAGCAACCGGATCCCCGCGCGCCGGGTGGACGAGGTGCTCGCCCTGGTCGGCCTCACCCCGGTCGCCCGCAAGCGGGCCCGCGGCTTCTCGCTCGGCATGGGCCAGCGCCTGGGCATCGCCTCCGCCCTGCTCGGCGACCCGGAGATCGTCATGTTCGACGAGCCGGTCAACGGCCTGGACCCGGAGGGCATCCTCTGGATCCGCAACCTGATGAAGCGCCTGGCCGGAGAGGGCCGCACGGTCTTCGTCTCCTCCCACCTGATGAGCGAGATGGCCGTCACCGCCGACCACCTGGTGGTCATCGGCAAGGGCCGGCTGCTCGCCGACCTGACGATGCCGGAGTTCATCCGGCGCAACTCCCGCTCCGCCGTACGGATGCGCAGCCCGCAGCCCGAGCGCCTGCTCGACGTGCTCGCCGCGGCCGGCCTGCGGCACGAGCCGGGCCCGGACGGCTCCTACGAGGTGGTCGACGGCGACATCGCAAACCTCGGCGAACTGGTCGCGGCGCACGGCGTGGTGCTGCACGAGCTCAGCCCGCAGCAGGCCTCGCTGGAGGAGGCGTTCATGCAGATGACGGCGGACGCGGTGGAGTACCACGCGGGCGACGGCCCGGGCCGGGACGCGGCCGGCGCGCCCGGCCCCTGGGGCGCCGGCTGGAAGGCGGACGGCAAGCGGCCGGCCGCCGCGGTGCGGCAGGAGGAGAACTGAGATGACGTCCTTCCCGGCGATCCTGCGCTCCGAGTGGACGAAGATCCGCAGCGTCCGCTCCACCGTCTGGACCCTCGCGCTGACCTTCGTGGTCACCGTGGGCATCGGCGCGCTGCTCTCCCTGCTCACCAACAGCAACTTCACCGAGTTCCGGCGCCACGAGCAGGCCACCTTCGACGCCACCGGGACGGCCTTCTCCGGCATCATGCTCGGCGAGCTGGCCATCATCGTCTTCGGCGTGCTGGCGATCGGCAACGAGTACAGCAGCGGCATGATCCGGGCCACCCTGGCCGCCGTCCCGCAGCGCGGCACCCTGCTCACCGGCAAGGCGACGGTGCTCGGCGCACTGGCCCTGACGGTCTCGCTGGTGACCGCCTTCGTCACCTTCTTCGTCGGCCAGTCGCTGCTCGGCACGCACTCCACCACCCTCGCCGAGCCGCACGTGCTGCGCGCGGTGTTCGGCGCCGCGCTGTACCTGACGATGCTCTGCCTGTTCTCGGCCGGCGTCACCGCCATGCTGCACAACCAGACGCTCGCCCTCGGCGTGCTGGTGCCGTTCTTCTTCCTGCTCTCGCCGATCCTCTCGGCGGTACCGAAGGTCAAGACCCTGGCCCACTACTTCCCGGACTACGCGGGCTCGCGGATGCTGCTGGTGTACGAGCAGAACGGCCAGCCGTACGGGCCGTGGGCGGGCTTCGTGATCTGCCTGGCCTGGACCGCCGCGGCCCTGGTCGGCGGCGCACTGGTGCTCAAGAACCGCGACGCGTGAGGGAGTTCGGCACCCGGGGGGGCGGTCAGTAGCGCGGAGCGCCGCGGCCTCGCAGGACGTTGGCGGCCCGGCGCTCACGCGCCCCCCAGCACGCGCGGTGCCAGTGCCGCCGGTCGTCCACCCCGGCGCCGTGCATCGGCCAGGCCACCACGTGGCCCACCCCGGACGGGATCTCCTGGTCGCAGCCCGGGCAGCGGTAGTGCCGGCCCGAGGTGCCGGCGACCGTCTGGACCACCCAGTCCTCGCCCTGGTAGTGCTCTGTGCGGCGCAGCGATCCGCCGCGCGGGGCAGTCGGTTCGGCGCTCTCGCGGGGGGCGGCGATATTGATCCGGTTGCGGCGGGGCACGGCGGACTGCCTCTCTTCCGGGGCTCGAAGTCGTTCCAGCCTATGGCCTGCCCCTCGGGCCCGGCAGGGGCCCGGGAGACGGGCCCGGTGGTGCCCGACCTCTTTGAACGGCCTCTATCACGGGTTCGGCCGGCGGTCCGGCGTTTTTGCCGAGATCCACCCGACCATCGGCGAAATTCAGGGTTCCGCGTGCCATTGGCACATGACATCGGATACCCACGAAGGGAACAGGCGGGGCTCGCAGACCCTGCGTGCACCCGAGGAGGCCCCCGATGACCAAGACCAGCCCCCGCGCCGAGACCCGTCGGCCCGTCGGCGTCCGGCCGCCCGCCCCGGGCCCGGTGCTGACCACCGTGCCGTCGCTGACCGCCGTCGCGGGCGAACCGCTGACCGCCGCGCAGCTCACCGGCGCGCTGCCGCCGGACACCGCCCCGGTCCGGGTCGGCGCGTTCCTGCTGTCCGCGCAGTTCCCCGGGCAGACCCACGGCGAGGCGCTGGAGCGCACCGTCCGGGCCGCCGTCGAGGCCGAACGCGCGGGCCTGGACAGCGTCTGGCTGGCCGAGCACCACTTCGTCCCGTACGGGGTCTGCCCGAACGCCGCGACACTGGCCGCGCTGCTGCTCGGCCGCACCCGCCGGATCGGCGTCGGCACCGCCGTCAGCGTGCTCTCCACCAGCCACCCGGTGGCGCTCGGCGAGCAGGCCGCGCTGCTCCACCTCACCTCCGGCGGACGCTTCACGCTCGGGGTCGGCCGCGGCGGGCCGTGGATCGACCTGGACGTCTTCGGCAGCGGCGTGGACGCCTTCGAGAAGGGCTTCCCGGAGCGGCTGGACCTGCTGCTGCGCTGGCTGCGCGGCTCCCGGGTGGGCGCGGACGGCCCGCAGTTCTCCTTCCCCGAGGTGCCGGTGGTGCCGCAGGCCACCGAGTCGCTGCGGCGCCCGGGCCTGGGCAGCTGGCTCGGCTTGGACGAGCCCTCCCGCCCGGTGCGCTTCCCGCGCCAGCGCCAGGACATCGACGGACCCGGCGAGGAACTCACCACCGCCGGACGGCCGGTGGCCGGCCCGCCCGTGGTGGTCGCCTGCACCTCGCCCAACGGGGTCCGGCTGGCCGCCGAGCGCGGCCTGCCGATGCTGCTCGGCATGCACTCCGGCGACGACGACAAGCTGCGGATGCTGGAGCTCTACCGTGCCGCCTGGCTGGCCGCCGGGCGCGGCGAGGAGCAGCTGCGCCGGATCAGCCGCCAGCACGTCGCGGCCGGGGTGGCCCAGGTGGACGACCGCGCCTCGCAGGCCCGGGCCACCCTGCTGAACGCGATGCCCGGCTGGTTCGAGTACGGGCTGGGCGCGCACCGCACCGTGGACGGCCGCGAGCGGAAGATGCGCGACCCGCACCAGTACACCGAACTCCTCTGCGACCTGCACGCGGTGGGCACCCCGAAGCAGTGCGCCGACCGGCTGCTGGCCACCGCCGAGCGCACCGGCGTCCGGCGGTTCGCCCTGCTCGCGGAGGGCAGCGGCGACCGCGAGGCGACCCTGCACAACATCGCCCGGCTCGGCTCCGAGGTGTTGCCGCAGCTCACCTGAGACCGGGCCTGGCCGCCGCCCCTCCCCCCGCACCGGGGGACGGGGGCGGCCGGCACCGCCGGGCTCAGCAGTCCCGCAGCTCCTCGGACTGGTTGAGCAGCTGCTCCCGGACGGAGGTGAAGCGGTCGTAGCGCGCCTCGTTGGCCTCCGACGGCACGAACACCGCCACCCGGTGACAGTTCTGGAACGCCAGCCGCACCCCGAAGTGGCGCTGCAGGGCGCCCCGGATGGCATCGCTGGCCAGGGCGCGCAGCAGCTGGCCGCGGGCCTGCTCGCTGGGCGGCGGTACCTGGTTGTCGGCGAAGTCGGTGCCGTCGACCTTCGCCTGGGCGACCAGCGAGCTGATCAGGTCCCAGGCGTACGGCAGCGAGACGCGGACGCAGTCGACGAATTCCCGCTCGTCGACCTCGCCCCGCTCAGCCTTCTCCAGCAGGGCCGGTGAGACGTCGAGCGACATGGATTCTCCTCTCACGGTCCACCCGCGCGGCGCCCGGGTGGTCATGCGTAGTCCAAGCTCACAGTGAGGGTGGGCGAAATCGCAGGTGATGTCCGGAACACCGTGGGACGGGCGTTTCCGGCACCGTTTGCGAAGGCGGAGGCGCCACGGGACGTGACGTCCCGGACACCGACCGCGTCAGAACAGCGTGGCAGTCAACGGCGGAGCAGGCTGGTCGTTCCTGGGGATTGCTCCACAAATACGCGATGGTGCACCAGAATGGCCAGATCCTGTCGGATCGTTCATCTGAAGTCTCCATCCCCGTTGACGCAAGCCCGCAGCCGTGCCGTCACACACCGTAGCGGCCTGATGGCGTGGGCGCCAGAGCGCGACGGACGGTGGCGGGACCGCCGAACCTCCATGTTCGCGGGGTTCGCGGTTTCTTCACCCGGTCGTCGCGGAATCGCATCAACTGGCCCCGGTGGGCTAGCGTGGTCGACCGTGCGTCTCGTAATTGCCCGCTGCTCAGTCGACTATGCCGGTCGGCTCTCCGCCCATCTGCCCTCCGCCACCAGGCTCATCCTGGTCAAGGCCGACGGCAGCGTCAGCATCCACGCCGACGACCGCGCCTACAAGCCGCTCAACTGGATGTCCCCGCCGTGCGCCCTCAAGGAGGCCGACGGGGTCTGGACGGTGGTGAACAAGGCCGGCGAGAAGCTCATCATCACGCTGGAGGAGGTGCTGCACGACTCCTCCCACGAGCTCGGGGTGGACCCCGGCCTGATCAAGGACGGCGTCGAGGCGCACCTCCAGGAGCTGCTCGCGGACCGGATGGAGGTGCTCGGCACCGGCTGGTCGCTGATCCGCCGCGAGTACCCGACCGCGATCGGCCCGGTCGACATCCTCTGCCGCGACGCCGACGGCGCCACGGTGGCCGTCGAGATCAAGCGCCGCGGCGAGATCGACGGCGTCGAACAGCTCACCCGCTACCTCGAACTCCTCAACCGGGACCCGCTGTTGGCCCCGGTCAAGGGCGTCTTCGCCGCGCAGGAGATCAAGCCCCAGGCCCGCGTCCTGGCCACTGACCGGGGCATCGGCTGCGTGGTGCTGGACTACGACGAGCTGCGCGGCATCGACGACGACAAGCTCAAGCTGTTCTGATCGCTCAGCTGGTCGAGGTCGACGACGGGCTGGCGGTACTGGTCCCGGTGGCCGACCCGGACGGTGTCTGACCAGGGGCCGACGAGGACGGGGTCACCGTCGGCTTCGGTGACGGCGAGGTGTTGGTGCCGCCACCGGGCTGAGTACCGCCACCGCCGGTCCCCCCACCGGTGCCGCCGCCGGCCGAACCGCCCTGCGGCTGCCCCGGCTGCTGCACCGGCGGCTGTGGCTGCCCCGGTGCGGGCTGCTGCGGTTGCGGCTGCTGTGGGGCACCCGACCCGGTGGCCCCCGGCGAGGAGCTCGGCTTCCTGGTCGGCGAGGCGCTCGGCGAGTGCGACGCGCTGCCGCTGGCCGAGGGCTCCGGGCTGGTCTCCGTCGCCGCCGGGCTGCTCGGCTCGGTCCCGCCCGTACCGGCCGTCCCCGGGCTGCTGCTGGCGGACGGCAGCGGCATCGGCGCGTTACCGGTGGCGCCGACGTCGTCCAGGCGCCCGTGCGGGTCGTTCCCCTTGTGCTCGTCGGGCCCGGTGATGCTCATCGCCACCGCCGTGCCGAGCACCCCGAAGGTGAGCACGGCCGCGGAGGCCACCACCACCCGGCGCCGCTTCCCGGCCCGGGCCTTCAGGCCGGCCGGCACCCGGGCGGCGATCTTGCGGATCACCGGCCCGCGGCCCGGTGCCGCCGCGACCGCGGCGGCGGGCAGCTGCCGGCCGTCGGCACGCAGCAGGTCGAGCATCCGGCGCGCCGCAGCGACCCCGCGCTGCTCCCCGGCGGAGGCCCGCAGGGTGAGCGCGGTCTCCAGCTCGGCGATCGCCCGGGACGGCTGCTGGACGCAGATCGCGTACACGCCCAGCTCGTGGTGGAACCAGGCCTGGTCGACCGCCGCGCCGGTGCGCCGGGCCGCCTCCAGACCCAGCTGCAGCACCCGCTCCCAGGCGCCCCAGCGCAGCGCCAGCGCCAGCGCGGGCGCCGCCGCCCGGGCCAGCCGGACCACCGCCTCGTGCCGGCCGGAGTTCCGGTCGGCCAGCAGCACGCCGATGACCACCTCGGCCTCGGCGGCGATCTGCTCCAGCGAGACCGAGCTGTGCCCGACCCACCAGGCGAAGTGCTGGGCGGCGCCGTCCACGCAGCCGCGGGCCGGCCAGTGCGGGGCGAGCAGGTCCAGCGCCCCGGCGGTGAGCCGGTGGTGCCCGCCGATGGACACCGCCAGCCCGGCGTCGGAGAGTTCGGCCAGCGCGCTCTCGCCCTGGCCGACGTCGATCAGCGCGGGCAGGTGCGGCGCGGTGGGGCACTCGCCACCGAGCGCCACGGCGAGCCGCAGCACGGCCTGCGCGGGCTCGCTCAGGCCCTCGGCGAGCCGGACGGCGGGCGAGGCGGTCTCGGCGACCGAGGGCAGCGGGACGGTGCGGCGCAGCGCGTTCTCGCGCACCGCCGGGTCGGGGTCGTGGACGGGCTCGTCGACCGCGCCGAAGACGTCCAGCCGGTCGTCCTCGGCGGCGACCAGCGCGTCCACCGAGACGTCCCGCTGGCGCAGCAGCGCGGCGGCCTGCACGAAGCGCAGCGGCAGGCCCTCGGACTCGAACCAGAGGTCGACCGCCCAGGCCTTCTCGGCCACGTCCAGGGGCCGTCCGGCGAGCCGGGCGGCGAGGGTGAGGCAGGCGGAGCGGGAGAGCCCGGCGACGGCGTGGTCCCGCATGCGGGAGTCGCCCGGCAGCGGCGGGCTGTCCGGGGCGACCGAGATCAGGAAGGCGCAGCCGGGGGCGGCGGCGAGCAGCTCCTCCAGCTCGGCGCCGGTCGGCTCGGCCTCGTCGATCACGACGACGGCGCGGATCCCGGCGAGGTGGGCGGCCAGCTGGCCGGGGTCGGGCCGGTGGCCGGGGGCGTGGTGGGTGGCCGCGAAGAGGTCCTGGAGCAGGTCGGCGGCGGTGCGGCGGTGTCCGCACAGCTGGACGACGCCGCCGGGGGCGAGGTCGGCCGCGGCCTCGGCGACGGCCGACAGCAGGGTGCTGCGGCCCGAGCCGGCCTGGCCGACCAGGCGTATCGAGCGGCCCTCGGCGAGCAGGCCGAGCAGTTCGGCGATGTCGGCCTCGCGATCGAGCAGCGGCAGGTCGGTGGGCCCGGCGCCGAGGGCGAGCGGGCCGACGGCGCGGCCGACGCCGCCGACCGGGCCGCGGGCGGGCTCGCTGCGTTCGATCCGGCGCGGGCGGGGGCGCCACTCCTCCGGGCAGGGCCTGGCCTCGGAGCCGTCCGGGGCTCCGACGCCGACCAGCAGGCCGCCGGAGACCAGCTCTCCGCCGCGGGTGCGGACGGCCTCCTGCCGGAATTCCCCGGTTGGCTGTGCCACGTTCTGCTCCGCATCGTGCTCGGCCGCCGGCGCCCCGCGCCGGGCGGCACACGTTTCGGTCGCGGCCGCGGGCTGGCCCCGGGCGGCCGTCTTCTGACGGGCAGACTCTCGCACATCCGGGCCCGCCCGCGCAGTGCGGTCGGGTGCGGGGCAGGTGTGGCGGCTAGAGGACGTGCGCCTCGGCGACGCCGCCGTCGACGGCCAGGATGCGGTGCAGCTTGGTCGCCACCAGGAGCCGCTGGAGCTGTGCGGGGACGGAGCGCAGCACGAGCCGGCGGCCGATCCGGCCGGCCCGCCGGTGGGTGCCCATGATCACGCCGAGGCCGGTGGCGTCCCAGAACTCCAGTCGGCCGAGGTCGAGCACGAGGTCGCCGAGGCCGCCGTCCACGGCCTGGTGCAGCCGGGCCCGCGCGTCGGCGGCGGTGCGCACGTCGAGGCGGCCTTCGATGGCCAGCGCCGTGTGGTCGCCGGTGATGCGCATGCTCTCCTCCTTCGCCTGGGTGGCCTGGTCGGGTTGGCCCGCCCCGGCCGCGACGGGCTCGGCAGCGGGGTGGCCGCTGAATCGGGGTGGGACTTCCCGGGCGGAACGCCGGTGACGGCTCGACTCGCACCCGGACCCGGTCGGAATGCCGGGTTCCCTCATCTGACGGTGGAGCAACGCCGCAGGTTGCTGCTTTTCGCCCTGATCTGAAGCAACTTCACTCGTCCGAGGGAATATACGCAGGAACTCTCCACACCTACGCTCGATTACCGCCCAAATCACCCGTCTGCGGCACCCGGCGTGAGGAAACTCACCCCCCGGCACAGCGGGCCGTACGATGCTCCGATCGCACGGCCCGCCAGGTCGTTCAGCCTTGTCGGCTCACTTGCCTTCGTACGGGTAGAAGCCGCGGCCGCTCTTGCGGCCGAGGTCGCCGGCGGTGACCATGCGGGCCATGATCTCCGGGGCGGCGAACTTCTCGTCCTGGGTCTCGGTGTAGATGTTGCGGGCGGCGTGCAGCAGGATGTCCACGCCGGTCAGGTCGGCGGTCTGCAGCGGGCCCATCGCGTGGCCGAAGCCGAGCCGGCAGGCGGTGTCGATGTCCTCGGCGGTGGCCACGCCCGACTCGTACAGCTTGGCGGCCTCGACGACCAGCGCGGTGATCAGGCGGGTGGTGATGAAGCCGGCCACGTCGCGGTTGACCACCACGACCTCCTTGCCGACGCCCTCGGCGTAGGCGCGGGCGACGGCCAGCGTCTCGTCGCTGGTCTTGTAGCCGCGGACCAGCTCGACCAGCTTCATCATCGGGACCGGCGAGAAGAAGTGCACCCCGACGACCGACTCCGGGCGCTCGGTGGCGGCGGCGATCCGGGTGATCGGGATGGCGGAGGTGTTGGAGGCCAGCACGGCGCCGTCCTTGGCGAGCTTGTCCAGCTCGCGGAAGACGGCCTCCTTGACGTCCAGCTGCTCGAACACGGCCTCGACCACGATGTCGGCCTCGGCGACGGCGCCCAGGTCGGTGGTGGTGGTGATCCGGCCCAGCGCGGCCTCGGCGTCCTCGGCGCTCAGCTTGCCCTTGGCGACGAACTTCTCGTACGAGGCACGGATGCCGGCGAGACCGCGCTGCAGCGCCTCCTCGGTGACGTCCCGCAGCACCACCGGGTGGCCGGCCTGCGCGGACACCTGGGCGATGCCGGCGCCCATCAGGCCGGCACCGATCACGGCGATCTGCTTGCTGGACGCATTGCTCATGGCTGGGTCTCCCGATGCCGTCGCCGCCCCGCGGGCGGGCCCTGAAGGCGGCTCAGGGCAGGGGTCGCCGCCCGAGAGAGCCGCATCGCTCAATTCCGGGACTCTAGTGCCCGAACCGTCCGCGCAGTAGCAATCGGGAGTGTGATCTGCAACCGACCTGGTCAGTCGCTCAGGACGTCGGTCAGACGGTCCGGACGGTCCGGACGGTCCAGACGGCTCAGACGGCTCAGATGGTTCAGATGGTCAGACCGAGATCCTGGGCCAGGATCGCCGCCTGCACCCGGCTGCGCAGCCGCAGCTTCGCCAGGATCCGGCTGACGTGGGTCTTGGTGGTCGCCTCCGCCATCTCCAGCCGGCTCGCGATCTCCCCGTTGGACAGCCCCGACCCGATGCAGGCCAGCACCTCCCGCTCACGTGCGGTCAGCCCGGCCACCGCCGCCCTCGCCTCGGGCCCGACCTGCCGCTCCGGGCGGGCGAAGACGCCGATCAGCCGTCTGGTCACCGAGGGCGCCAGCATGCCGTCCCCGCGGGCCACCGTGCGGATGCCCTCGATCAGGGTGTCCGCCTCCAGGTCCTTGAGCAGGAACCCGGCCGCGCCGGCCCGCAGTGCGCCGTAGACGTACTCGTCCAGGTCGAAGGTGGTCAGCACGAGCACCTGGGCGGCCCCGGCGGCGACCACCTGCCGGGTCGCCGAGACGCCGTCCAGCCGGGGCATCTGCACATCCATCAGCACCACGTCCGGCCGCAGCTCCAGCGCCAGCCGGACCGCCTCCTCGCCGTCGGCGGCCTGCCCGACCACCTCGAACCCGGGCTCGGCCCGCAGGATCATCACCAGTGCGGCCCGTACCGCCGCCTGGTCCTCGGCCACCAGCACCCGGATCGTCATGCCCGTCCCTCGCTCTCCCGGCCGCGCGGCAGCACCGCGCGCACGCTCCACCCACCGTCCCCCGGCCCGGCCTCGAAGCTGCCGCCGAGCAGCCCGGCCCGCTCCGCCATGCCCACCAGTCCCGCCCGGGCTCCGGGCAGTTCGCGGCCCGGCCCGCCCCGGTACGGGCTGTCGACGGCGATCCGCAGCTCCTCGGGCCCGAACTCCAGCCGCAGGGTGACCAGCCCGGGCCCGGCGTGCTTGAGCACGTTGGTCAGCGACTCCTGGACGATCCGGTACGCGGCCAGCCCGACCGGCACCGGGACCTCGCCGCGTTCGCCGTCCTCGGTCAGCTCGAACTCCAGCCCCACGTCCTGCCCGGCCGCCCGGGCCTTCGCCAGCAGGGCGTCCACGGCGGCCAGGTCGGGCGCCGCGTAGGACTCGTCGGCCTCTCCCCCGCCGCTGTCCCGGAGCAGTCCGATCATGCGACGCATTTCGGCCAATCCTTGGACGCTGTTCTCCCGGATCACGGCCAGCACCTCCACCAGCGGGTCGTCCTCGGCCAGTTGTCGCCGCCTGGCCACCGACTGCGCGCCGGTGGCGTGGATCGCGATCGCCGACAGGTGGTTGGCCACCACGTCGTGCAACTCCCGTGCCATCCTCGCCCGTTCGGCGCCGACCGCCTCGCGCCGGTCCATCTCCGAGAGCAGCGCGGTCTGTTCGGCCCGCAGCCGCTCGGTATCCGCCTCCCGCCGGTGCTTGCGCACCACGTCGCCGGTCCACACCGGCGCCAGGAAGAGCAGCGAGCTGACCACCACGATCAGCAGCCCGGCCGAGGTACCCCCGTAGTACAGCGCGAGACCGGAGAGCACCAGCACGGTGGACCCGTTGGTCAGGTGCAGCACCTTCGACATCCGCCGGGTGCCGTAGACCACCGCCGCGTACAGCAGATCGGTGTACATGATCAGCGTCGCCAGCAGACTGCCGGTGAGCAGGCACAGCGCGCAGGCCAGCCCACCCACCGTCACCGCGAGCACCGGCCGGGTCCGTCGGACCAGCTCCAGCCCGGCCATCACCACCAACGTCAGCAGCACCGACCAGAGCGGATTGCGCTCCGGCCGGTCGTACACCCTGAAGACGATCAGCAGCGCGCCGCCGAGCAGTCCGGCCAGGGCGATCAGCCGGTCCAGCCGGCGCGGGGGGACGGACGGTACGAGCACACCCCCATCTCACCATCCCCGGAGCTCGCACCGGCTCCCGTCCACGGAGGAGGCCGCTACATCGAAAGATGCAGCCCCGGACGGCACCGCGCGACGACGACACCACCGCTCCCGCGCACGAGGCTGGAGACACCGCTGACACGACCGGGAGCAGAACGTGATCGTCACCCTCATCGTCGCGGCCGAGATCTCCTGGTGGATCGTGCTCGGCCTCGCGCTCTCCGCCCGCTACCTGCTGCGCCTGCGCCGCACCAGCACCGCGCTGCTGATCGGCCTGCCGGTGGTGGACCTCGCCCTGTACGCGCTCACCGTGCTCAACCTGCGCGGCGGCGCCGAGGCGAGCTGGATGCACGCCCTCGCCGCGAGCTACGCCGGCTTCTCGGTCGGCTACGGCCCCTCGCTGGTCCGCTGGGCCGACCGGCACTTCCTGCACCGCTTCGCCGGCGGCCCCAAGCCGCTGCCCTCGCCGAAGTACGGCCCGGAGCGGACCAGGTACGAGTGGCAGCTGGCCGGCCGCACCGTCGTGTCCGCCGTGATCACCCTGGGTCTGATCACCCTGCTCGTCCCGCTCTCCGCGGGCTCCGCCCACTTCGGCACCTTCGGCCAGTGGTACTGGAAGCTGGGCATCGCGGCAGTCGTGAACGTGATCGTGGCCGGCTGCTTCTCGATCTGGCCCAAGGAGCCGCCGGCCGGCGTGCGGGTCGAGAACGGCCGGGTCGTGGTGGAGCAGGCTCCGGCCGAGCGGGTCTAGGGCCTAGCGGTTCTCCCCCGGCACCCAGAGCACGTCGCCGCGCTCCTTGTTGGCCACCCGGGCCAGGATGAACAGCAGGTCGGAGAGCCGGTTGAGGTACTTCGCGGTCAGCGGGTTGACCGAGTCCCCGTACTCCGCGATCGCCGCCCAGGTGGAGCGCTCGGCCCGCCGCACCACCGTGCAGGCCAGGTGCAGGTAGGCCGCGCCGGGCGTGCCACCGGGCAGGATGAAGCTGCGCAGCTTCTCCACCTGGGCCAGGTAGTGGTCGCAGTCCCCCTCCAGCCGGTCGATGTAGGACTGCAGAACCCGCAGCGGCGGGTACTTCGGGTCCTCGACCACGGGGGTGGACAGGTCGGCGCCGACGTCGAACAGGTCGTTCTGGACCCGGGTGAGCACGGCCACCACGTCCTCGGCCAGCGAACCGGCCGCCACCGCCACCCCGATCGCCGCGTTCGCCTCGTTGGCGTCGGCGTACGCCATCAGCCGCGGGTCGGTCTTGGTGGTCCGGCTCATGTCACCGAGCGCGGTGGTGCCGTCGTCCCCGGTACGGGTGTAGATGCGCGTCAGATTGACCATGCGGCCACCCTAGCCCGACAGGTTAGGCGACGTTAACCCTCTGGCCGGGCGGGGCCGCCTCCAGCCAGGCCAGGAAGCCGGTGAGCGCGTCCTCGCTCATCGCCAGCTCCAGCGGCGCCCCGTTGTGCAGGCAGCGCAGCACCACCGAGCCGGAGAGCAGCGCCAGCTCCTCCTGGCCCTCCGGGTAGCGCCGGCCGAGCACCTCGATCTCCCGGCGCGGCAGCACCTTGCGCGGGCGCGGCGCGTACGAGAAGACCCGGAACCATTCGATCGAATCGCCGCTGTACCGGCCGATACCAAAAACCCACCCCTTGCCGTCGGTCGGGGGGACCGGGGCTGAGGTGGGTTTGCCGTTCTCGTCGAGGTCGGGCTGCGTCGAGGCGTCGGCGGGCATTTTGAGCCGGTAGCTGCAGTCGAACGTGCCGCCGACCCGCTGGATCAGGCGGCGGCGCACGGCGAAGGCCATCAGGCCGATCACTCCCAACGCCACGACCGCCGCACACACCACAAGCGCGAGGACCATGCTCACCTACCTCCTCGCTACCCGCGTTCCCCGTTACGGTCGTATGAAGCGACCGCGCTGACCTACCAACTACGACGACAGTCCCGGGGTCACGCTCGCGCGTCCCCGGGACCGTCGGTCGACCCCGCTAAGCCGGGGTCCGGCACACTCAGGCGTGGACCTTGAGGCCGCGCGCCGCGAACAGACGGACCTCGGCGCGCCGCTCGGCGTGCTCGTCCAGGTCCGACTTGGCCTTCTCCAGTGCGCGCTCGGCACGCGCGACGTCGATCTCGTCCGCCAGCTCGGCGATCTCCGCGAGCAGAGACAGCTTGTTGTCGGCGAAGGAGATGAAGCCGCCGTGCACAGCGGCGATCACGGTCCCGCCGTCCACCGTGCGGATGGTGACCGGGCCGGTCTCCAGCACGCTCAGCACCGGGGTGTGGCCCGGCATGATGCCGGTGTCACCGGAGGCCGTACGGGCGACGACGATGGTGGCCGCACCGGACCACACCTTGCGGTCGGCTGCGACCAGCTCGACGTGCAGCTCAGCCAACGTGGGCTCCTAGGCTCATGCAACGCCCGATTACTCGGGAGTTTCGGTAAGAATAACGGCCCCGCGCCCCCGGCATGAAACCGGCGGCACGGATTTGACCGGAATCACAGCCGATGCGACGCGAGGGGTGGACCCCAGGCTCGGGGGCCACCCCTCACGGTCACTCAGCTGCTACCGGCCGCGATTACTTCTTCGCCAGCTCGGCGGCGTTCTTTTCGAGGTCCTCGATGCCACCGCACATGAAGAAGGCCTGCTCCGGGACGGAGTCGTACTTGCCGTCCGCGATCGCGTTGAAGGCCTCGATGGTCTCCGACAGCGGCACGGTCGAGCCCTCGACACCGGTGAACTGCTTCGCCACGTAGGTGTTCTGCGAGAGGAAGCGCTCGATGCGACGCGCACGGTGCACCGTGATCTTGTCCTCTTCGGACAGCTCGTCGATGCCGAGGATCGCGATGATGTCCTGGAGGTCCTTGTACTTCTGCAGGATCCCCTTGGTACGCAGAGCCGTGTCGTAGTGGTTCTGCGCGATGTACCGCGGGTCGAGGATGCGGGACGTGGAGTCCAGCGGGTCGACGGCCGGGTAGATGCCCTTCTCCGAGATCGGGCGCGACAGAACGGTGGTCGCGTCCAGGTGGGCGAAGGTGGTGGCCGGGGCCGGGTCGGTCAGGTCGTCCGCGGGGACGTAGATCGCCTGCATCGAGGTGATCGAGTGACCGCGGGTCGAGGTGATGCGCTCCTGCAGGAGGCCCATCTCGTCGGCCAGGTTCGGCTGGTAGCCCACCGCGGAGGGCATGCGGCCGAGCAGGGTCGACACCTCGGAACCGGCCTGGGTGAACCGGAAGATGTTGTCGATGAAGAGGAGCACGTCCTGCTTCTCGACGTCACGGAAGTACTCCGCCATGGTCAGCGCGGACAGCGCGACGCGCAGACGGGTGCCCGGCGGCTCGTCCATCTGGCCGAAGACCAGCGCGGTCTTGTCCAGAACGCCCGAGTCGACCATCTCGTCGATGAGGTCGTTGCCCTCACGGGTGCGCTCGCCGACACCGGCGAACACCGACACACCACCGAAGTTCTCGGCGACGCGGTAGATCATCTCCTGGATCAGAACGGTCTTGCCGACACCGGCACCACCGAACAGACCGATCTTGCCACCCTGGACGTACGGGGTGAGGAGGTCGATGACCTTGATGCCGGTCTCGAACATCTCGGTCTTGGACTCGAGGTCCTTGAACTCCGGGGCCTTGCGGTGGATCGGCCAGCGGACCTCGACCTGCTTGTCGAACTCCGCCTGGTCCACGTTCAGCACGTCGCCGAGGGCGTTGAAGACCTTGCCCTTGGTGATCTGGCCGACCGGCACGGAGATGGCCGCGCCGGTGTCGGTGACCTGCGAACCACGGACCAGGCCGTCGGTCGGCTGCATCGAGATGCCGCGGACCATGCCGTCGCCGAGGTGCTGGGCGACCTCGAGGGTCAGGGTCTTCTTGCCGGTGCCGTCGGGGTTGTCCACCTCGACGTGCAGGGCGTTGTACATGTTCGGAATCGCGTCGACGGGGAACTCCACGTCGACGACCGGGCCGATGACCCGCGCGACGCGGCCCGTCGCCGTGGTCGGCTCAACAGTGGTGGTCATACTCATTCGCTCCCGCGGCTCGCGTCAGCGAGCGCGTTGGCGCCACCGACGATCTCGCTGATTTCCTGGGTGATCTCGGCCTGGCGGGCCGAGTTGGCAAGCCGCGTGAGCGACTTGATGAGCTCGCCGGCGTTGTCCGTCGCGCTCTTCATCGCGCGGCGGCGGGCGGCGTGCTCGGAAGCGGCCGACTGCAGCAGCGCGTTGTAGATCCGGCTCTCGACGTACCGCGGCAGGAGCGCGTCCAGGACGCCCTCCGCCGACGGCTCGAAGTCGTACAGCGGGAAGATCTCCGACTTGGCCGGCGGCTGGTCGCTGAGCTGGACCTCGTCCAGCTTCAGCGGCAGCAGCCGCGCCTCCACCGCGTTCTGCGTCAGCATGGACACGAACTCGGTCGAGATCAGGTGGAGCTCGTCCACACCGCCGGTCTCGGCCTTGAAGGCCTCGATCAGGTCGGCCGCCACGATCTTCGCGTCACCGTAGGTCGGCTTGTCCGAGAATCCCGTCCACGAGTCCGCGATGGTCTGACCGCGGAACGTGTAGTACGAGACACCCTTGCGGCCGATGATGTACGTCACCACGTCCTTGCCCTCGCCGCGCAGGCGCTCGGTGAGCGTCTGCGCCGCCTTGATGGCGTTGGTCGAGTAACCGCCCGCCAGGCCGCGGTCCGCCGTGATCAGCAGGACGGCGGCGCGCTTGGCGTCCGGGTTCTCGGTGGTGAGCGGGTGCTTGGCGTTGGACCGGGTGGCCACCGCCGTCACCGCCCGGGTGAGCTCATCGGCGTACGGAGTGGAGGCGGCCACCGCGCGCTGCGCCTTGACGATGCGCGACGCGGAGATCATCTCCATCGCCTTGGTGATCTTCTTCGTCGCGGTGACAGAGCGGATCCGGCGCTTGTAGACCCGAAGCTGTGCTCCCATGGGTCGTTACGTCCTTTCCCTCGTTACCGGACTCAGGCCTGCTCGGAGAGCAGCTTGCCGTCAGCGGTCTGGTAACCCTGCTTGAAGGCCTCGATCGCCGTGGTCAGCGCGTCGACGGTGCCGTCGGCGAGCAGGCCGGTCTCGACGATGCCGGCGAGCAGGTCCTTGTGCTGCAGGCGCACGTGGTCCAGGAACTCGCGCTCGAAGCGGCGGATCTCGGCGACCGGGACGTCGTCCAGCTTGCCGGTGGTGCCGGCCCAGATGGAGACGACCTGCTCCTCGACCGGGAACGGCTGGTACTGACCCTGCTTCAGCAGCTCGACCATGCGCGCACCGCGCTCCAGCTGGGCCTTGGAGGCCGCGTCCAGGTCGGAACCGAAGGCGGCGAAGGCCTCCAGCTCGCGGTACTGGGCGAGGTCCAGACGCAGACGGCCGGCGACCGAGCGCATGGCCTTGATCTGGGCGGAGCCACCGACGCGGGAGACCGAGATACCGACGTTCACGGCCGGGCGGATGCCGGCGTTGAACAGGTCGGACTCCAGGAAGCACTGGCCGTCGGTGATGGAGATGACGTTGGTCGGGATGTACGCCGAGACGTCGTTGGCCTTGGTCTCGATGATCGGCAGACCGGTCATCGAGCCGCCGCCCAGGGCGTCGTTCAGCTTCGCGCAGCGCTCCAGCAGGCGGGAGTGCAGGTAGAAGACGTCACCCGGGTAGGCCTCGCGGCCCGGCGGGCGGCGCAGCAGCAGGGAGACGGAGCGGTAGGCCTCGGCCTGCTTCGACAGGTCGTCGAAGATGATCAGGACGTGCTTGCCGTCGTACATCCACTCCTGGCCGATGGCCGAACCGGTGTACGGGGCGAGGTACTTGAAGCCGGCCGGGTCGGAGGCGGGAGCGGCCACGATGGTGGTGTACTCCAGCGCGCCGGCCTCCTCCAGGGCGCCGCGGACGGACGCGATGGTGGAGCCCTTCTGGCCCACGGCGACGTAGATGCAGCGGACCTGCTTCTCCGGGTCGCCCGAGCGCCAGTTGTCGCGCTGGTTGATGATCGTGTCGACGGCCACCGCGGTCTTGCCGGTCTGGCGGTCACCGATGATCAGCTGGCGCTGGCCGCGGCCGATCGGGGTCATCGCGTCGATGGCCTTGATGCCGGTCTGCAGCGGCTGCTTGACCGACTTGCGGGCCATGACGCCGGGGGCCTGCAGCTCCAGGGCGCGACGGCCGCTGGCCGCGATCTCGCCCAGGCCGTCGATCGGGTTGCCCAGCGGGTCCACGACGCGGCCGAGGTAGCCGTCGCCGACAGGGACCGAGAGGACCTCGCCCGTGCGGCGCACGGTCTGGCCCTCTTCGATGCCGCCGAACTCACCCAGGACGACGACACCGATCTCACGGGTGTCGAGGTTCAGCGCGAGGCCGAGCGTGCCGTCTTCGAACTTCAGCAGCTCGTTCGCCATGACCGAGGGCAGGCCCTCGACATGCGCGATGCCGTCCGCCGCGTCAGTGACCGTGCCGACCTCTTCCACAGAGGCGGCGTCCGGCTGGTACGACTGGACAAAGTCGGCCAGCGCGTCCCGGATCTCCTCCGGACGGATCGTAAGCTCCGCCATCAGGCTTCCCTGCTCTCCTAGTTTGCGATCCTCGGCCCGCCATTGAGGGCCGCAAGTACTCGACTCTCGGCCGGGTCGTATGAACCGGCCGTACGATTTGCCGGCTCCTTGGGGAACCGGTTTCCCGACCGAGGGTCGGATGTGCTGCTTGGGTACTCAGCCTTCGAGCGACTGGCGAGCGCCTTCGAGGCGGCTCGACACGGTGCCGTCGACGATCTCGTCGCCGATCTGCACCCGGACACCGCCGACGACCTCGGGGTCGATGTCGATGTTCAGGTGGATCTGACGGCCGTACATCCGGCCCAGAGCACCGGACAGGCGCTCCTTCTGGGTGTCCGACAGCGGCACCGCGCTGGTGACCAGGGCCACCACGCGGCCGCGGCGCGCGGCAGCGACCTTCGAGTAGGACTCGAGGCCCTGCTCCAGGCTACGGCCACGCGGCATGTTGACGAGGGCGGTGATCAGCCGGACGGTGCCGGCGTTGGCGCGGCCGCCGAGCAGCTTCTTGATCAGCTCGGCCTTGGCGACGGCGCCTGCCTTCGGCTCGGTCAGCGCGGCGCGCAGCTCGTGCGAGCCGCTCACCACCCGGCCGAAGCGGAACAGCTCGTCCTCGACGTCGTCCAGGACGCCGGCCTTGTCCGCGGCGATGATCTCGGCGTACGCGGCGAGCTCCTCGGTCGCGTCCACCAGGTCACGCGAGCCCGACCAGCGGGAGCGGACCAGACCGGAGACCAGGTCGACGGCCTCGCCGGAGACCTGACCGGTCAGCAGCGAGATGACCAGCTGAGCCTTGTCCTGGCCCGACCGGGACGGGTCGGTCAGGACGCGGCGCAGCGAGACCTCGCGGTCCAGTACGGCCGTGACGGCGGTGAGCTCCTCGGCGAGCTTGGCCGCGTCCACCGAGGTGGAGTCGGTCAGGCTCTCCAGGTTCTGCCGACCGGCGGCAAGAGCCTCGCGGCTGGCGCCGATCACTTGGCCGCACCCTGAGCAACGGCGGCCTTGGCCTCCAGCTCGTCCAGGAAGCGGTCGATCACGCCGCTCTGCCGGGCGTTGTCCTCAAGGGACTCGCCGACGATGCGGGAAGCCAGCTGGGTGGCCAGCGAACCCACGTCCTGGCGCAGGGCGGCAGTCGCCTGCTTCTTGTCGGCCTCGATCTGGGCGTGGCCGGCGGCGACGATGGCCTCGCGCTGACGCTGGCCCTCCTCGCGCATCTCGGCGAGCTGGGAGGCGCCCTGCTCGCGAGCCTGCTCGACGATGCGGGCAGCCTCGTGACGGGCCTCGGCGAGCTCGGCCCGGTACTGCTCAAGCAGGGCCTGGGCCTCGGCCTGAGCGGTCTCGGCGCGCTCCATGCCGCCTTCGATGGCGTCCCGGCGCTCCGACAGCACCTTCTCGATGCTGGGGAGGATCTTCTTGCCGAGCAGACCGAAGACGATGAAGAAGCAGAGCAGGCCGACGATGACCTCGGGCCACGCGGGGATGAGGGGGTTCATCTTCTCCCCCTCTGCCGCGATGAACGCGAGCGACATATCTGGACCTTTCGTCGGAAGCGACTAGCGCAGGGTCACTTGGTGCCGAAGACGAACGGCATGACGATGCCGATCAGCGCGAGCGCCTCGGTCACGGCCAGACCGATGAACATGTTGGTGCGGACCAGGCCGGCAGCCTCGGGCTGGCGGGCCATGGCCTGGACGGAGTTACCGAAGATGAGGCCCAGGCCGATGCCGGGGCCGATGGCGGCGAGGCCGTAGCCCAGGGAGGCGACGGAACCGGAGACCTCAGCGAGGTTCTGCATCTCAATCTGTCCTTATGCGTGGTGGGACCGGTGGTGGTTGGCCACCGGGAGTCTTGGTCGGGAGGTTGCCCGCGCGGGCCGGCGCCGACGGTGCGGCGCCGGTTCGGCGTCAGTGCGCTTCTTCGAGCGCTCCGCCGATGTAGGTGCTGGCGAGAAGAACGAAGATGTACGCCTGCAGGAACTGGATCAGCAGCTCGAAGGCCGTCAGGCCGAGCGCCACGGTGAACGAGGCGCCGGCGTACAGCGCACCGATGGTCGGAGTGAGCAGGTACCAGGAGGCGACCGAGAACATCACGATCAGCAGGTGGCCGGCGAACATGTTCGCGAAGAGTCGCACCGCGAGGGTGAAGGGCCGCAGGAAGATGTTCGAGACGAACTCGATCGGCACCAGGATGAACATGACCCAGCCGGGCACGCCCGACGGCCAGCAGAGGTTCTTGAGACCACCGACGAAGCCGTGCTTCTTGAACGTCAGCGTCATGTAGGTGACCCAGACGACCAAGGCCAGGCCGGCAGGGAAGCCGATGGCGGAGGCGGCCGGGAACTGAACGAACGGGATGATCGACATCACGTTCAGCACCCAGATGAAGAAGAAGAACGACACCATCATCGGGACGTACTTCTGTCCCCGCTTGCCGATGGAGTCGAGCACGATGCTTCGCTTGACGAACTCGTAACCGATCTCGGCGACCAGCTGCAGCTTGCCCGGCACGAGCTTCGGCTTCGCGAAAGCAGCCCAGAAGAAGCCGATCACCAGCAGTGCGACGACCACCGACAGCAGCATCGGCTTGTTGAACTCGACGCTGCCGATCGTGAAGATCGGCTTGAACTGGAAATCGTTCAGGCCGGGCGCCGGGAAGCCGCAGCCGGAGAACAGGTGGCAGTTGGCCTCAGAGGCAACCTGCGTGAGCCTGTCAGCACTCACCACGGACTCCTTCGTCGTGACACATAGTTACGGCAACCTCGGTGTGTCGGCGCGGCGCTCGGCCACGGTGCGGCACTTTGACTGGATTCTTGTCTCGCGAACCGGCGAGGGCGGGGGCGGCGCAGAAGCGCGGCCCTGCACGGCCGGCGATGTGGAGACGGGTGGGGTCTGGAGCGCCATCCGTCCCGATCAGTAGAACGATCCAGCCGCATGCCACACCCCGTGGCTGCCCCGGACGATAGCAGTCCGCCGACCGGGCACCGGACACCACCCCCTCCCCGAAGGAGGGAGACGACAGCGTCACGGTTGACGCTCCGGACGGTCCCCCTGGCCGGAGGAGCCGGTCTCCACGTAGAAGATCTTGGCTTTCATCCCGACGCGGACCACCGCGACCGTCCAGGCCAGCGTGCATCCCAGCACGGTGAGCCCGAAGACCTGGGTGTTGAACGCGGTCGTCCCCTTGAAGACCGCCAGCACGATCCCCACCAGCAGAATCTGACCCATGTAGACCGACATGGCCACTGGCAGCAGAAGCTGGGGGTTTCCTCGGCTCAGGCGATCAACGGCGGCCTGGCCGACACTGAAGAAGGCGATGACCAGCAGGACTGCGAACAGCGCGCCGTACAACCCCTTGACTCCTACGACCGCAGTCGAGATCGCCATCGCGGCAATTCCGGCGCACGCAGTAGGGATTGCGGCGCCGCGGATGATCCGGGCGTCATGGGACGGCATGTCGTCAACTCCGGCGGCATGTCGGGTCAAAGGGCAGTGGAACGGCGCAAGTTCCTGACGAGTGTTCACATCAAGGACTGGGGCCGATGGCCTGCACGGATCCGAGTCCTCAATCGCAACAAGAGGGTACTCGACCACGTCTCAGGCTCCTCGTGAACGATATCACAAGCTATTTGATGTGGTCTTTACCCTGCCGGTGTGCTCCTCGCCACACCAACGGCCCAACAGTGCCACCCAAACGGGCGAACGGTCACAAGGCAGTCAACACGCCTCGCGGAGCGGCTCGTTGAGCATCCGGGCCGCCACTCCGGCGGCCCGGGAACCTCAGCCCCTGCTGCGGCCGGTGCGCCCGCCGACCGCGCTGGACCCGTCACCGAAGCTCCTCAGCAGTTCCTCGTCCGTGGCCGAGCGATCGCCGCGCAGGGCCTGCGCCGCGTCCGTCCCCGCCGGAACCGGGCCGGACGCCGCCCTCGCCGCTGCGGGCGCGCCCGGGGCCAGGCGCCGGTACCGCGGCGGGACGAAGGACTGCACCGCCCGGGGGGCGCGCGGCCGGAACCGCGGGGTCAGCAGCACCACCAGGCCGACCAGGCAGAGCCCGGCGAGGGTCAGCACCACGGTGCGGCCGGTGTTGGTCACCGAGAACGCCACCGTGCCGAAGGCGATCAGCGCGGCCCAGAAGTACATGATCAGTACGGCGCGGCTGTGCGAGTGCCCGACCTGGAGCAGTCGGTGGTGCAGGTGGCGCTTGTCGGCGGCGAACGGGGACTGGCCGGCCCAGGTGCGGCGCACCACCGCGAGCAGCAGGTCGGCCAGCGGCAGCGCGATGACCGTCAGCGGCAGCAGCAGCGGGATGTAGATCGGCACCAGCTCGTGCACGGTGGCGGTCTGCGAACCGGTCTCGCTGTTGATCAGGTCCGGGTCGACCCGGCCGGTGATCGAGATCGCGGCGACGGCCAGCATCAGACCCAGCATCATCGAGCCGGAGTCGCCCATGAAGATCCGCGCGGGGTGCATGTTGTGCGCCAGGAAGCCCAGGCACATGCCGATCAGCAGCACGCTGAACAGCACGGCGGGGGCCGCGTCGGTGATCGCGTAGCCGTACCAGAGCCGGTAGCTGTACAGGAAGAACGCCATCGCGGCGATGCAGACCATGCCGCCCGCCAGGCCGTCCAGACCGTCGATGAAGTTCACCGCGTTGACCATGACGACGACCAGGGTGACCGAGATGACCATGCCCTGGGTCGGGCTCACCGCGACCGCGCCCACCCCGGGCACCGGAAGGGTGATCACCGTGACGCCCTGCCAGACCATCACACCGGCGGCGATCATCTGACCGCCGAGCTTCACCAGCGCGTCCACGCCCCACTTGTCGTCGAGCACGCCCAGCAGCCACATGATCCCGGCGCCGGACAGCAGCGCGCGGATGTCGCTGCCCTGGGAGAACACCTTGCTCAGGTTGTCCAGCTGCGAGGCGACCAGGATGCCCGCGCACAGCCCGCCGAACATGGCGATCCCGCCGAGGCGCGGGGTGGGTTCGCGGTGCACGTCACGGGCGCGGACCGGGGGCATCGCGCCGGCCGCGATGGCGAACTTCCGGACCGGGCCGGTCAGCAGGTAGGTGACGGCGGCGGTGCAGAACAGCACCAGCAGATACTCACGCACCACTGGCCTCCTGCATCACTGTCGAACGGGGAGATACCGAAGGTACTCCCCTGCCTTCCCGGGGTTCGAGGTGCGTCGCCACGGCACACACCTTATTGAGTCGGACGCCCATGATGTGCATCGCGGTTCGCCCTCCCGGGTAGAAGAACCGGATACTCCCGGACGACACCTCGTGATCAGTTCGCCCGCCGTTGCCCGCTCGGGCCTTCAGCGGGGTTCCGCGAAGACCGCCGCCAGCTCCCGGACCCGCCGCGCGACCGGCGCGATCGCCTCCCCGGCGAGCAGTCGCGCGATCAGCCCGGCGATGCCGGACAGCTCCGCCTCGCCCATCCCCTGGCTGGTCACCGTGCCCGTGCCCAGCCTGATCCCGGAGGCCTCGGCGGCCGGCGCCGGGTCGTACGGCAGCGCGCACTTGCCGAGCAGCAGCCCGGCCGCCGCGCAGCGCCGCTCGGCCTCCGCGCCGGTCACCCCGAGCGGGCTCACGTCGGCGGTCACCAGGTGGGTGTCGGTACCGCCCGTCAGGGGGCGCATTCCGGCCTCTGCGAGCCCCGCGGCCAGTGCCCGAGCCCCGGCCACCGCCCGCCGCGCGTAGGCCCGGTACGCAGGCGTCGCGGCCTCCGCGAGGGCGACCGCCTTGCCGGCCACCTCGTTCATCGCCGCACCGCCCTGGCTGAACGGGAACACCGCCCGGTCCACCCGCTCGGCCAGCTCCGCGGTGGACAGCAGCAGGCCCCCGCGCGGGCCGCGCAGCAGCTTGTGGGTGGCCGCCACCGTCACGTCCGCGTACGGCACCGGGGAGGGCGCCTCCCGGGCCGCGATGAGGCCGGTGATCTGCGCGGCGGAGGCGATCAGGTAGGCGTCCACCTCGTCGGCGATCTCCCGGAAGGCCGCCCAGTCCGGGTGCCGGGGGTAGGAGATCGAGCCCGCCACGATGGCCTTGGGGCGGTGCAGCCGGGCCAGGTCGCGCACCTGGTCGAGGTCGATCAGGCCGTCGCTCTCGCGCACGCCGTAGCCGGTGAAGGCGAACCAGCGGCCGGAGAAGTTCGACCGCGAGCCGCAGCTGAGGTGGCCGCCGTGCTCCAGCGACATCGCCAGCACCCCGTCACCGGGCCGCAGCAGCGCCGCGTAGGCCGCCAGCATCGCCGAAGTCGCCGACCGGGGTTGGACGTTGGCGTGCGGGGCGGCGAACAGGTCACGGGCCCGGTCGATCGCCAGCAGCTCCGCGGCGTCCGCCAGCGCGCAGCCGGTGTGGTGCCGGCGGCCCGGGTAGCCCTCGGCGTACTTGTCGATCAGCGGCCCGGTCAGCGCCGCCAGGACGGCGGGGCTGGTCAGGTTCTCCCCCGCCAGCAGCTGGATGGTCTCGGCCCGCCGCTCGGCCTCGGCGGCCAGCAGGTCGGCGATCTGCGGATCCGCCCGGTGCAGCGCCTCGGACGCCCACGGGCGCCCCCTCGTCGCGGTCGAGCCGGTAGCGGCATCGGTGACGGTCATGGCAGGGCTCCCGGGCGCGGCATGGACGGTCTACTCAGCGTAGGACCGCCTGCGCCACCCGGCGCGGCGACGCGGGGCCGTTCGGAGCCAAGGCTCAGCGCGGCGCCGGAATGCCGGTGAGCGCGGTGACCACCGGGTCGACCGCGTGGAATATCTCCTCGCCGCAGTTGCGGAACATGCCGATCGGAGCCCCGTACGGGTCCTCCAGCTCGTCCGACTCCGGGGTGGCGGCCAGCAGCCAGCCGCGCAGCGCGGCGGCCGCCCGGACCAGCGCGCGGGCCCGCTCGGTGACGTCGGCACCGCGGCGGGGGTCGGGCAGGGTGCCCGGGTCGATCGTCCGCACCAGGCGGGTGAACTCCTTCAGCGTGAAGGTGCGCAGCCCCGCCTCGTGGCCCATCGAGATCACCTGGGCGCGGTGGTCCAGGGTCGCGGTGAGCACCAGGTCGGCCTCCACCACGTGCGCGTCGAGCAGCTCGCGGCCGGTGAAGCCGCCGCTGTCGGCGCCGTACTCGTCGAGCACGGTCGCGGCGTGGTCCTCCATCGGCGCGCCCACGTGGCCCCAGGTGCCGGCGCTCTCCACGAGCATGCGGCCGGCCACCCGGGGGCTGAGCCGGGTGTCCAGCTCACGCCGGGTGAGCCGCTCGGCGATCGGCGAGCGGCAGATGTTCCCGGTGCAGACGAACAGGATCCGGAAGTGGTCCAGCGGCCTGGGGCCCACGGCCAGGTACGGCGCTATGCCGGGCCCGTCATGGAGCGAGGCGGTGGGTGTCAACTTCCGGCCTCCAGGTCGGGGACGACCTCCCTCAGCTGCTCGATGCTGATCGCGCCGGCCCGCAACAGGACCGGCACCTTGCCGGTGACGTCGACGATGGACGAGGCGGTGGCGTGGTCGGCCTGCCCGCCGTCCAGGTAGACCGAGATCGCGTCGCCGAGCTGGGCCTGCGCCTCGTCGCAGGTCGCCGGGGACGGCCCGCCGGTCTTGTTGGCGCTGGAGACGGCCAGCGGGCCGGTGTTGTTCAGCAGCTCGATGGCGACCGGGTGCAGCGGCATCCGGACCGCGACGGTGCCGCGGGTCTCGCCGAGGTCCCAGCGCAGCGAGGGCTGGTGCCGGGCGACCAGGGTGAGCCCGCCGGGCCAGAAGGCGTCGACCAGCTCCCAGGCCTGCTCGGAGAAGTCGGTGACCAGGCCGTGCAGGGTGGTCGGCGAGCCGACCAGGACGGGCGAGGGCATGTTGCGGCCGCGGCCCTTGGCGGCCAGCAGCTCGCCGACGGCCTCCGGGGAGAAGGCGTCCGCACCGACCCCGTACAGGGTGTCGGTGGGCAGCACGACGAGTTCGCCGCGGCGGATGGCCGAGGCGGCCTCGCGCAGGCCGGTGGCGCGGTCCCCGGCGTCGGCACAGTCGTAGCGGCGGCTCATCGGTGCGGTCCCCTTCCGGAATTGCTCATCACGGCGTTCACAGCGCGGCTTTACGAGCGGTCGTACTGCGTTTGATGTTCACGACCCGACCCTTCGGGCGGTCGTACCGTGCTCGACGTTCACGACCCGACCCTTCGGGCGGTCGTGAAGCGCGGCCGGTTGTTCAGGTCACGGTGGTCGGCGGTGTCCGTCCAGCCGCGTTCCTCGTTGAAGATCCACGGCACCTGGCCGCCCTGCTGGTCGGCGTGCTCGATCACCACCGCGCCGCCCGGGCGCAGCAGCCGGGCGGCCACCCGCTCGATGCCGCGGATGGTGTCCAGGCCGTCCTCGCCCGAGAACAGCGACATCTGCGGGTCGTGGTCGCGGGCCTCCGGCGCGACGTACTCCCACTCGGTGAGCGGGATGTACGGCGGGTTGGAGATGACCAGGTCGAAGCGGCCGTCCCAGGAACGGTCGTCCTCGAAGGCCTTGGTGGCGTCCCCGGCGTGCAGGGTGACCCGCGCGCGGTCCGGGCTGGCCTCGATGTTGCGCCGGGTGTACTCCAGCGCGCCCTCGTCCAGTTCGAAGGCGTGCACGGTCGAGCGCGGCAGCTCCTGGGCCAGGGCGAGCGCGATGGCGCCGGAGCCGGAGCACAGGTCGACCACCAGCGGCTCGGCGACGTCCATGTCGCGCACCGCGTCTATCGCCCACTCGACGACCGTCTCGGTCTCCGGCCGGGGCACGAACACCCCGGGGCCGACCTCCAGTTCGAGGTAGCGGAAGAACGCCCGCCCGGTGATGTGCTGGAGCGGCTCGCGCGCCTCGCGGCGCGAGACCGCCTCCCAGTAGCGGGCGTCGAAGTCGGCGTCCTTCACCGTGTGCAGTTGGCTGCGCTTGACGTTGTGGACGTAGGCGGCGAGTTCCTCCGCGTCGAAGCGCGGCGACGGCACGCCGGCCGCGGCCAACCGCTGGGTGGCCTGCGCCACCTCGGCGAGCAGCAGGTTCATCCGTACGACCTCTTGTTTCTGCGCTCCGGCTTCAGGCTTGCGTCGGGCTGGGGCGCGCCGGTCTCAGTTCTCTTGGGCCGCGGCGAGCTTGGCCGCCGCGTCCTTGTCGACGCAGGACTGGATCACCGCGTTCAGGTCGCCGTCCAGGACCTGGTCCAGGTTGTACGCCTTGAACCCCGTGCGGTGGTCCGAGATGCGGTTCTCGGGGTAGTTGTACGTCCGGATCCGCTCGGAGCGGTCCACCGTACGGACCTGGCTGCGACGCGCGTCCGAGGCCTCGCGCTCGGCCTCCTCCTGCGCGGCGGCCAGCAGCCGCGAACGCAGGATGCGCATCGCCTGCTCCTTGTTCTGCAGCTGGCTCTTCTCGTTCTGGCAGGACGCCACGATACCGGTCGGCAGGTGGGTGATCCGGACCGCGGAGTCGGTGGTGTTGACCGACTGGCCGCCGGGGCCGGAGGAGCGGTAGACGTCGATGCGCAGGTCGTTGGCGAGGATCTCGACCTCGACCTCCTCCGCCTCGGGGGTGACCAGCACGCCCGCCGCGGAGGTGTGGATGCGGCCCTGGGACTCGGTGGCGGGGACGCGCTGCACGCGGTGCACGCCGCCCTCGTACTTCAGCCGGGCCCAGACGCCCTGGCCGGCCTCGGTGTTGCCCTTGGTCTTGACGGCCACCGAGACGTCCTTGTAGCCGCCGAGGTCGGACTCGTTGGAGTCGATGACCTCGGTCTTCCAGCCGATCCGCTCCGCGTAGCGCAGGTACATCCGGAGCAGGTCGCCGGCGAACAGCGCGGACTCCTCGCCGCCCTCGCCCGCCTTGATCTCCAGGATGACGTCCTTGTCGTCGCTCGGGTCGCGCGGCACCAGCAGCAGCCGCAGCTCCTCGGTCAGTTCGTCGCGACGCTGCTCGGAGTCCTTCACCTCGGAAATGAACTCGGGCTCTTCGGCCGCGAGTTCGCGCGCGGCCTCGATGTCCTCGCCGGCCTGCCGCCACTCCCGGTAGACCCGGGTGATCGGGGTCAGCTCGGCGTACCGCTTGGCCAGCTTGCGGGCGTTCGCCTGGTCGGAGTGGACGGACGGATCGGCCAGCCTCTTTTCGAGGTCGGCGTGCTCGACGAGGAGCTCTTCGACTGCCTCGAACATGGGGTGGCCTTCTTCCCGGGGCTAGAACGTGTGAGGTGGTGGAGGCGGGGCGTGCGGAACGCGTGGGGGGACGCGAACGGCGCCGGTCCCCAGCGCCCCCGGAACGAGTACGGGGACGCCGGGAACCGGCGCCGAGGGAGCGCTAGGCCTTCGCGCTGTGCTGCTTGCCGAAGCGGGCCTCGAAGCGGGCCACGCGGCCACCGGTGTCGAGGATCTTCTGCTTGCCGGTGTAGAACGGGTGGCACTGCGAGCAGACCTCGGCGCGGATCTCGCCGCTGGTCTCGGTCGAGCGGGTGGTGAACTCGGCGCCGCAGGTGCAGGTCACGCGGGTGACCACGTACTCCGGGTGAACGTTGGACTTCAAGGGGTTCTCCTAGGTTTCGGGAGGGCACCGGGTCGGCGGCTGAGTGCCGCTCGTGAACCGGGACCGACGGACCAGTCTGCCAGGACCGGCCGCACCTTCCAAAACCGGGGCCTGTTCCGGGATATTCCGGGCGGCCGCCCGGGCACCGTCAGCGTCGCGCCGTGGCCGTCGCGGCGGGCTTCGGAACGGCCTTCGGGACGCCCGTCGGGGAGGCCGTCGGGGAGGCCGTGGGGGAGGCCGTGGGAGCCGCCTGGGCGGGGTTCTGCGACTGGGTCGAGACAACCCCCTGCGGGACGGGCTGGTCGGCCTTGAGCGCCGCCCAGAGCTGCTGGGACTGCGGCTGCTGCGGGACCACCCGGTTGGGGTCGCCGGGGGCGCCCTCCACCGGCAGGGTGACCATGGTGAGCTGGTCCGGACCGATCCCCTTGAGCTCCTGAACCAGCCCCACCAGGGAGTTCACCGAGCCCAGCGCGGAGTCGGTGGTGACGCTCCTGGTCATGGTGTCGCCGATCGACCACAGCTTGACCGGGTTGGAGAACAGCCCGATCCCGCCGGCCTGCTGGAGCAGCGACTTGACCATCTGCTTCTGCAGTTCGATCCGGCCGAGGTCGCTGCCGTCGCCGACGCCGTGCCGGGTGCGGACGAAGGCCAGCGCCTGCTGCCCGTCGAGGTGGTGCTCGCCGGCCGGCAGGTCGAGCCCGCTGTCCTTGTCGTGGATGGCCACCGTGGTGGTCACGGTGGCCCCGCCTATCGCGTCCACGACCCGGGCGAAGCCGGCGAAGTCGACCTGCAGGTAGTGGTCCATCCGCAGCCCGGTCAGCTGCTCGGTGGTCTTCACCGCGCAGGCCGCGCCGCCGGCCTCGAAGGCGCTGTTGTACATCGCCCGCCTGGCGGCCGGGACGGCCTTGCCGTTCGCGTCGGTGCAGTCCGGGCGGTCGACCAGGGTGTCGCGCGGGATGGAGACGACGGAGGCCCGCGCGTGGTCCTGGCTGATGTGCACCACCATCGCGGTGTCGGAGCGGGCGGTGTCGCCGGTGCCCCCGCCGGCCAGGGCGCCGTTCTCGCCGGCCCGGGAGTCGGAGCCCAGCACCAGGATGTTGAAGGAGCCGTCGGTGGCCGCCGGGGGGCGGGCGTCACCGAGACGGCCGTTGATGTCGACGCTCTTGATGTTCCCGTCGAGCTTCAGGTACGCGTACCCGGCCGCCCCGCCCCCGAGGACGACGAGTGCGGCGGACGCGCAGGCGGCCACCCGCAGGACCTTGCGGCGGCGACTCGGGACCCTCTTGTGCTCGGCCATACGGACCAGAGTAAAACGGACAAGATGATTGAATAGCCCCAAGTTGTCGCAACTCTGGAACAAAGCCTCCGACCTACCGGTCGGTGCGCCAACGCACGGAACCCCGGACCGCTCGCGCGATCCGGGGTTCCGTGCTTGGACAGCCGTGCGGCTACGGTCAGTCGCCCGAGCCGGGGGTGGTCTTGGCGATCTGCATCAGGAACTCGGCGTTGCTCTTGGTCTGCTTCATCTTGTCCAGGAGCAGCTCGATCGCCTGCTGCGAGTCGAGCGCGTGCAGCACCCGGCGCAGCTTCCAGACGATGGCCAACTCCTCGCTGCCGAGCAGGATCTCCTCCTTGCGGGTGCTGGAGGCGTCCACGTCGACGGCCGGGAAGATGCGCTTGTCCGAGAGCTTGCGGTCGAGCTTGAGCTCCATGTTGCCGGTGCCCTTGAACTCCTCGAAGATCACCTCGTCCATGCGCGAGCCGGTCTCGACCAGCGCGGTGGCCAGGATGGTCAGCGAGCCGCCGTTCTCGATGTTGCGCGCGGCACCGAAGAACTTCTTCGGCGGGTACAGCGCGGTCGAGTCGACACCACCGGACAGGATGCGGCCGGAGGCCGGCGCCGCCAGGTTGTAGGCGCGGCCCAGGCGGGTGATCGAGTCCAGCAGGATGACCACGTCGTGGCCCAGCTCCACCAGGCGCTTGGCGCGCTCGATGGCCAGCTCGGCGACGGTGGTGTGGTCCTCGGCCGGGCGGTCGAAGGTCGAGGAGATGACCTCGCCCTTCACCGACCGCTGCATGTCGGTGACCTCTTCCGGACGCTCGTCGACCAGGACGACCATCAGGTGGCACTCGGGGTTGTTGTGGGTGATCGCGTTGGCGACCGCCTGCAGCACCATGGTCTTGCCGGTCTTCGGCGGCGCGACGATCAGACCGCGCTGGCCCTTGCCGATCGGCGACACGAGGTCGATGATCCGGGTGGTCAGCACGCCCGGGTCGGTCTCCAGGCGCAGCCGCTCCTGCGGGTAGAGCGGGGTGAGCTTGTTGAACTCGGGGCGGCCGCGGCCGGTCTCCGGGTCCATGCCGTTGACGGAGTCCAGCCGCACCATGGCGTTGAACTTCTCGCGGCGCTCGCCCTCGCGCGGCTGGCGCACCGCACCGGTGATGGCGTCGCCCTTGCGCAGGCCGTTCTTGCGGACCTGGGCGAGCGAGACGTAGACGTCGTTCTGGCCCGGCAGGTAGCCGGAGGTGCGCACGAACGCGTAGTTGTCGAGGATGTCGAGGATGCCCGCGACCGGGATCAGGACGTCGTCCTCGCCGACCTGCGGCTCGACCACGCCGGCCTCGAAACCCTCGCGGCCACGACGGCCACGGCGGTCGCGGTAGCGGCCGCGACGGCCACGGCGGCCCTCGCCGAACTCGTCGTCGTCGTAGCCGCCCTGCTGGACCTGCGGCTGCTGCTGAGCCTGCTGGCCACCCTGCTGGCGGGGCTGCTGGCCGTCGGCCTGGCCCTGCTGCTGACCCTGCTGGGGCTGGCGGTCGGCGCGCTCGCGGCGGTTGCGGCGGTCGCGGCGCGAGTCGCGGCCCTCGCCGTCCTGTCCGGCCTGAGCCTCTCCGGCGTCCTGACGCTCGGTGCGCTCGCCGCCGTCGCGGCGGTCACGGCGCTCGCGGCGGTCGCGACGGGTCTCGCGACCGTCCTCACGGCCCTCGAAGCCGCGGGTCTCGGCCGGACGCTCGGCCTGCTTGGGCTCGGCCACCGCGACGGTGGCGGAGTCGGCGGCGGCCTCGGCGGCGGTCGGCGCGGTCGGGGCACCGGCGGCGGCGGTGGCCCGGCGGCGGGTGCGCTCGGTACGGGCGGGCGCGGCGGTCTCGGCGGCGGCCTGGACCGGGATCTCGATCTGGGCCTGCGGCTCGGCGGCCGGCGCCTCGGCGGCGGCGGCCTTGCTGCGACGGGCCGGCTTCTGGGCCGGGGCCTCGGCGTCCGCCTTGGCGGCGGTGCGCTTGGCGGCCGGGGCGCCACCAGCGGCGAGCAGCGGGTCCCCGCCGCTCTTCTCCTTGATGGTCTCGATCAGCTGGCTCTTGCGCATGCGTCCGGTACCGGTGATGCCCAGGTCCGCGGCGAGCTTCTGCAGCTCGGCGAGGACCATGCCGTCCAGGCCCGCGGCGGCACTGCGGCGGCGGCGTGCCGGGGCAGCGGGGGCGGCGGCGGCGTCCGACGCCTCGGCGTCCGGGCGCGCGCCCATCAGATCGGTGGAGTCGCTCACTAAGGGTCCTTCCCTGGAGCGGACGTCGGCCTGTCTGGCTCGGCGACCGGTTGTGCTGTCCTGACCAACGCTCGACTGCGTCGGTCCGAGGCGGTGATCCCTCGAATGGCGGGAGCCCGTCGAGGGAGAGCTGCGAGGTGCGGTGCATGAAGCACGGTGGTGCTGAGGTGGCGCGTGGGCCGGTCGTGTGTCGACCTCCCCTGAGGGCGTTGCCCCCACGCTGCCTGCGAATCCCGGGCCCCCGTCGCGTGACGGTGACCCGCGCTCCGCCCGTCCTGGCCTCGAGGTTGGAGGCCGCGGGTGGGAGTCAGGTGCCGTCACGGCTTCGGGATGCGGCCGCATGTCGCGCAGGCAGGCTGCGTACGCGCTGCGGTGGGCTCCCGGAGAATCGTCGCCCCGGACATCGCCACGACTCCACGGCCGTGGAGTGCTGGGATCGGGACGCGGCGCACCGAGCCCCGGAGGGCACATGGTGCAGCAATGAGATTAACACTACCGACCCCCTCAGACATTCCCCGACCTCGGGCCTGCCAATCGTGTCCGGACGGCCCGGCTCGACGCCGGGCCCGACGTGGCTGCTCAGACGCCCAGCGGGAGCACGGTGGCCCCGGTCCGGTCGACGCCGAGCCGGTGTGCGGCGAACGCCGGGTTCCCGCCGTGGCCGTGGTGGCCGGCGAAGGAGAGCACCTTGTCGACGCCCGCCTCGTCGGTGAGCGCCAGCACGGTCGGGCCCGCCCCGGAGATGACCGCGGGGACGCCCTCCGCGCGCAGCGCGCCGACCAGCGCGGCGCTGTCCGGCATGGCGGTGGCGCGGTAGTCCTGGTGCAGCCGGTCCTCGGTGGCCGCGAGCAGCAGCTCGGGCCGCCTGGTCAGCGCCTCCACCATGAGCGCGGAGCGGCCGGCGTTGACGGCGGCGTCGGCCAGCGGGACGGTCTTCGGCAGCAGGCCGCGGGCGGTCTCGGTGAGCACCTCGGCGGCCGGGACGAACACCACCGGGACGACCTGCTCCGAGGGCTCCATGGCGACCGCCTTGGCCGACTCCTCGTCGGTCCAGGCGATGGTGAAGTTGCCGCGCAGGCAGGCCGCGACGTTGTCCGGGTGGCCCTCCAGCTCGGAGGCGAGGGCCAGCAGCGCGTCGTCGTCCAGCGCGGACGGGCCGCCGATGGTGACGGCCCGGGCTGCCACGATGCCGGCGCAGATGGCGGCCGAGGAGGAGCCCAGGCCGCGGCCGTGCGGTATCCGGTTGGCGCAGACCACTTCGAGGCCGCGCGGCTGGCCGCCGAGCCGGTCGAAGGCGGCCCGCATCGAGCGGATCAGCAGGTGGCGCTCGTCCCGGGGCAGCGTCTCGGCACCCTCGCCGGCGATGTCGACGGTCAGGCCCGAGTCGGCGACCCGGACGACCACGTCGTCGTACAGGCCCAGCGCGAGTCCGAAGGCGTCGAAGCCCGGACCGAGGTTGGCGCTGGTCGCGGGAACCCGGACCCGGACGGCGGCGGCACGGAACGCAGGACCGGCCATGCGGTGGACTCTCCTGGGGAAATCGGGCGAGCGCGGAGCGCGTCGTCGGTGCAAGGGTGGGAAAAGGGCCGAGGGCCCCACGGGGCGGGCGGCCACAGTCGTCGGCGCGGCCCGTACCAGGACGGGCCCGGGGCATGTGCCACACGGCCGAAGCCAGAGTATCGAAGAGAGGTTCCCCAGTGGTACACCCCGTGGGCCTTCGATCTGGTGTGTTGCCGGTTCTGGCCGGAATGCGCACTCCTCCCCGTCGAAGAGAGGGGCGGAATCGGACCGGAATGCGATACGGAATTGACACCAAAGAGTCAGTGGAGAACTTCGACGGGCCAACCCCCGAAAGAGTCGGCCCGTCGAAGCGTCAGGCCCCGTTGTCAGTCGAGCAGTCCGAGCCGCTGGGCCGCGGCCTCCGGGTCGACCGGGACGATCTGCGGCTGCGGCGCGCCGGCCACCGCCCAGTCCGGGTCCTTGAGGCCGTTGCCGGTCACGGTGCAGACGATCCGCTGGCCCGGGTCGACCAGGCCGGCCTCCGCCTTCGCCAGCAGACCGGCCACCGAGGCGGCCGAGGCGGGCTCCACGAAGACGCCCTCCTGTGCGGCCAACAGCCGGTAGGCGGAAAGGATCTGACGATCCGTCACCTTGTCGATGAGGCCGCCGGACTCGTCCCGGGCGGCGAGCGCGTAGTCCCAGGAGGCCGGGTTGCCGATCCGGATCGCGGTCGCGATCGTCTGCGGCTTGAGGACGGGCGCGCCGTCCACGATCGGGGCCGAGCCGGCGGCCTGGAAGCCCCACATCCGCGGGGTGCGGGAGGACATCCCGTCGGTCGCGTACTCGCGGTAGCCCTTCCAGTAGGCGGTGATGTTGCCCGCGTTGCCGACCGGCAGGACGTGGATGTCCGGGGCGTCGCCGAGCATGTCGACGATCTCGAAGGCCGCCGTCTTCTGGCCCTCGATCCGCACCGGGTTCACCGAGTTGACCAGGGCGACCGGGTACTTCTCGGACAGTTCGCGCGCCAGGGTCAGGCAGTCGTCGAAGTTCCCGTCGACCTGCAGGATCCTGGCGCCGTGCACCAGCGCCTGGCCCATCTTGCCGAGGGCGATCTTGCCCTGCGGGACGAGCACGGCGGAGACCATCCCGGCCCGCACCGCGTACGCGGCGGCGGAGGCCGAGGTGTTGCCGGTGGACGCGCAGATGACCGCCTGCGCGCCCTCCTCCTTGGCCTTGGAGATGGCCATCGTCATCCCGCGGTCCTTGAAGGAGCCGGTCGGGTTGGCGCCCTCGACCTTGAGGTAGACCTCGCAGCCGGTGCGCTCGGAGAGCACCTGGGCGGGGACCAGGGGCGTACCGCCCTCCAGCAGGGTGACCACCGGGGTGGCCGCGGTGACCGGCAGGCGGTCCCGGTACTCCTCGATCAGCCCGCGCCACTGGTGGGTGTGGGTGTGGGTGCTTCTGGCCGCGTTCTCGGCAACGCCGCTCATCATCTGTTCCTTACTCCCCTTCGACCCGCATGATGCTGGCCACGTCCCGCACGCTGTCCAGCGCGCGGAGCTTGTCGACCGTCGCCGACAGTGCGGCGTCGGTGGCACGGTGGGTGACCACGACGAGCGAGGCGTCGCCGTCGCGGCCCTGCTGGCGCACGGTGTCGATGGACACGCCGTGCTCGGCGAACACGGACGCGACCTGGGCGAGCACGCCCGCACGGTCGTCGACGTCCAGACTGACGTGGTAGCGGGTGACCACCTCGTCCATCGGCTTGGCCGGCAGCTGGGTGTACACGGAGTCACCGGGACCGGGGGCGCCGGCCAGCTTGTTGCGGCAGACCGCGACCAGGTCGCCGAGCACCGCGGAGGCGGTCGGCGAGCCGCCCGCGCCCGGGCCGTAGAACATCAGCCGGCCGGCTGCCTCGGCCTCGACGAACACCGCGTTGTACGCCTCGCGGACCGAGGCCAGCGGGTGCGACAGCGGGATCATCGCCGGGTGGACCCGCGCGGTGACGGACTCGCCGTGGGCCGCCCGCTCGCAGATCGCGAGCAGCTTGACCACGCAGCCCATCTCCTTGGCGGAGGCGATGTCGGCGGCGGTCACCTCGGTGATGCCCTCGCGGTACACGTCCGCGGCGGTGACCTTGGTGTGGAAGGCGATGCCGGCCAGGATCGCGGCCTTGGCGGCGGCGTCGAAGCCCTCCACGTCGGCCGTCGGGTCAGCCTCGGCGTAGCCGAGCGCGGTGGCCTCCTCCAGCGCCTCCGAGTAGCCGGCGCCGGTGGTGTCCATCTTGTCGAGGATGAAGTTGGTGGTGCCGTTGACGATCCCCAGCACCCGGTTGACCTTGTCCCCCGCGAGGGACTCGCGCAGCGGACGCAGCAGCGGGATCGCGCCCGCCACCGCGGCCTCGTAGTACAGGTCCACCCCGGCCTCGGCGGCCGCGGCGTGCAGCTCGGTGCCGTCCCTGGCGAGCAGCGCCTTGTTGGCGCTGACCACCGAGGCGCCCCGCTTGAACGCGGACAGGATCAGCGATTTGGACGGCTCGATGCCGCCCACCACCTCGACCACCACATCGATGTCGCCCCGGTTGACCAGGGCCTCGGCGTCGGTGGTGATCAGGTGCTCGGGCAGCCCGGGGCGGACCCGGCCGGCCCGGCGGACCGCGATCCCGGCGAGCTCGACCGGGGCACCGATGCGAGCGGCGAGGTCGTCGGCCGTCGTCGTCATGATGCGCGCCACCTCGGAGCCCACCACACCACAACCCAGCAACGCCACCTTCAGCGGGCGCGTACGCATCATCCGACTCCGCTCTGCATTCATCGTGCTTCGGTATTTCCGGCGGTTTTTCGGGGCCACCGGGAACTTCGGTCCGTACCAGTCTCGGGGACTTTCCGCACGGATCTACGGTCGTTCCATGATCTGAGACGAGAATTTCGTCATCCGATATCCAGGCGCAGGAGATCCTCCTCCGTCTCGCGTCGGACGATCACCCGGGCCGCACCGTCCTTGACGGCGACCACGGGGGGCCTCAGGGCGTGGTTGTAGTTGCTCGCCATCGAGCGGCAGTAGGCGCCGGTGGCGGGCACCGCGATCAGGTCGCCCGGGGTCAGGTCGGCCGGCAGGAAGGCGTCCCGCACCACGATGTCGCCGGACTCGCAGTGCTTGCCGACCACCCGGACCAGCATCGGCTCGGCCCCGCTGGTGCGCGACACCAGGGCCACCGAGTACTCGGCGTCGTACAGCGCGGTGCGGATGTTGTCGGACATCCCGCCGTCCACGCTGACGTAGGTGCGCAGGCCCTCCAGCGGCTTGACCGTGCCGACCTCGTACAGGGTGAACGCGGTCGGGCCGACGATCGCCCGGCCCGGCTCCACGCTCAGCCGGGGGGTGTCGAGGTTCGCGGCGGCGCACTCGCGGCGGACGATCTCGGCCAGCGCGGCCGCGATCTCGGCCGGCTCGCGCGGGTCGTCCTCGCTGGTGTACGCGATGCCGAGGCCGCCGCCGAGGTCGATCTCGGGCAGCTCGACGCCGTGCTCGTCGCGGATCTCCGCCAGCAGGCCGACCACCCGGCGGGCGGCCACCTCGAAGCCGGCCGTGTCGAAGATCTGCGAGCCGATGTGCGAGTGGATGCCGCGCAGCTCCAGGCTGTCGTGGCCGAGCACCCGGCGCACCGCCTCGGCGGCCGCTCCCCCGTTCAGGGACAGGCCGAACTTCTGGTCCTCGTGCGCCGTGGCGATGAACTCGTGGGTGTGCGCCTCGACGCCGACGGTGATCCGGATCAGCACCTGCTGGCGCACACCCTGGCGGGCGGCGATCGCGGCCAGGCGCTCGATCTCCTCGTAGGAGTCGACCACGATGTGCCCGACGCCGGTCTTCACCGCGTGTTCGAGCTCGTCCACCGACTTGTTGTTGCCGTGCAGCGCGATGCGCTCCGGCGGCATCCCGGCGGCCAGCGCGACCGCCAGCTCGCCGACGCTGCACACGTCGAGGTTGAGGCCCTCCTCGTGCAGCCAGCGCACGATCGCCTTGGAGAGGAAGGCCTTTCCGGCGTAGTAGACGTCCGCGTCGGCGCCGAAGGCGTCCCGCCAGGCGCGGGCCCGGGTCCGGAAGTCCTCCTCGTCCAGCACGTAGGCCGGGGTGCCGAACTCGGCCGCCAGCTGCTTGACGTCGATCCCGCCGACGGTGGCCACGCCCTCGGCGTCGCGGGTGACGGTCCGCGACCAGACCTTGGGGTCCAGCGCGTTCAGGTCGGCCGGCGGGGCCTGGTAGTGGCCATCGGGCAGCACGTCGCCGTGGCGAGGGCCTGCGGGGTGTGCGGAACGGCTCATTGTCCGGGTTTCCTTCGAGACCTATGGCGAGGGGCGGCGACGGTCCCCGTTGACCGTCAGCCGCCCCCCGCTGTGCGCTTGGGGGTGGTGCCTACATCCGCTCGGGCGCCGTCACGCCCAGGAGCGTGAGGCCGTTGGCCATGACCGTGCGCGTGGCCTCGACCAGCCAGAGCCGGGCACGGTGCGTGTCGGAGAGCTCCTCGTCGCCCTTGGGCAGGAACATGCAGTTCTCGTACAGGCGGTGGTACTTGCCCGCGAGGTCCTCCAGGTAGCGCGCGACCCGGTGCGGCTCGCGCAGCTCGCCGGCGGTGGCGAGGATGCGCGGGAACTCGCCGAGGGCGCCGAGGATGTCGTTCTCCCACTCGGTGGCGAGCAGTTCGGGTTTGAACTGCTCGACCGTGCCCTTGTCCACGCCCAGCTCGGCGGCCTTGCGCGCCACGCCGCACATCCGGGTGTGGGCGTACTGGACGTAGAAGACCGGGTTCTCGTTGGACTGGCTGGTCAGCAGGTTGATGTCCAGCGTGATCGTCGAGTCCGTGGAGGAGCGCGCCAGGGTGTAGCGGGCGGCGTCCACGCCGATCCACTCGACCACGTCGTCGATCGTGATGATGTTGCCGGCCCGCTTGGACATGCGGACCTCTTCGCCGTCGCGAAGCATCTTCACGAACTGGCCGATCTTCACCTCGATGTTGCGGTCCATGTCGTCGCCCGCGCAGGCCGAGATGGCCTTGAGGCGGTTGACGTAGCCGTGGTGGTCGGCGCCCAGCATGTAGAGCGCGACCTCGGCGCCGCGGTCCCGCTTGGACAGGTAGTAGGCGGCGTCGGCGGCGAAGTAGGTCTTGTCACCGTCGGCCTTGATCAGGACGCGGTCCTTGTCGTCGCCGAAGTCGGTGGTGCGCAGGAAGACCGCGCCGTCCTGCTCGAAGACGTGGCCCTGCTCGCGCAGCCGGTCGATGGCCTTCTCCACGGCGCCGGAGTCGTGCAGCGTCTTCTCCGAGAACCACACGTCGAAGTGGGTGCCGAACTCGTCCATCGAGCGCTTGATCTCGGCGACCATGAGCTTGAGGCCCTCGGTGCGGAAGACCTGCAGCTGCTCGGCCTCGGGCAGGTCGAGCACGCCCGGGATCGCGCCGGTGAGCGTCTTGGCGATGTCGACGATGTACTCGCCGACGTAGCCGCCCTCGGGCACCTCGCGGCCGTTCGCGGCGGCCTGCAGCGAGGCGGCGAACTTGGTGATCTGCACGCCGGCGTCGTTGAGGTAGTACTCGGTGGTGACGTCGGCACCGGAGGCCCGCAGCACGCGCGCCAGCGAGTCGCCGACGGCCGCCCAGCGGACGCCGCCGATGTGGATCGGGCCGGTCGGGTTGGCGGAGACGAACTCCAGGTTGATCTTCAGGCCCTTGAGGGCCTCGTTGCGGCCGTAGGCCCCGCCCGCCTCGACGATGGTGCGGGCGAGCGCACCGGCGGTGGCAGCGTCCAGGGTGATGTTCAGGAAGCCCGGACCGGCGATGTCGACCTTGGCGACGCCGGTGATCCCTCGCAGGCGCTCGGCCAGAGCCTCGGCAACGGCTCGCGGCGGCTTGCCGGCCGCCTTGGCGAGCTGGAGGGCCACGTTCGTCGCGTAGTCGCCGTGGTCCCGGTTCTTGGGCCGCTCGACCGTCACGTGCTCGGGCACGGCGACGGCCAGCTCGCCCGCCTCGACGGCGGAACTCACTGCGGCCTGGATTGCCTGGGAAAGGTCTGCGGGGGTCACGACGCCAAGCGTAGGCGAGACGGGGTGTCCGCCCGCCACTCGGTTTACCGGTTGAGACGCCCTGACTGCCGGTTGAGACGCCGCCGCGCCGTTGCGCCAGGGATGTCAGCCGCGATCCGTGCGATCTGTTCGCTCAGGGCGAAACCCTTCGGGCTGCCCGGTGAGTCGCATCAGACGCCGGACCAGGGCCACCAGGTCGGCCGGGTCGAAGGGCTTGCCGAGGTAGCCGTCCACGCCGACGGTCTCCCCCAGGTCCAGATCCGCCGGGGTGCAGGCGCTCACGATCGCGATCGGCAGCCGGCGGGTGTCCGGGGTCGCCCGCAGTCGGGCCGCGGTCCGCAGGCCGTCCAGCCGGGGCATCATCACGTCCAGGGTCACCACGTCGGGCTTCACCCGGCGGATCACCTCCAGGCACTCGGCGCCGTCGGCGGCGGTCACCACCTCGAAGCCTTCGAGCTCCAGGTTGACCCTGATCAGCTGGCGGATCACCTCGCTGTCGTCCACCACGAGGACCCGCCCGGACACTCCCGACACCTCACCGAGGGTATCGGCGGCCCCGCCGCCCCGTCCGGCCTTTGGACACTTCCGCCCACCGGGCCCGCCCGACGATCTTTCCGGAAACCCGTGCACGGACCGCGACCGAAGCCTGGTAGTGTTCATTCCGTCGGAACGCGGAAGCGGCCGACAGGCCAACAGGCCCCCGTAGCTCAGGGGATAGAGCACCGCCCTCCGGAGGCGGGTGCGTAGGTTCGAATCCTACCGGGGGCACTTCGCAGTAAGTGCAACTGAGGCCCAGATCAGTGGAGTTGATCCACGGATCTGGGCCTTCGTCATGTTCGGGGACCAGTGGGAACCGGAGAGGACCGGCGATGGCGGGGTCGGGTCCTCACGCGCGCGGGCACCGGCGGGGGCGCGGGCCGTTCCGCTCCCCCGCGCGCCGGCCGGGCGCTCAGGACGCGGCGGACTCGGCCTGGGCGTACAGGTCCGCGATGGTGTGGTCGAAGTAGGCGCTGTACGAGGTGTCGTCGCTGTCGCCGCCCTGCTGGTAGCCGCCGATGGCGCCGACCACGTCACCGGTGGCGGCGTCGATCCACGGGCCGCCGCTGGTGCCGGCCGGGTAGGACGGGCACTGGATGACGCGCTCGTAGGCGCTCTGCTGGGCGGTCGTGTTGGTGCACAGGCTCGGCGTCTCGGCGTCGGCCGGGTAGCCGTAGAGGTGGACGGTGGCGCCGAACGGCTCGCCGGCGCCCAGGCGGTTGCCGCCGACCACGTCCTCGACCTTGCGGCCGTTGCTGGGGGCGGTCTCCAGGATCGCGAAGTCCTCGTCCACGTCGCCCTTCTGGGACCAGCCGCTGGCGGTGTGGACCGCGGTCACCTGCCAGGTGCCGTACGGGGCGGAGCCGTCACGGTAGCCGGGGGCGAAGACCACGCCGTCGGTGCTGGTGATGCAGTGCGCGGCGGTCAGCAGCAGGTTGCCGGTCGCGCTGTGCAGCACGCTGGCGGTGCAGAAATGGTTGCCGGCCCCCACCGAACCGCTGAACAGCGCGCCCACGGTGGCGGCCTCCTTGTCGTCGGCGGGGGCGGCGGCGGTGGTGCCGAGGGCGGCGCCGTGGGTGTCGGGGGTGGCCGACGGGGTGACCGTCGGGGTGGCGGCGGGGCTGTCGGCGGGGTTCGGCGCGGCGCTGGGGGTCGGACTGTCGCTCGGCGTGCTGGCCGAGGCCTGGGCGGGCGGGGCGGGCTCGCCCGCGGTGGCGCTCGGGCTGGCGGTCGGCATCGGCGCGGCGGCCCGGACGCTGCGGGCCGCCTTCCCGGCGACCGTCGCGTCGGACAGGTTCAGCCCGTGCGCCCCGGTCACCACCGCGGCCACCACCACGGCGGACAGCCCGGCGAACAACGAGGGGGCGAGCAGACGGTGGCGGCGCGACCTCTTGCGGCGGTGCTGACCCATGTCCGTCTCTCCTGCCGTAGTCGGTGGCGGCGTGCGCTCAACGACTATGACGTCTCAGCCTGGAAAGGTTGTTACCGCGGGCTTGGAGGTCGATGAGAAATCGGTCACCGGAGCAGCAGGGTATCGAGTTCGGTCGCGGTGATGAAGTCGGTGTGCGTACCGGCGGTGGTGCAGGCGAAGGCGCCGGCCACCGAGCCGGCTCGCGCGCAGTCCAGCGGCGGGTGGCCGCGGAACCAGGCGTACAGGAAGCCGGCGACGAAGGCGTCCCCGGCGCCGTTGGTGTCGACCACCGGGCGGCCCGGGTCGACGGCGGGCAGGTGGCGCAGGACGCCGTCCTCGCGGGTGAGCAGGTGGCAGCCCTCGGCGCCCGCGGTGGCGGTGACCACCGCGGCCCGGCCCTCGGCGAGGATCGCGCGCATCACCTCCTCGTACCGGCCGCGGCAGCCGGCCACCGAGAGGAACACCAGGTCGGAGTTGAGGGCGTAGTCGCGGTGGTGCGGGTCTGCGCCGTCCCAGTCGTGCAGGTCGGTGGAGGTGGTGCGGCCGAGCCGGTGGAGGTCGCCGTACATGTCCCGGTTGACGCCGGTGATCGAGAGGTGGACGTGCCGGCTGCGCTCGGCGTACGGGAGGTGGAACTCGCGCGGCAGCCGCAGGTCGGCGGGGTGGCGGCCGTCGAAGAAGGAGAACCGGCGGCCGGCCGTGTCCACCAGGTTGACCCCGCGCGGGGTGCCGTGCGGGCTCACCAGGTGCGCGAAGTGCAGGCCGTGGCGCCGGTAGTGGGCGCGGACCAGGTCGCCCTGCGGGTCGTCGCCGAGGAAGTCCAGGAAGGCGGTGCGCAGGCCGAGCCGGTGGGCGCCGAGGGCGACGCCGTTGCCGGTGTGGCCGACGTAGTCGCGCACCGGCTCGACGAACCGGGAGTCGCCGGGCGGGATCTCCAGCCGTTCGACCCGGACGATGGTGTCCACTCCGGCGCCGCCGACGACGAGCAGGTCGAACTCGGCCGGCGTGGTGTCGGGCAGCATGGCGGCGCCTCCTTGGTCCCTGGACGGTCGCCAGGAGTCAAGCAGGCGCCGGAGGTTGACTGCAAGGCCTTGCTGCAAGCTTTCAATCGGATCGCCGTCGGTCGTACCGGTCCGGACCGGGACCCGGGACTCGCGACCGAGTCCCGGGGCCCCGCTCCCTACGGCTCCGTACGGCCCGGCTCCGTACGGCTCCTACAGCGCCGACAGCTCCGCGACCAGGTCGTCCAGGCCCAGCGAGCCCTGCGAGAGCGCCGCCATGTGCCAGGCCTTGAGGTCGAACTCCTCGCCGCGCGCCTCGTGCGCCGCCTTCGCCGCCGCCCGGCCGCGCAGCCAGGCGCGCTCGCCGAGCTTGTAGCCGATCGCCTGACCGGGCATGCCCAGGTAGCGGACCAGCTCGCTGTCCAGGAAGTCGGCGGACAGGCCGCAGTACAGCCCGAAGAACTCGCGGGCGTGCTCCGGGCTCACCGGCTCGCCCGGCTTGTACGGGGAGTCCGCCGGGAAGTCCAGGCCGAGGTGCATGCCGATGTCGATGATGACCCGCAGCGCCCGCATCATCTGGGCGTTGAGGTAGCCGAGGCGGTGGCCCGGGTCGGTGAGGTAGCCGAGCTCGTCCATCAGGCGCTCGGCGTACAGCGCCCAGCCCTCCAGGTTGGCGCTGACCCCGCCGAGGCTCACCTGGTAGGTGGAGAGCCGGTCGGCGACGTAGTTCCACTGCGCGAGCTGCAGGTGGTGGCCCGGGACGCCCTCGTGGTACCAGGTGGAGACCAGGTCCCAGACCGGGAAGCGCTCCCTGCCGAGCAGCGGCAGCCAGGTCCGCCCGGGGCGGCTGAAGTCCAGCGAGGGCGCGGTGTAGTACGGCGCGGCGGCGCTGCCGGCCGGGGCGATCCGCGACTCGACCCGGGTGACCGGCTCGGCCAGGTCGAAGTGGGTGCCCTGGAGGTCCCGGACCGCCTGGTCCATCAGGCCCTGCAGGAACTCCCGGGTCGACTCGGCGCCCTCCATGGCCGGGCCGTCCGCCTCCAGCCACTTCATCGCCGCCATCGGGTCGGCGCCCGGACGGACCTTCCCGGCCTCGACCGTCATCTGCGCGTACAGGTCGTGGAACTCGCCCCAGGCCCAGGCGTAGGCCTCGTCCAGGTCCAGGTCGGCGCCGGTCCAGTAGCGCACCCAGCGGGCGTAGCGCTCGCGGCCGACCGGGTCCGGGGTCTCGGCGGCGGCCGGGGCGTACACGTCGCGCATCCAGTCGCGCAGCGCGGCCAGCGCCTCGGCGGCGGCCACCGCGTGGGCGGACAGCTCGGCGTGCACGGCCTGGGGCGCGTCCTGGACGAACTGCCCGAACCAGCCGCCGGGCACCTCCCCGTCCAGCCACTCGCCGAACTGCCCGATCACCGTCGCCACCTGGCGGGGACCGGAGAGCAGGCCGCGCTCGACACCCTCGGCCAGGGTCTGCCGGTACTGCTCCAGCGCCAGCGGGAGGCGGGCCAGCCGTCGGCCGACCACCCGCCACTCGGCCTCGGTACCGGTGGGCATCAGGGTGAAGGTATCCCGGGTGTTGTGCACCGGGGACCCCAGGTTGCGCACCGCACGGAAGTTCTCGCCCGCGTCGTGGACGGCGAGTTCGGCGCTCAGCCGCTCGCGCAGCAGTCGGGCGCAGCGACGCTCGGCCTCGTCCTCGGCGGCGCCGGCCCGCTCGGCCTCGTCCAGCCGGGCCAGGGTGCGGCGACCGAGGTCGGCGATCGCCTCGGTGCCGGCCGGGGAGAGGTCGAGCAGTCGGTCGTCCTCGGGGTCGAGGCCGAGGTACACCGCGGTCAGCGGGTCGAGGTCGGCCAGGGCGCGGACGTAGTCGTCGGCGATGCGGCGCGGGGTGTCGCCGTCGGAGGTGAGCAGTTCTTCAGCCATTCGGACATCATCGCGTTGCCCGGGCCGATTGCAAGCCCCTGCCGCGGACCTGTTGACCTGCACCCGCCCGGGATTTGACGGATGGTGGGCACCGCAAACGCCCGTTCGGAAAGATCCGTGCCCGACAGGTCCCGATCCGTCCGACGCCCATTACGCTGGCCGCCATGGAAGCCCGCCCCACCACGGCAGCCGACCCGGCCCCCACCCCGGCCGAACCCGGCCCGCGCCCGCGCCGCACCGGCTACCGGCGACTGCCGGTCGAACAGCGGCGCGAGCAGCTGATCGCGGTCGCCCTGGAGCTGTTCGCCTCCCGGCCGCCCGAGGAGGTGGGCCTGGACGACGTCGCCGAGGCCGCCGGGGCCTCCCGGCCGCTGGTCTACCGCTACTTCGCGGGCGGCAAGCAGCAGCTGTACGAGGCCGCGCTGCGCACCGCGGCGGACGAGCTGACCAGCCGGTTCACCGTCCCGCCGAGCGGGACACCGTCCGAGCAGCTGGCGGCCGTGCTGGACGGCTACTTCGACTTCGTGGCCGAGCACGAGGCGGGCTACTCGGCGCTGCTGCGCGGCGGTTCGGTGGTGGAGACGGCCCGCACCTCGGCGATCGTGGACGACGTCCGGCGGGTGGCGCTCAAGCGGACGGTACGGCACCTGGGGGTGCGGGAGCCCGGGCCGCGGCTGACCCTGCTGGTGCGCTCGTGGATCGCGGTGGTCGAGGGCGCGTCGCTGAGCTGGCTGGACGAGGGGCGCGCGCTGCCGGTGGCGGAGCTGCGCGACTGGCTGGTGGACCAGTTCGCGGCGATGGCGGCGGCGACGGCGCTGCACGACCCGCAGACGGCGGAGGTGCTGGCGGGGCTGCTCGCGCTGGACGGTCCGCGGACGGACCGGGCCGCGCGGCTGCGCGAGGTACTGGGCGGGCGGTGACCCGGGCTGGGCTCCCGACCCCCGTGCCAAGGGTCGGGTGCGCCCGGGGCCGGCAAGGCCTCAGGCCTTGCCGAGCACCTGGCGCTGGCGGCCGAGGCCGTCGATCTCGATCTCGACCACGTCGCCCGGGGCGAGGAACGGCGTGCCCGGGCGGCCCAGGGTGACCCCGGCCGGGGTGCCGGTGACGATCACGTCGCCGGGCTCCAGCACCATGAACTGGCTCGCGTAACGGACGAGTTCGAGCACCGGGAAGATCATCTCGGCGGTGTTGCCGTGCTGCCGCTGCTCACCGTTGACCCAGAGCCGCAGCTCCAGGGCCTGCGGGTCGGCCACCTCGTCGGCGGTGACCAGCCAGGGCCCGAGCGGGGTGAAGGTCTCCGCCGACTTGCCCTTGTCCCACTGGCCGCCGCGCTCGAACTGGAAGGCCCGCTCGGTGACGTCGTTGGCGATCGTGTAGCCGGCGATCACCCCGGCGGCCTCGGCGTGCGAGTCCAGGTAGCGGGCGGTGCGGCCGATCACGATCGCCAGCTCGGCCTCGTAGTCGGTCTTCTCGCCGCCGCGCGGCACCAGTACCTCGTCGTACGGGCCGACCACGGTGGAACTCGGCTTGAGGAAGATCACCGGCTCGGCCGGGATCGCGGCCCCGGCCTCCGCCGCGTGGTCGCGGTAGTTGAGCCCGATGCCGACCACCTTGCCGGGCCGGGCCACCGGCGCGCCCACCCGCAGGCCGTCCAGGTCCACCACCGGCAGCAGTCCGGCGGCCACCTCCCGGGCCAGCTCGGCGGTGTCCAGCCCGGGCAGGAAGGCCCCGTCGAGGTCGCGGGCCCGCCCGGAGAGGTCGTACGCGGTGCCGTCCTCGCCCAGCACGACCGGGCGCTCGGCGCCCGGGGGTCCGACGCGGAGGAGCTTCATCGATCCGTCACCAGCCTTTCGTCGCAGCTCACCGGGGCGGCGCGGACACCGCTCCCGAGTCTGGCAACGAGGTATATCAACGGCCCGGGGCGGCGGACCAGGCCGTCCCGATGGGCGAATTCCCATCAAATCCCGCAGGAGCCCGGGGGCCCGAATCGGCGACCCGTACGGTTGACACCCGGATCCCGCCGGGAGCGGGCCGCCGGCGCCGGGGACAGGCCCAGAGCGAACGCGGGCGTGCGACGGCGCCCGCGGGCGCAGGATGCGGGCATGGAGATCACCCGGGTACGCGACGAGTTGCACATGATCACCCTGGAGTTCGGCACCGCCTACCTGTGGCGGGACGACCACGGACTGACCCTGATCGACACCGGCATCGCCGGGTCGGCGGACGGGATCGAGAAGGGCATCCGCACCATCGGGCTGGATCCGGCCGCACTGCGCCGGATCGTGCTCACCCATCACCACGAGGACCACACCGGCTCGGCCGCCGAGCTGGCCCGCCGCTGGAGCGCCGAGGTGGTGGCGCACCGGCTGGAGGCGCAGGTCGTCCGCCGCGAGCAGCCGGCGGCGGCGCCCGTGCTGAACGCCTTCGAGCAGCAGCTGTGGGACGGCCTGCCGCCGATCCCGCCCGCCGAGCCCTGCCCGGTGCACCGCGAGGTCGAGGACGGGGACGTGCTGGACGTCGGCGGCGGCGCGGTGGTCGCGCACGTGCCCGGGCACACCGACGGCAGCATCGCGCTGCACCTGCCCGGGCCCGGGGTGCTGTTCACCGGGGACACCGTGTCCAACGTCCAGGGCCAGACCCGGCCCGGGGTGTTCAACACCGACCCGGCGCAGGCCCTCGCCTCCTTCCACCGGCTGGCCGCCCTGCCGGTGGAGACGGTGGTCTTCGGGCACGGCGACCCGATCGCCGTCGGCGCCTCAGCGGCCCTGCGCGCCGCCGCCGAGCAGCACCCCCAGGTCTAGGTCCCTCCGCTCGCCCGGGCCGAGCCGGGCGGCCTCCCGCTGCCAGTGCGCGAGGTCGCGCCGCAGGTCGGCCCGGGCCTCCGGGGCGGCGCCCGGCTCCAGCGTCAGCGCCTCCAGCAGTTCGACGGCGGCGCCCCGGCTGCCGTCCCGGGCCAGCCAGAGGGCCAGGTCGTGGCAGGTGCGCAGGGTGCGGGGATCGGCCCGGCCGCAGATCCGGGCGAAGTCGGGGACCAGCTTCAGCAGCATCTCCACGGCCTCCGCCGCCCTGCCGTCGGCCCCGCGCTGCCAGGCCTGGTCGGCGCGGCGGCGCAGCTGCTCCGGGCTGGGGTCGTCCGGCCGCGGCATCCCGGGCCGGATCCGGCGCAGCCGCTCCAGCACCTCGGCGGCGTCGGCCGGCCGGTCGGCGGGCCGCTTGGCGAGCAGCTGGGCGACCAGGTCGGCCAGCGCCGGGTCGTGGCTGCGGATCCGCGGCGGGGTCGCCGCCATGTGCTTGTGCATGTACTCGTACGGGGAGTCGGCGTGGAAGGGCCGTCGGCCGGTACTGACCTCGTACAGCATCACGCCGAACGCGTAGAGGTCGGCCCGGCCGTCGACGGTGCCGCCGGACCAGCACTCGGGCGCCAGGTACGGGACGGTGCCGACCACGCTGCCGGTGGAGGTGAGTCCGGTGGACTGGGTGAGCAGCCGGGCGATGCCGAAGTCCAGCACCTTCGCCCGGTCCCCGCCGTCCGCGATCATGACGTTCTCGGGCTTGATGTCCCGGTGGATGACGCCGCTGCGGTGCGCCGCGTCGAGCGCCTCGCAGACCTGCTCCATCCAGGCCAGCGCGCGCCCGTGGTCGGGCGGGCCGTCCTTGAGGATCGCGGACAGCGGCCGGCCGCGGACCACCTCCATCACCAGGTAGTGGGTCTCCCCGTCGCCGTCCGCGACCCGGCCGTAGTCGTGCACCGTGACGATGTGCGGGTTGGAGAGGCCGCCGGCCACCTTGGCCTCGCGGACGAAGCGCCCGACGGCCTCCCGGTCGGCGGCGTGCTCGGCCAGCAGAAGCTTGACCGCGACCTCCCGCTCCAGCCACGTGTCGGTCGCCCGCCAGACCACGCCGAAGCCGCCCCTGCCCAGGAGCTCGTCCAAGCGGAAGCGACCGTCGAGCACCTCGCCCTTGTGCATGCCCTCCCCCAACTCGACCGCGCCCGTACGTCGTTCGCCGTCGGATGGGTCACCATAGCGGCGGGCGGGGACGAGCAGGTGAACGGGCAAGCCCTCAGGGCTTGGGCTTGGGCAGGCCGACCGGGTTGATCTCGGAGGTCTGCACCGCCTCGCTGTCCAGGCCCCAGCGCTTGAGCACCTGCCCGTACGTGCCGTTCCTGATCACCTCGTTGATCGCCCCGTTCAGCGCCTTGACCAGGCCGTTGTCCTTGTGGGTGGTCGCCGCGATCTTGCCGAGGACGTCCGCGCCGCCGCCCGAGTAGGTGCCGACCACCTCGGTCTGGCCGGTCTGCACGGCGTGGAAGGCCAGGCTGGGGTTGGGCCCGGTGTAGACGTCGATCCGGCCGGAGGAGAGCGCGAGGTAGTACTCGGTGCCGGAGAAGTACTTGATGTCGATCGGCTTGAGGCCGGCCCGGACGTTCTCCTCGCTCCAGGAGAGCAGCAGCTTCTCCTGGTTGGTGCCGGTGGCGACGCCGACGGTGCGGCCGGCCAGGTCCTCGGCGCCGGTGACCTTGAGGCCGCTGCCCTTCTTCGCCTCGAAGCCGAGCACGTCCAGCCGGTAGGTGGCGAAGTCGTACTTCTCCTTGCGCTCCTCGGTGACGGTGATGTTGGACAGGCCGGCGTCGTACTTGCCGCTGTCCAGGCCGACGAAGATGTTCTCCCAGGAGACCGGGTTGAACTCGACCTTGAGGCCGAGCACGTCGCCGATCAGCGAGGCGATGTCCGGCTCGACGCCGATGATCGTCTTGTCGTCGTCGGCGTAGAAGTCCAGCGGCGGGGTGGTGCCGATGGAGTCGACGACCTTCAGGGTGCCCCGCTTTCTGATCTCCTCCGGCACCAGCGCCGCGATCGCGTCGACCTTGGCGGTGGTCACCCGGTTCTGCTTGGCCGACAGGTTCACCACGGTGCCGTTCGGCGCGGTGCTGCCCTTGGCCGGGGCGAGGTCCGCCGCGGCGCCCGTGGCCCCGCTGCCGCAGCCGGCCAGGGTGAGGGCGGCGGCGAGCGCGGCGGCGGTCACGAGGGCGCGACGGGGTAGGGACATGGCGGAACTCCTGCTCGGTGAAAGGGGGTTCGGGGGATTTGCCGGGTTTACAGCACCTTGGCCAGGAAGGCCCGGGTGCGCTCGTGCCGCGGGCGGTCCAGGACCTCGGCGGGCGGGCCCTGCTCGACCACCACGCCGCCGTCCATGAAGACGACGGTGTCGGCGACCTCGCGAGCGAAGCCGATCTCATGGGTGACCACGATCATCGTGGTGCCGCTGCGGGCGAGGTCCTTGATGACGTCCAGCACCTCGCCGACCAGCTCCGGGTCGAGCGCCGACGTGGGCTCGTCGAAGAGCAGCACCTTGGGCTCCAGGGCCAGTGCCCGGGCGATGGCGACGCGCTGCTGCTGCCCGCCGGACAGCTGCCGGGGGTACGCGGCGGCCTTGTCGGCCAGCCCGACCCGCTCCAGCAGGGCCAGCGCCGTGGACCTGGCCTCGGCGCGGGGGCGGCCCAGCGCGGCGATCGGCGCCTCGACCAGGTTCTCCAGCACGGTCAGGTGCGGGAAGAGGTTGAAGTTCTGGAACACGAAGCCGATGCCGGTGCGCTGGCGCAGCACCTCGCGCTCCTTGAGCTCGTACAGCCGGTCGCCGGAGCGCCGGTAGCCGATCAGCTCGCCGTCGATCGCGACGTAGCCGCGATCGAGCTTCTCCAGGTGGTTGATCGCCCGCAGCAGGGTGGACTTGCCGGAGCCGGACGGGCCGAGCACCACGGTGACCGAGCCGGCCGGGACGTCCAGGTCGACCCCGCGCAGGACCTCCAGCGGGCCGAAGCTCTTGTGCAGGCCGCGGACCTGCACCATCGGGGCGGTCTGCGGCTTCGTGAGCGTGGTCATGGACGTCCTCCGGAGGTACGGGCGGGCAGGCTCCCCGCGAAGGCCCGCAGGCGCTGCAGCGGGGTGGGCGGCGGGGTGCGCCGGGCACCCCGGGAGAAGTAACGCTCGACGTAGTACTGGCCGATCGACAGCACGGTGGTCAGCACCACGTACCAGACGGTGGCGACCATCAGCAGCGGCACCACCCGGCCGGTCCGGCCGTAGATGACCTGGGTCTGGTAGAACAGCTCGCCGATCGCCATCACGTAGACCACCGAGGTGCCCTTGAGCAGCGAGACCACCTCGTTGGCCGCGGCCGGCAGGATGCCGCGCATGGCCTGCGGCAGCACGATCCGCCGGCCCTGCCGCCAGCGCGGGATGCCGAGCGCGGCGGCGGCCTCGCGCTGGCCGGCGTCCACCGCGACGACGCCGCCGCGGATGATCTCGGCGGCGAACGCGGCCTGGTGCAGCCCGAGTCCGAGCACTGCGGCGCCCAGCGCGCCGAGCACGCCGACCGTCTCGAACTCGCCGAAGGTCGGGCCGAACGGGATGCCGAAGCCGAACCGCTTGTAGAGGTAGGAGAGGTTGAACCAGAACACCAGCTGGACGATCAGCGGGATCGAGCGGAAGACCCAGACGTAGGCCCAGGCGACGGTCCGGAGGATCGCGCTGCGGGAGAGTCGCATCGCGGCCACCACGGCGCCGAGCGCGAAGCCCAGCACGGTGCCGTAGGCGGTGAGTTCGAGGGTGCGGCCGATCGCCTGGAGGATGGTGTCGGCGGTGAAGTAGAGCCGGAAGGTGGCCCAGTCCCAGGCGGGGTTGGTGGCCAGGCCGTGGGCGAACTGGGCCAGCAGGACGAGGGCGGCGATCCCGGTCGCCCAGCGCCAGGGGTGCCGGGCGGGGACGGTCCGCAGGCCGTCCAGCTCTCCGGGGTCGAGGCCTGGCCCGGCGGTGGGTCTCGGCGGGGCCGGTGCCGCTTCGGTGCTGACGGTCATCGGGGGACTCCTTCAACGGGCCCTGAGGTCAGGGGTGTTCGGGCGGACTGATCTGCGACTGCGGGATGGCCGAGTCGGCGAGCCCCCACTTCTTGAGGATTTGCTGGTACGTCCCGTCCTTGATCAGCTGGTTGACCGCCGCCTGGAAGGCCGGGGTGAGCTTGGAGCCCTTCTTGAAGGCGAAGCCGACGTCCAGCCGGTGGAACTCGTTGAGGAAGCGGGTCCCGGCGGCCTCCTGCGCGGCCTGGTGGCGCAGTCCGTTGATGGTGGACATCTCGACGTCCACCCGGCCCTGCTGGAGGCTGGTCAGCAGCGCGCCGCCCTCGCTGAACGCCTTGACCTCGTACGGCTTCTTCCCGGCGTCGGCGCAGACGCCCTTCTTGCCGTTGAGCGTGGTCTCGAAGGTGGTGCCGGCGCCGGTGCCGATGGTCAGCCCGCAGAGCTGGGTCAGGTCGGTGATCGGCTGGATCGCCGTGTTGTCCTTCTTCACCGCGAAGCCCTGGCCGTCGTCGATGTAGGTGACGAAGTCGATGATCTTCAGACGGGCGGTGGTGACCCCGAAGTTGCCGGTGCCGACGTCGAACTTGCCGCTGTCCAGGGCGGGCAGGATGGTCTCGAAGACAGCGTCCTCGCGCTGCACGGTCAGGCCGAGCAGCTTGGCCACCGCGTCGGTGAAGTCCACGTCCACCCCGACCGGCTTCTTGCCGGACTGGTCGGCGTAGAAGGCACTGGGCGGGGCGCCGAAGGAGGAGCCGAACTTCAGCACACCGGAGGAGCGCACCTCCTCGGGCAGCAGGGCGGCGGCGGCCTCGGACCTGGCCAGGCCGGAGACGACGTCCTCGGTGGCGGCGGACCCGCTCGCCCCCGCCGCGCCCGCGATCGTCGGGTCCGAACCGCACGCGGCCAGCGCCAGGAGCGGCAGCAGGGCGGCGGCCGCGAGCAGGCGGCGGGAGGCGGTGGTGGTTCTCACGAGGGGCCTTTCAGTGGGTCGGGAGCAGGACCGGCAGGGGTTTCTCGAAGGGGAGCGGGCCGACGGTCATCGGGTCGGCGGTGACGTCGAACAGCGGGGTGTAGCCGGCGGCCAGGTAGAGGCCCTTGGCCTCGGGCTGGCGCGGGCCGGTGGTGAGGTACAACCGGCGGTACCCGGCGGCGGCCGCGGTCCGCTCCAGCTCGGCCAGCACCCGGCGGGCCAGGCCGCGGCGGCGGTGCGCGGAGTGGGTCCACATCCGCTTCAGCTCGGCGGTGTGCTCGTCGTACCGCTTGTACGCGCCGCCGGCCACCGGCTCGCCGTCCTCCAGCAGGAGCAGCAGCACGCCGTGCGGCTCGGCGAAGGCCTCACCCGGGTAGCGGGTCATCTCCTGGTGCGCGTCGGGGCCGTAGCGGCTGACGTACTCGTGGGTGAGCTCGCGCAGCAGCGGCTCGACCAGCGGGTCGTCCAGGGTGACCCGCCGGAACCCGCTGCCGTGCCCGTCGCTCACGCCTGCACCGCGATCAGCTGGTCGCGCTCGTGCCGGGCCCGCGCCGCCGCCTCGGCCTTGGCGGCGTCCCGCTTGGCGACCTCCTCGCGGACGATCGGGATGACGTGGCGGCCGAAGTCGATCGCGTCGCCCAGCAGGTCGTAGCCGCGGGCGGAGAGGATGTCCACGCCCAGGTCGTAGTAGTCCAGCAGCGCCTGGGCGACCGTCTCCGGGGTGCCGACCAGCGCGTTGGAGTTGCCGGCGCCGCCGGTGGCCGCGGCGGTCGGGGTCCACAGCGCGCGGTCGTAGCGCTCGCCGGCCTCGGCGATCTCGATCAACCGCTGGGAACCGACGTTTTCCGGTGTCGCGGTCTCGGGCTGGTCCGTGACCGGACGGCGGCGGGGAGCGAGCTGCCCGCTCTCCCGACGGGCCCTGATCGCGGCCACCGTGCGGTGCGCCTTCTCCCAGGCCAGCTCCTCGGTCGGCGCGATGATCGGCCGGAACGCCACCTGGATCCGCGGCACGTCCGTCCGGCCGGCGGCCCGCGCCGCCTCCTTCACCCGCTCGATCTGCTCGGCGGTACGGGCCAGCGGCTCGCCCCAGAGGCAGTAGATGTCCGCCTCGGCGCCGCCGGCCGCGTAGGCCGCGTCCGAGGAGCCGCCGAAGGAGACCGCCGGGCGGGGCTGCTGCACGGGGAAGACGTCGGAGACGAAGTCGTTGAAGCGGTAGTGCGGGCCCTCGTGGTCGAAGGGCTCTCGGCTGGTCCACGCCTTCTTCACGATGCCGATGTACTCGCGGGTGCGCTCGTAGCGCTGGTCCTTGGTGAGGAAGTCGCCCTCGCGCTGCTGCTCGTGGTCGGTGCCGCCGGTGATGAAGTGGACGGTCAGCCGGCCGTCGCTGATCCGGTCCAGGGTCGCGAAGGTCTTGGCGGCGAAGGTCGGGTAGGAGACGTTCGGCCGGTGCGCGAGCAGGATCTGCAGCCGGTCGAGGTGCGAGGCGAGGAAGGCCGCGGCGGCGGCCGGCTCCGGGGAGCCGGAGCCGTACGCGAAGAGCACCCGGTCCCAGCCGTGGTCCTCGTGCGCCCGGGCCAGCCGCAGGGTGTAGTCGCGGTCGAAGGCGGCGGTGGTGCGCGGGGCGGTCTCCGAACCGTCGCCGGTGGCGGCGATGCCGAGGAATTCGACGGGCATGACGGAACCTTTCGGGTGAGCGGAGTCCGGTGGACTGCGGGTGGGCAGGCCGGAGGCGGCCGCGGCGGGGCGGCCGTCGGGCACGTGACGGTGAAGTGCGAGGGCGGGAAACTGCCGGAGTGCGGTGCGAAGTCGTCGGCGGCAGCGATGGCCTGACGCGTCGCCGGTCGGCGACGACTACCGGCCCGTGACGGGGCGAACCGAGGGAGGGCTCCCCGCCGGGAGATCAGGCCGGACGTGCGGCCCGCTGCCGGGTCAGCCGCGACACGCCGCGGACCACACCCGACCGAAGTCGATGTGGTCGCGGGTGACCAGGGGCTGCTCGGCGTACATGGCCTCAAGTTGAGCAGTCGGCCGAGCGGTACGTCAACCACCCATCATTGCCGCACTGTTGCGATCTCCTGTCGCTTTTCCAACATGCTCCGACCGGCCCCGACCACGCCTCGGTCACCCTTGACAGCCGTCGATCGCGCATGCGTACGATCGACGCGGAGTGCAGTGCCAGGCGCCGGCCGCGTTGAGGGACGCGGGCCGACGCCAGAGACCCGCGTACGTGACCACCGCCGTGCCCGTCCCCGCCCGCACTCCGCCCAGGAGCCGCCGCCATGGCCACCCCACAGGACGTCCTGCCCGCCCCCGCCCGCTCCGAGAGCCCCGCCCCGCCGCCGGCCCCCGAGCCCGAGGCCCGGATCGTCGCCCGCCGCAAGCCCGGCCAGTGGGCCGCCGCCGCGGTCGCGCTGCTGCTGGCCGCGATGGCGGTCAACTCGGTGATCCGCAACAAGGCCTTCCAGTGGAGCGTGGTCGCCGACTGGTTCACCGCGCGGTCCGTACTGAGCGGCCTCACCCTGACCCTCTGGCTGACCGGCGTCACCCTCGCCCTCGGCTTCGTCCTCGGCACCGTCCTCGCCACGATGCGGATGTCCGCCAACCCGGTGCTGCGCACCCTCAGCTGGGGCTACATCTGGATCTTCCGGTCCACCCCGCCACTGGTGCAGCTGCTGTTCTTCTTCAACATCGGCGCGCTCTACCCGACCCTCGGCCTCGGCATCCCCTTCGGCCCCGAGTTCGTCACCGTGAAGACCGTCAACCTGATCGGCCCCACCCTGACCGCCGTCATCGGCCTCACCCTGCTGGAGACCGCGTACGCCGCCGAGGTGATCCGCGGCGGCATCCTCTCCGTCGACCGCGGCCAGCTGGAGGCGGCGGCCGCGCTCGGGCTGGGCCGCCGGCGGGTGCTGCGCCGGATCGTGGTGCCGCAGGCGATGCGCTCGATCGTGCCGACCGCCGGGAACATGCTGATCGGCGCGCTCAAGGGCACCAGCATCGTCAGCGTGCTGGCCGTCTCCGACCTGCTCTACTCGGTGCAGCTGGTCTACCTGCAGTCCTACCGGGTCGTCCCGATGCTGATGGTCGCCACCATCTGGTACCTGGTGGTCACCACCCTGCTGTCCATCGGGCAGTACTACGTCGAACGGCACTACGCCAGGGGAGCCACCCGGGACGGCCTGCCGCCCACCCCGCTCCAGCGCGCCCGCGCGGCCTTCGTCAAGGTGGTGCGGGCATGACCGTGCTCGTGATCGTCGGCGCCGGACCGCGCGGCACCGGGCTGCTGGAGCGGATCGCCGCCAACGCCGCCGAACTCCTGCCCGCCGAGCGGCCGTTGGACGTCCACCTGGTCGACCCGTACCCGCCCGGCGCGGGCCGGATCTGGCGCCACGACCAGTCCCCGCTGCTGCGGATGAACTCGATGGCCGAGGACGTCACCATGTTCACCGACGAACGCGCCACCATGGACGGCCCGGTCCGCCCCGGCCCCTCGTTGGCCGAATGGGCCCGGCGGCAGGGCGAGTTCGCGCCCTACCGGGAGGTCGCCGACCCGTCCGTACGGGCCGAGCTGCAAGGCCTCGCGCCCACCGACTTCCCCACCCGGCGCGCCCAGAGCGCCTACCTGGACTGGGTGTTCCGCCGCGCCGTCGCCGACCTGCCGCCGCACATCACCGTCACCGTCCACCGGGACACCGCCCACCGGATCGACGGCCCGACCGACGGCCCGCAGACCGTCCACCTCACCGACCGGACGCTCACCGCCGACCACGTCGCCCTCACCCTCGGCCACCTCGACTCCGCCCCGCACCCGCGCCACGCCGCCGACGCCGAGTTCGCCGCCCGGCACCGCCGCTTCCACCTCCCGCCGGCCTACTCCGCCGACGCCGAGGCCGAGTTGGCCGGGATCGCCCCCGGCGAGCAGGTGGTGGTGCGCGGCCTCGGCCTCGCCTCGGTCGACCTGGTCGCGCTGCTCACCGAGGGCCGCGGCGGCCGCTTCGAACCCGACGGCGACGGACCCGGGCTGCGCTACCGCCCGTCCGGCCGCGAACCGGTGCTCCACCTCGGCTCCCGGCGCGGCGTCCCGTACCACTCCAAGACCGAGTACCGGCTCCAGGGCCCACCCGCCCCGCTCCCCCGGTACTTCGACGCGGCCGCCGTGGACGCCCTGCTCGCCACCGACCGACCGCTCGAACTGCGGCGCGACGTCTGGCCGTTGATGGCCAAGGAGGTCGGTTTCGGGCACTACCACGAGCTGTTCCACGCCCACCCCGAGCGCACCGCCCTGCCCTGGCCCGAGTTCCTCGCCCGGTACGACCGGCACGCCTGGTACTCCCCCGAACTCGCCGCCCTCGTCGCCGAGGCCGTCCCCGACCCGGCCGACCGGATCGACTTCGAACGGCTCGACCACCCGCTGGCCGGGCTCGAACTCGGCTCCGCCGAAGAGCTCCAGGCCCACCTGCGCGACTACGTCACCGCCGACGCCGACCGGCGCCGCGACCCCGCGCACAGCGCCGACCTCGGCGCCTTCCTCGCCCTGCTCTCGCTGTTCGGCCAGCTCCCCCGGGTGCTCGCCGCCGGTCGGCTCACCGCCCGTTCGGTCGCCGAGGAGGTGGACGAGTGGTTCTTCGGCTACTTCAGCTTCCTCGCCTCCGGCCCGCCCGGCTTCCGGCTGCGCCAGCTGCTCGCCCTCTCCGAGGCCGGGGTGGTGCGCTTCCTCGGCGCCGGCGTGCGGGTCGAACGGGACGAGGCCACCGGCACCTGGCGGGCCTCCGGCACCACCGTGCCCGGCCACACCGTGACCGCCACCGCGCTGGTCGAGGGGTACCTGCCCAAGCACGCGCTGGCCCGCACCCTCGACCCGGTGCTGCGCCGACTGCACCGCGCCGGACGGGTGGTGGAAGAGGTGGTCAGCGACGAGGAGTACACCCACCGCTCCGGCCTGGTCACCATCGCCCCCGCCGACAGCCGGCTGCTCGACCCCGCCCTGGGCGGCGCCCCGCACCCCCGCCGCACCGCACTCGGCCCGCACACCAGCCTGCGCTCGGCGGCCGCCTTCGCCCGCCCGCGCACCAATGCGCCGGCCTTCCGGCAGAACGACGCCGCCGCCCGGGCGCTGCTGCGCGCGCTGGCCGCCCTGCCGGCCCCGGCGATGGTGGGCTGACGGCTCATGGCCCGAACATCTCCTCCACCAGGTCCTCGTCCGAGACGTGGTCCGGGGCCTCGAACACCAGGTCCACGAGGCCCTTCAGGCCCATCCCCCGGTCGAACGCGTCGATGCAGGCCCGGGCCTCCTGGTCGGTGGCGAAGTCCCACACCCGCAGCCGCCGGACCAGCACCAGCGCCTCGATCGGGCTCATCCTCGGCGCCTTGCGGCGGTTCGGACCGCCGAGCCCCTTGCGGCCGGCCTGGGCCAGCTGCTGCTGGTAGCGGGCCAGGTCCTGCCAGACCTGGACGGTGCTCGGGTGGTGCTCGCCCAGGCTGCGGGCGAGGTCGGGCAGCAGCGCGTGCAGCTGGACCACGGCGCTCTGCAGGTCACCCCGGTTGGCCTGGTGGACGGCGAGGTCGTGCCGGGCCTTCAGCACCCGGCTGTCCTGCGGGCCCCAGGCCGCGGTCAGGTCCGGCAGCAGCTCGTGCAGCAGCCGGATCGCGGTGACGGTCGAGCCGCTCTCGCCGATGCACCACGCCAGGTGGTAGCGGGCGCCCAGGGTGTCCGGATCGGCCGGGCCGAGCGCCGAGGCCATGTCCGCCACGACGGTGGACAGCAGCCGGATCGCGCCGTCCAGGTCCCCGGCCCGGCTGAGGTACCAGGTGAAGTCCCGCCAGGTGCCCAGCGTGTCCCGGTCGGTCGCGCCGAGCGCGGTGACGCACTCCTGGGCGATCGCCTGCAGCTGGATCGCCGACTCGCCCGCCGTCGCCGCCCGGTAGGCGACCGAGCGGCGCTCGCGCAGCCCGGCCCGTACGGCCTCCGCGGTCGGCGGGGCAGCGACCACCGGCGGGGTGGTGAGCGGGGACAGCACCGCCGACGCGGGCGGCGGCGTGGGCGGGGCCGCCGGCGGCACGGGCGGCGCGACCGGCGGTACGGGCGGGGGCGCGACCGGCGCGGGCGGCACCACCGGGCCCACCGGAACCGGCGTCGGCACCGGAGCCGGAGCCGGCGCCGGCGCAGACCGCTCCACCACCGTCGGCACCGCCGCGACGGCCCCCGCGCCGCCGCCCTGCCACCCCGCCAGCTCCGCCAACCGCCGCTCGACCGTACGGGCGTCGGCCGGCCGGTCCGCCGGGTCCTTCGCCAGCAGCTCCGCGACCAGCCCGGCCACCTGCGGCGGCAGCCCGAACTGCGCCGGGTCCAGCGGCGCCGGCACCTCGTTGAGGTGCTGGTACATCAGCACCGGCGTCGAGTCCCCGCCGAACGGCCGTGCCCCGGTGAAGAGTTCGACCAGCACGCAGCCCAGCGCGTAGAGGTCGGCCCGCCCGTCCACCCGGCCGCCGGTCCACCGCTCGGGCGCCATGTACGCCGGGCTGCCGACGATCGTCCCGGTGGTGGTCAGTCCGCCCGCCCCCGTGTCCAGCTGGGCGATCCCGAAGTCCAGCACCTTCAGGTGCCCGGCCTCGGTGATCATGACGTTGTCCGGTTTGATGTCCCGGTGCACCATGCCCGCGTCGTGCGCCGCCGCCAGCGCACCGCTGATCTGCTGCCCCCAGCGCAGGCTGAGCGCCGGCTCGGGCACCCCCGCCCGCAGCACCTCGGTCAGGGTGCGGCCGGTGAGCAGCTCCATCACCAGGAAGGTGACCTCCTGGCCGCCGAGCTCGCACTGCCCGAGGTCGTGCACCGTGACGATGTGCGGGTGCGAGAGGTTGCCGGCCGCGCAGGCCTCCCGGACGAACCGCAGCGCGGCCTTCGCCTGGTTGTCGCCGTGGTGCCCGATGACCTTGACCGCCACCGGCCTCCGCATCCGGCTGTCCTGGGCCCGCCACACCACCCCGAAACCGCCCTGCCCGAGCTTCTCCGCCAGCTCGTACCGGCCGTCGAGGACGTCACCGACTCGCACGCGCCCCTCCCCTCCCGTGATGACGCCCAGACTCTACCGACGGCCCTCCCGTTGCCACGGCGCAGGTGGAAGGATGGGCGTCCGTGACCCCCGCGACGGTGCGGCGGTTCGTCCCAGCAGAACCCGAGGAGCGCAGTCATGGCCAAGCAGGCCCCGCAGAGCGACCCGGGGCAGGACGCCCCCGAGGTGTCCGCACCCCAGCACGCGGCCGCCGGCCTGCCCGCCGTCGGCCACAGCCTGCGGATGGCCGCCGAGCAGATGGGTGCCCGCCGCACCCTTGCCACCCTGCTCAAGGTCAACCAGCCGGACGGCTTCGACTGCCCCGGCTGCGCCTGGCCCGAGCCGGACAAGACGCACACCGCCGAGTTCTGCGAGAACGGCGCCAAGGCCGTCGCCGAGGAGGCCACCGAGCGCCGGATACGGGCCGAGTTCTTCGCCGCCCACCCGGTCGCCGAGCTCGCCGAGCGTTCCGGCTACTGGCTCGGCCAGCAGGGCCGGCTCACCCAGCCGATGCTGCTCGACGAGGGCGCCACCCACTACACCCCGGTCTCCTGGGACGACGCCTTCGCGCTGATCGCGCAGGAGCTGCGCGCCCTGGACACCCCGGACGGCGCCGCCTTCTACACCTCCGGCCGCACCAGCAACGAGGCCGCCTTCGCCTACCAGCTGTTCGCCCGCCGCCTGGGCACCAACAACCTGCCGGACTGCTCCAACATGTGCCACGAGTCGTCCGGTTCGGCGCTCACCGAGACGCTCGGCGTCGGCAAGGGCAGCGTCAGCCTCAAGGACCTCTACCAGGCCGACCTGATCATCGTGGCCGGCCAGAACCCGGGCACCAACCACCCCCGGATGCTCTCCGCCCTGGAGCGCGCCAAGCGGGCCGGCGCCACCGTCGTCAGCGTGAACCCGCTGCCGGAGGCGGGCCTGGAGCGGTTCAAGAACCCGCAGCACGCGCGCGGCCTGGTCGGCCAGGGCACCAAGCTGACCGATCTCTTCCTGCAGATCCGCCCCGGCGGGGACCTCGCGCTGTTCCGCGCGCTCAACCGGATCATCCTGGAACAGGACGGCGTCGACCGCGCCTTCGTCGCCGAACACTGCCACGGCTACGAGGAGTTCGAGGCGCAGGCGGGCAAGACCGAGCGGGCGGACGTCCTCGCCGCGACCGGCCTGCCCTGGGAGCAGATCGAGGAGCTCGGCCGGCTGGTGCTGGCCTCGAAGAAGGTCATCGTCTGCTGGGCGATGGGCCTCACCCAGCACAAGCACGCCGTGCCGACCATCCGCGAGGTGGTCAACTTCCTGCTGCTGCGCGGCAACGTCGGCCGCCCCGGCGCCGGGGTCTGCCCGGTGCGCGGGCACAGCAACGTCCAGGGCGACCGGACGATGGGCATCTTCGAGCGGCCGTCGACGGCCTTCCTCGACTCCCTGGGCAAGGAGTTCGACTTCGAGCCGCCGCGTGAGCACGGCTACGACTCGGTGGACACCATCCGGGCGATGCGCGACGGCAAGGTCAAGGTGTTCTTCGCGATGGGCGGCAACTTCGTCGCGGCCACCCCGGACACCGAGGTCACCGAGGCCGCGATCCGGCGCTGCCGGCTGACCGTCCACGTCTCCACCAAGCTCAACCGCTCGCACGTGGTCACCGGCGCCCGCGCCCTGATCCTGCCCACCCTCGGCCGCACCGACCGGGACGTCACCGCGCACGGCGCCCAGTTCGTCAGCGTCGAGGACTCGATGGGCCAGGTCCACGCCTCCCGCGGCGGCCTGCGCCCGCCGGCCCCCGGCCTGCTCTCCGAGACCGCGATCATCTGCCGCCTCGCCCGAACCGTCCTCGGGCCGCAGGACACCGTGCCGTGGGAGGACTTCGGGTCCGACTACGACAGCCTGCGCGCCCGGATCGCCCGGGTCGTGCCCGGCTTCGAGGACTACAACGAGAAGGTCCGCCGCCCCGGCGGCTTCACCCTCCCGCACGGGCCGCGCGACTCCCGCACCTTCCCCACCGCGACCGGCAAGGCCAACTTCACGGTCAACCCGCTGGTCGCCCCCGAGATCCCGGCGGGCCGCCTGCTGCTGCAGACCCTGCGCTCCCACGACCAGTACAACACCACGGTCTACGGCCTCGACGACCGCTACCGCGGCATCAAGGGCGGCCGCCGCGTGGTGCTGGTGAACCCCGCCGACGCCGCCGAACTCGGCCTGGTCGAGGGCCGGTACGTCGACCTGGTCAGCGAGTGGACCGACGGCACCGAACGCCGCGCCCCCCACTTCCGCGTGGTCCACTACCCGGTGGCCCGGGCCGGCGCCGCCGCCTACTACCCCGAGACCAACGTGCTGGTTCCGCTGGACTCCACCGCCGACATCAGCAACACCCCCACCTCCAAGGCCGTCGTCATCCGCTTCGAGCCCGACTCGGGCGCGGCCGAGTAGCGACGGCACGGAGGCCGCCCCACGTCACCGGACGTGGGGCGGCCTCCGTGGTACCGCGTCAGTGCAGCAGACCGCCCAGCGGCAGGGTCGCCGTGGCGCTGCCGGGGGCCGAGGCGCCGGCCGAGCCGGTGGTGCTCGGGGAGCCCGGGCCCGTCGGGGTCCGGGTGGGGGTGCCGGTCGGGGTCCCGGTGGGCGTCTGGCTCGGCGTACCGGTCGGGGTGCCCGTGGGCGTCTGCGTCGGGGTCCGGGTCGGGGTGCCGCTGCCGGACGGCGTGCCCGGGTCGCTCGGGGTGCCGGAGCCGGTGGGCGTGCCCGGGCCCGACGGGGTGCCGGTGCCGGAGGGCGTCCCGCTCGGTGTCCCCGGGGTGGCCGGCTGCTGGGTCGCCGGGCTGCCCGGTGCGGGCGTGGGCGTGACCTGGTTGGCCGGGCTGGGCGCGATCGGGGTGACGGAGTCCCAGCCCTTCGGCAGGTCGGGCACCTTCCAGGCACCGCCGGCGTCGTCCGCCGCGCCGTCCGGGTCGGGCCGGACGGCGCCGAGGATCGACATCGAGCCGATCGGGGAGACCTTGATGAACGCCCCTGGCCGCGGGGCCTGGACGATCAGCCCGCCGCCGATGTACATCGCGACGTGCGAGGCGTCCTGGAAGTAGATCACCAGGTCGCCCGGCCGCAGCTGGTTCAGCGGGACGTGCGGCAGCTGTGCCCACTGCTCCTGGCTGGTGCGCGGGATCGGCTTGCCGGCGTGCAGCCAGGCCTGCGAGGTGAGGCCGGAGCAGTCGTAGGAGTCCGGGCCGATGCCGCCCCACAGGTACGGCTTCCCCAGCTGCGCCAGCGCGAAGGCCACCGACGCGCGCCCGGCCAGCGAGGGGGTGCGCTCGCCCTTGCCGAGGGCGCCGGAGGCGAGGAAGGCGAGCTGGGCCTCGTCGGCCTTGGCCTTCTCCACCTGCTCCAGCTCGGTGCGCTGCGCACCGGTCAGCGAGGCGACCAGCTGTTCGACCGAGGCGAGGTCGGCCGCGACCTTGGCCTTGGCGGCGTCCTGCTGGGCGACCAGCGCCTGGGAGGTCTTGAGCGCCTCCTCGGTCTGCTTCTTCAGCCCGTCGAGCGCCTGCCGGTCGGCCTTCAGCTTGTCCAGGAACTCGGACTGCGAGCGGCTGGCCGCCGCCAGCAGCTCGGCGATGGTGACCGCCTCGTACGGGTCCTTGGAGAGCAGCAGTTCGGCGTACGCGGAGGCGGCGCCGTTGCGGTACTGGGCGGCGGCGAGCTGGGCGGCGATGTCCGTCCCGGTGTCGACCTGCTTCTGCTGCCGGTCCAGCTTGCCCTGGAGGTCGGTGAGCGCGGCCTGCTGCTCGGCGACCTTGGCGACCGACCCGTTGTACTGCTCGGTCGCGGCCTCGGCGCTCTGGTAGAGCCCGTGCAGCTGGTCGAGCAGCGGCCCGAGAGTGGCCTTGGCCTCGGCCAGCGGGTCCGCGCCCGGGGCCACCACGACGCCCGTTCCCGGGTCGGGCGCGGCGTAGGCGGCCTGGGTGGCCGCCGGCAGGGCGAGCGCGGCGGCCGCGAGGACGGCTCCGCAGCGCAGGGCCGCCCGCACCCAGGGGCGTACGCCCGTCGACTCCGTGCGCTGTGCAGCCCCGCCCATGGGTGGTCCTCCCCGCCCGATTGCCCCTGCCCTGCCCCCGGTCCAGCCGGATCCCGCCGATCCTCCCACGGGTTACTCACCGGAAACAGGGCGCACGCGGACCTGGAGGTTAATTCTCGATTTGATCTGTGAGACAGCTCTCAGCAAAAGTGGGCGAATCCGGACGTTCTTCGCTAAGGTCCAGCTCAGCGCGGCCCAGGTCACCATTCCGAAAGCTGCCGGACATCGTCAGGACACCAGCGGAACCACGATTCCCGGCTCAGTTCACCTTCCGTTTACCAAGCCGACCTACGGTCGCGACGTCACCAACGTCCGTGCGACAACTACGACGATTGTTTGGGTATGGAACACATCTCGTTCCTGGTTGCCGTTGTGATCATCACAGCGCTCGCCTTCGACTTCACCAACGGGTTCCACGACACCGCCAACGCGGCCGCCACCGCGATCGCGACCGGGGCCCTTCGTCCGAAGGTCGCGGTCACCATCGCGGCCCTGCTCAACTTCGCGGGCGCGTTCCTGTCCGTGAAGGTCGCCACCACCATCTCCGGCGGCATCGTCAACGAGAAGGCCGGCGTTCATCCCGAGATCATCTTCGCCGCACTGGCCGGCGCGATCCTCTGGAACCTGCTGACCTGGCTGCGCGGCCTGCCGTCCAGCTCCTCGCACGCCCTGTACGGCGGCCTGATCGGCGCCACGATCGTCGGCGTCGGCATGAACGGCGTCAACTTCGACACCGTGATCACCAAGATCATCATCCCGGCGGTCGCCTCCCCCTTCGTCGCCGGTCTCGCCTCCTGGGGCGCCACCAAGCTGGCGTACGCGATCACCCGCAAGGGCAACGCCGCGGCCACCGACAAGGGCTTCAAGACCGGCCAGGTCTTCTCCTCCTCGCTGATCTCGCTCGCGCACGGCACCAACGACGCCCAGAAGACGATGGGCATCATCACCCTGACCCTGGTCTCGGTCGGCGCCCTGCCGCACGGCGCGCTGCCCCCCACCTGGGTGATCGTCTCGGCCGGCGCCGCCATCGCGCTCGGCACCTACATGGGCGGCTGGCGGATCATCCGCTCGATGGGCAAGGGCCTCGCCGACATCAAGCCGCTGCAGGGCTTCGCCTCGGAGTCGGCCGTCTCGACCGTCATCCTGACCTCCTCGCACATGGGCTTCGGCCTCTCCACCACCCAGGTCTGCACGGGCGGCATCATGGGCGCCGGCCTCGGCGGCCCGAAGCCGGAGCTGCGCTGGAGCCTGGTCCGCCGCATGGTCTACACCTGGGGCCTGACCCTGCCGGCCGCGGCCCTGGTCTCCGGCGGCGCGGCCGCGCTGGCCCGGCAGGGCACCTGGGGCGTCGCCCTGGTCGGCGCCGCGCTGGTGGCCGGTTCGGGCGCGATGTGGATGATCTCCCGCCGCCAGCCGGTCAGCGCGGACAACGTCAACGACATCGCCGAGGTCACCCCGGTCGAGGTCGCCGCCACCTCGGCGAACGCCGCCCCCACCCCCGCCTCGACCACGGTCGCGGCCTGAGCGCCGCAGGCTGAGGAGCACTCACCATGCACATCAAGTGGACCGCCCTGGCCCAGACCGCCGGCATCAGCTTCGGCGTCACCGTCGCCGTGGTCGCCGTCTTCGCCCTCGGCATCCTGGCGCTGTCCCGCCGTGAGGCCGCGCTGGGCGCCCGCGAGGGTGGCCGGGCCTCCGGCGGCGCCCAGCCCGTCCTGCTGGCCGGCGCGTACGCCTGCTTCGCCGTGTGCGCGGCGGCCGTGCTCTACGGCTTGGTGCTGATCGCCGCGCCGTAGTCCTTCCGGAACGCCGAACGGGCCGGGGAGTGTCGAACACTCCCCGGCCCGTTCTCGCGCGTCCCCGCTCGCCGGTCAGTTCTCCTGAGTGGTCTTCAGCGCGGTCTCCCGGATGAACAGCACGGTGACGAAGGACAGCGCCGCGAACGGGGCGGCCCACAGGAAGACGGTGCCGATGCCGTGGCCGAAGGCGTCCGTCACCAGCGGGACGATCGGGGCCGGCAGCTTGGCCAGGTCCGGGATGCCGCCGCCGGCCGCCCCGTGCCCGGCCGGGATGTGCGCCGCGGCCAGGTTCGCCGCCAGGTAGTCGCCGACCTTGGTGCTCAGCAGCGCGCCGAGCGCGGAGACGCCCATCGCCCCGCCCATGGTGCGGAAGAAGGTGACCACGGAGCTGGCCGCGCCGAGTTCGTGCCGGGGCACCGTGTTCTGCACCGCGAGCACCAGGTTCTGGCTGGTCAGGCCGAGGCCGACGCCGGTGATCGCCATGTAGACCGAGAGCAGCCCGTAGTTGGTGTCGACCCTGGCGGTGCCGAGCAGGCCGAAGCCGATCGCCAGCAGCGCGGTGCCCGAGACCAGGTAGGCCTTCCACTTGCCGTACTTGGTGATCAGCCGGCCGGCCACGGCGGAGGAGACCGCCAGGCCGATGATCATCGGCAGGGTCATCAGGCCGGCCATGGTCGGGGACTTGGCCCGGGCCAGCTGGAAGTACTGGCTGAGGAAGGTGGTCGCGCCGTACATCCCGACGCCGACCAGCACGCTGGCGATCGCGGCCAGGGTGACGGTGCGGTACCTGAAGAGGTCCGGCGGGATGATCGGCTCGGCGGCGCGGCGCTCGACCACGATCGCCAGGGCGCCCAGCAGCAGGCCGCCGCCGACCATGGCCACGGTCTGCCAGGACAGCCAGGCGTAGTTCGTGCCGGCCAGCGTGATCCAGATCATCAGCAGGCTGACGGCGCCGGTGATGACCAGCGCACCCAGGTAGTCGATCTTCGCCGGGCGCTTGACCACCGGCAGCTTCAGGGTGCGCTGCACCACCAGGATCGCGGCCAGCGCGAACGGGATACCGACGTAGAAGCACCAGCGCCAGCCCAGCCAGGAGGTGTCCACGATGACGCCGCCGATCAGCGGACCGCCGATGGTGGCGAGGGCGAAGACCGCGCCGAAGTAGCCGCTGTAGCGGCCGCGCTCGCGCGGCGGGACCATCGCGGCCAGGCAGATCTGGCCGAGCGCGACCACGCCGCCGGCACCGATGCCCTGCAGGGCGCGGCAGGCGATCAGCTCACCGGTGTTCTGCGAGAGGCCGGCCAGCGCGGAGGTGGCGATGTAGATCAGCAGGGCGATCTGCAGCAGCAGCTTCTTGCTGGCGAGGTCGGAGAGCTTGCCCCAGATCGGGGTGGACGCGGTCAGGGTGAGCAGGGCCGCGGTGATCACCCAGGTGTAGGCGGACTGGCCGCCGTGCAGGTCGGTGAGGATGTGCGGCAGGGCGTTGGAGACGACGGTCGACGAGAGCACGGCCACGAACAGGCCGAGCAGCAGGCCGGACAGGGCCTCCATCACCTGCCGGTGGGTCATCGGTCGGTCGTCGACGGCGGCTCCGGCTGCCGCCTCGGCTGTGACGGTCATCTGAGTCCTTCGCTGGGAGCGGTGGGGATGCGCGGGCAGGAAAATTCGTTGCCTTAAGCAACCATAGGACAGATGGTTGACTAAGGCAACTTTCTTCAAGCCGAAGCAAAGCCCCCGGGCGGGGCCCGATCACTGCGCGGGCGGCTCCCCCAGCACGTCGTTGAAGCGGTGCAGCAGCTCGGCGAAACGGGCCACGTCCTCCTGCGACCAGCCGCCCATCACCTCGCGCACCCGCCGCATCCGCACGTCGTACGCGGCCAGATAGCGCTTGCGGCCGTCCTCGGTCAGCGAGACCAGCGCGGCCCGGCGGTCCTGCGGGTCCACCTCCCGGGCGACCAGGCCGAGCTCCTCCAGCGCGCGGATCTGCCGGCTCACCGTGGCCTTGCCGACCGCGAAGTGCACGCCGACGTCCGTCACCCGCACCCGCCCGGCCTGCTCGACGTAGGCGAGCATGCTGTACCCCAGACCCTCCAGCTCGGGGTGCACCCGGCGTGAGAGTTCCGCCACTCTGGCGCGGCCCCGCCGGAACATCAGTCCGACCTCGCGCTCCACCGCCACCAGGGCTTCCTCGTCCGTCACGGCGCCAGTATCGCCCAGCCGCGGCGGCCGGAAAGCGGTGCGGGAGTTGAGACGAGCCAACTAGTTCATGGTATTAAGTATCCGATTTCTTCCGATACGCAAGGAGATGTGGATGGCCGCCCCGGGGCAGGGTTTCGTCGCGGAACTGAAGGGCGCGGTCACACCGCGTGCGGCACTGCTCGTGATCGGCGTGCTGCTGCTGCAGCTCGGCTTCATCACCTCGTACGTCGGGGCGCTGCACCACCCGACCCCGCACAAGCTGTCGATCGCGGTGGTCGCCCCGCCGCAGGTCACGCCCAAGCTGGTGGCGGCCCTGGAGTCGGTGCCGGCCGAGGCCGTCAAGCCCGTCACCGCGCCGGACGCCGAGACGGCGACCCAGCAGATCAAGGACCAGAAGATCTACGCCGCGCTGGTCGTGAACCCGACCGGCACCGAGGACACCCTGCTGGTCGGCGGCGCCCGCGGCACCTCCGCCGCCAAGGCCGCCGAGACCGTCACCACCGCGCTGGACAAGGCCCAGGGCCGTACGGTCAAGGTCGAGGACGTCGTGCCGCTGGCCAAGGGCGACACCAACGGCCTCTCCGCCTTCTACCTGGTCATCGGCTGGTGCGTCGGCGGCTACCTGGTCGCCTCGATCCTCGGCATCAGCGCCGGCTCCAAGCCGGCCAACGTCCACCGCCTGCTGATCCGCCTCGGCGCACTGGCGCTGTACTCGGTCGGCGCCGGCCTCGGCGGCACGATCACCGCCGGGCCGGTCCTGGACGCGCTGCCCGGCTCGATCCTGGCCCTGACCGGCATCGGCGCCCTGGTGGTGTTCACGGTCGGCGCGTTCACCATGGCGCTGCAGTGCCTGTTCGACGTCATCGGCATCGGCATCGCGGTGCTGGTCTTCGTGGTGCTGGGCAACCCGAGCGCCGGTGGTGTCTACCCGGCCCCGATGATGCCGCCGTTCTGGCGGGCGATCGGCTCGCTGATCCCCAACGGCGCCGGCACCAGCGCCACCAAGTCCATCGCCTACTTCGGCTCCACCAACCTGGGGATGCCGATCCTGGTCCTGGTGATCTGGGCGCTGGTCGGCATCGGCGTCGCCTACCTGGCCGTGCTGCGTGGCCCGCGCTCCGGCGGCCGCGAGATCGTCGCCGAGCCCGCGCAGGCCTGAGCCCCGGCCTCCGTGTTCCGGGAGCGCCGGCCTCAGCCGCCCGCGAGCGACCCCGGGTCGGCGACGATGGCCCGCACCACGCCGACCGCCGCGCCCAGCAGCGGCCCGCGCCGACCGAGCTTGGAGACCGTCAGCCGGTCCTCCGCCCAGGGCCGCACCGTGACCCGGGCGGCCAGCTCGCGGCGCATCGCCGGCAGCAGCCAGGGCGCCAGCCGGGCGTAGCCGCCGCCCAGCACCACCTCGGCCGGATCCAGCAGGTTGACCGCCCCGGCCGCCGCGATGCCGAGCGCCGAGCCGGCCCCGGCCAGCGCCGCCTGGGCCGGCCCGTCCCCGGCGCCGGCGCGTTCGGCCAGCAGGGTCACCCAGTCGCCGCGCGCACCGGTCAGCCCGGCCGCCCGCAGCACCGCCGCCTCGCCCGCGTACTGCTCCAGGCAGCCGTGCGCCCCGCAGGCGCAGCGCGGGCCCTCCGGGTGGACGGGGACGTGGCCGAACTCGCCCGCGTAGCCGCGCGCGCCGCGCAGCAGCCGGCCGCCGACCACGATCGCCGCGCCGACCCCGGCCTCGGCGGAGACGTAGAGGAAGTCCTCCGGGCCCTCGTCCAGCCACCGTTCGGCCAGTCCGCCGAGGTTGGCCTCGTTGTCCGCCTGCACCGGCAGTTCGGCCAGGCGGTCCCCGGCGCTGCGCAGCGCCGGGCGCAGTTCGGGGGCCAGCGGGACGTCCTGCCAACCGAGGTTGGCGGCCCGCTCGAGCACCCCGCTGGCGCCGACCAGTCCGGGCACGGCCAGGGTCAGTCCGGCCGGGCGCAGGCCCGACTCGGCGACGGCGGAGCGCACCAGCCGGGCGAGGTCGGCCATCACGGCGGCGGGCTGCCGGCCGCGGTTGACGACCTCCTGGCGCCGCCAGGCACGGACCTCCCCGCGCAGGTCGACCACGCAGGCGCCCAGGTGCCGGACGCCGATCTCGGCGCCGAGGCCGCCGGGCCCGAGCGGGTTGAGCCCGAGCGCGGTGCCGGGGCGGCCGACCTTGCCGCTGGGCGCGGCGGGGCCCTCCTCGACGACCAGGCCGGCGGAGATCAGCTGTTCTGCGAGCGAGGAGACCGCGGCCCTGGTCAGCCCGGTCTCGGTGGCCACCTCGGCGCGCGAGCGCGGGCCGCGCGCGATCACCCCGAGCACCAGGGCCAGGTTGGCCCGGCGCATCCCCTGCTGGCTGGCGGGCCCGGTCCGGACGCCGTCCGGCTCGCCGCGCATAACTCTCACCTCACGGTCTTACGAGACATCCCGTGGCATCTCGGGTGCAGCGTAACCCGGCCGCGCCCGCTCGGCGGGACCAGTGAAGACCCACCGCCGCACCGCCCAGAAGCGGAACAGCATCGCGACGAAGGTCCCGACGACCATCCCGCTGAGGAAGTCGGCGAACTCCTGGGTGAGCGGGTCGACGTACGGCTCGCGCAGGTCCAGGGCGTACCGGGAGAGCGCCAGCGGAACGTCGTTGACTCCGATCGCCACCGCGCTGACCAGGAAGAACAGCAGGGCCTCCCGCCCGCATCCGTCGGTGCGGAAGGCCCAGCGTCGGTTGAGCGCGTAGGAGACGACGGTGGCGATCACCGTCGCCACCGTCAGCGCGACCACCGGCTTGTGCTCCAGGACGGTGAACTTGAGCCCGACGTCGATCACCGCGGTGAGCACGAAGCAGCCGCCGCCGACCACCAGGAACTTCACCAGCCGGCGGTGCCGCAGCAGAAGCGGGCGCAGCCGGGCCGGCACCCGGGCCAGGACGCGCTGCGTGGGGGACGGCATCTCCGCAGTGTGGCACGCGGAGATGCCGTCGGCCCTGGCGAGCGCTACGCCGCGGCGGCGACCAGCACCTCGGCCGGCTCCAGGGCCAGCTTCAGCACCTCCCGTACATCCGACACCGGGTGGACGGTGAGCCGCTCCAGCACCTCGGCCGGGACGTCGTCCAGGTCGGCCTCGTTGCGCTTGGGGATGATCACCGTGGTGACCCCGGCCCGGTCGGCGGCGAGCAGCTTCTGCTTCACCCCGCCGATCGGCAGCACCCGCCCGGTCAGCGACACCTCGCCCGTCATCGCCACGTCGGTGCGCACCTTGCGGCCGGAGAGCAGCGAGGCCAGCGCCGTGGTCATGGTGATGCCGGCGCTCGGCCCGTCCTTGGGGACGGCCCCGGCCGGGACGTGCAGGTGGACGCCGCGGTCGCGCAGCGAGGTGACCGGCAGTTCCAGCTCGGCCCCGCGCGAGCGCAGGAAGGAGAGCGCGATGTGCGCGGACTCCTTCATCACGTCGCCCAGCTGCCCGGTCAGCGTCAGCCCGGTGCCGCCGGTCTCGGCGTCGGCCAGCGAGGCCTCGATGTAGAGGACGTCGCCGCCGGCGCCGGTGACCGCGAGGCCGGTGGCCACGCCGGGGACGGCGGTGCGTCGCTCGGCGGGCTCCTGGGCGGACTCCGGCACGTGGTGCGGCCGGCCGATCAGGGCGCGCAGGTCCTGCGCGCCGACCGTGGCGGGCAGCTCGCGCTCGCCCAGCTCGGCCTGTGCGGCGATCTTGCGCAGCACCCTGGCGATCGAGCGCTCCAGGGTGCGCACGCCCGCCTCCCGGGTGTACTCCCCGGCGAGCCTGCGCAGCGCCTCCTCGTCCACGCTGACCTGCCCGTCGCCGAGGCCGGCCTTCTCCAGCTGGCGCGGGAGCAGATGGTCGCGGGCGATGACGACCTTCTCGTCCTCGGTGTAGCCGTCGAGCCGGACCAGCTCCATCCGGTCGAGCAGCGGCTCGGGGATGGCCTCCAGCACGTTGGCGGTGGCGAGGAAGACGACGTCGGACAGGTCGAGCTCGACCTCCAGGTAGTGGTCCCGGAAGGTGTGGTTCTGCGCCGGGTCCAGCACCTCCAGCAGGGCGGCGGCCGGGTCGCCCCGGTAGTCGGAGCCGACCTTGTCGATCTCGTCGAGCAGGACGACCGGGTTCATCGAGCCGGCCTCCTTGATCGCCCGCGCCAGCCGGCCGGGCAGCGCGCCGACGTAGGTGCGCCGGTGGCCGCGGATCTCGGCCTCGTCCCGGACGCCGCCGAGCGCGACCCGGACGAACTTGCGGCCCATGGCGCGGGCCACCGATTCCCCGAGCGACGTCTTACCGACCCCGGGGGGCCCGACCAGGGCCAGCACCGCGCCTCCCCGGCGGCCGCCGACCAGCCCGAGCCCCTGGTCGGCGCGGCGCTTGCGGACGGCCAGGTACTCGACGATCCGGTCCTTGACGTCGGTCAGCCCGGCGTGGTCGGCGTCCAGCACGGCGCGGGCGCCGGAGATGTCGTACGCGTCCTCGGTGCGCTCGTTCCAGGGCAGCTCCAGGACGGTGTCCAGCCAGGTGCGGATCCACGAGCCCTCGGGGGACTGGTCGGACGCGCGCTCCAGCTTGTCCACCTCCTTGAGCGCCGCCTCCCGCACCTTCCCGGGCAGGTCGGCGGCCTCGACCCGGGCGCGGTAGTCGCCCTCCTCGTCGGCCGGGTCGCCGTTCAGCTCGGCGAGCTCCTTGCGGACGGCCTCCAACTGGCGGCGGAGCAGGAACTCCTTCTGCTGCTTGGCCACGCCCTCCTCGACGTCCTTGCGGATGGTGTCGTTGACCTCCTCCTCGGCGAGGTGGTCGCGCAGCAGGGTCAGCGCGTACTCCAGGCGGGCGACCTGGTCGGCCTCCAGCAGCACCTTGAGCTTCTGCTCGGCGGTGACGAAGGGCGCGTAGCCGATGTTGTCGGCGAGTTCGCCGACGCCCTCGATCTGGGCCACCCGGTCGACGATCTGCCAGGCGCCGCGCTTGCGCAGCCACTGGGTGGACAGCGCCTTGTACTCCTTGACGAGCTCGGCGGCCCGCCCGGCCACCGGCGTGCCGACCGAGGACTCCCGGAACGGCGTGGTCTCCACCCAGAGGGCGGCGCCGGGGCCGGTGGTGCCGACCCCGATCCGGACCCGGCGCACGGCGCGCACCAGCGCCACCGGCTGCCCGGCGGTGTTGGGGCCGTCCGCCAGGCGGCCGACCTGCTCCACGGTGGCCAGCGTGCCGGCCGCCGCGTACGAGCCGTCCACCCGCGGGACCAGCAGGACCTGCGGCTTGCCGGAGCCGGTGGCCGCGGCGCGGGCGGCCTCGACGGCGGCGCGCACCTCGGTGTCCTTCAGGTCCAGCGGGACGACCATGCCCGGGAGCACGACCTCGTCGTCGAGCGGCAGTACGGGCAGGGTGAGCGGAGTGGACGTCGATGCCATGATCTCTCCCCAGTCAGCGAACTTGAGCCGACCTGACTAAGGCTTGGCGCCCACCGAATGTTCCCGGCGCCTTGTTCGCCATGAGCGAACAGGGAGGCCACGGGACGACCCGGCGGACGGCATCGTCAAAAGCGCGGGGAAAGGCCGGCCCGACGGGGGCGGCCGGTCGGTCAGCGCGCGGCGGACGGCCGCGCGCCGACGTGCACCGCGGCGGGGGCCGATCCGGCCGCCGGGACCGTCGCCGAGCGCCGGCGCGGCCGGGGCCGGCGCCGCTCGGCCCCGCGCAGCCAGCGCCACAGCGCGACTCCGGCGAGCACCGCGGCCGGGTGCCCCACGGCCGTGACCACGTCCTTCTCGGTGGCGATCTGCTGGGCGATCATCAGCCCGGCGCCGCCCAGCGCCAGCAGCCGCCCGCGCCGGGGCAGCAGCCCGGCCACCGCACCCAGGCAGGCGAGCACGCCGTAGCTGACCCCGATGTCCAGGTAGTCCATCGCCTCGGGCGCCATTCGCCCGGTCTCCACCGCGGTGATCACCACCCCCTGGGAGAGCAGCGTCGCGGACACGTGCCCGATCGCGAACACCGCCGCCGCCCGGGCCGGTCCGACCCTGCGCTCCAGCGGCGCGAGGGTGAAGGCGAAGCCCCACAGGTACGGCATCCACACGTTTCCGGCGACCCAGAACCCACTCAACACAAGAGCGCGCAAAGGATGCTGGAGCAGGTTGTGGCCGTCCGAACTGGAGGCCTCCTGCAGCCGCTGGACGAGTTCCGGATCGGCGAGCGTGGCGAAGGTCGTGGTGGCGCCCACCACGGCGAGATATCCGAGCGTGAAGGGGTTGCGCCGAGGTGTCGGAACCCGCTCCAGCAACCACTCGAAGACACCGGTGCGCAGCCCGTGGCGGAGCATTCCGTACGGCACCCGCGCGGCCGCGCTCCCGTCGGCGTCACGCCGCAGTCCAGCCATGCCGCCTCCGCTCCACGCCCGCAGCCGTCGGTCCTCGCCGCAGCCCAACGTACCGGCGCGGGGCCCTGATTCCACCCGGCGGAGCGTTGTCGTGGCCACGGTACGTCGAGGTTCTGAGAGGCAGCTGAGAAAAGCCCGTGAAGGCCGTCGACCCCGAAACCGGCCGGATTACCGATATTGGTCCAGACCTTCTTCTGATTGACGCGTCAGTAGGGCCTCTGACCGGCGACTTGGCGTCAACTCGACTGCATACGCACCGTTACGCAGTGAAAATTCGCCGGGTAAGGTATCGGCCCGTGCCCACTCGTGCAGTGGGCCCGCGGGCGGCCGGACAGCCGGCCCACGGGCCGGAAACGTCCGGTCCACCTGCCGGAAAGCATCCGCTGTCCGTACGCTGCGATGTGCGCGGGAGACGTGGACGGGGAACCACCCGTCCTCCGCTCTCCTGGGCGCGCGACGGGACGGCGGACCCGGCACAGTCCACGACGGAACAAGACTACGAGCGGAGCCCCGCCATCCCCACAGGTGGCCGGCCCGCAGCCCTGGGGGCGGTGGCGTGACCGTGACAGAAATTCAGCAGGACAACCACAACGCCGGTGGCACGGTGAGCAGCCAGCGCAGAGTGCTGGTGGTGGAGGACGAGCCCACGATCGCGGAGTCGATCGCGGCCCGACTGGGCGCGGAGGGCTTCAAGGTCGCCGTGGCCCACGACGGTCCGGGCGCGGTGGACGGCTTCCACACCTGGCAGCCGGACCTGGTGGTCCTGGACATCATGCTGCCCGGCTTCGACGGCCTGGAGGTGTGCCGCCGGATCCAGGCACAGCGTCCGGTGCCGGTGCTGATGCTGACCGCGCGCGACGACGAGACGGACCTGCTGGTCGGCCTCGGCGTCGGTGCCGACGACTACATGACCAAGCCGTTCTCGATGCGCGAACTGGCCGCCCGGGTCAACGTGCTGCTGCGCCGCGTCGAGCGCGCCCAGCAGGCCGCCCGCACGCCCGCGCTCGGCAGCCTGCGCTTCGGCGAGCTGGAGATCGACCACGTGCAGCGCCGGGTCCGGCTGGCCTCGGGCGACGTCCACCTGACGCCGACCGAGTTCGACCTGCTCGCCTGCCTGGCCGCCCAGCCGCGCGCGGTGCTCACCCGCGAGCAGTTGCTGGCCGAGGTGTGGGACTGGACCGACGCGTCCGGCACCCGCACCGTCGACAGCCACGTCAAGGCGCTGCGGCGCAAGATCGGCGCCAGCTGGATCCGTACCGTCCACGGCGTCGGTTACGCACTGGAGGCCCCGCTCTCCTGACGGCGGGAGCTTCGGGCGACGGGCCACCGGGGGGCCCGCGTCCCGAGACCGCCGTGCCACCGCGCGGGGATCACAAGGGACCAATGACCTTTCCACAGCAACGCAACGGGGACGCCGACGGCGCGCGCCCGCAGACGCTGGCCGCCCGCGCCGCCCGCCGGGTCTGGGCCGACATCCGCCCGCTCGACCCGGTCCGCTCGATCAAGGGCAAGCTCGCCCTGCTGGTGATCGTCTCCGTGTTCCTGGCCACCGGGATGGTGGTCGTGGCGATCCGGTCCGAGACCCAGATCCGGATCATCATGGTCTTCTCCATGATCGCCTCGCTGCTGTTCATGCAGTTCCTCGCGCACGGGCTGACCGCCCCCCTGCGCGAGATGACGGACGCCGCCCGCGCGATGGCCTCCGGCGACTACAGCCGCCGGGTCGAGGTGAACTCGCGCGACGAGATCGGCGAGCTGGCGGCCGCCTTCAACGCCATGGCCGCCGACCTGCAAGCCGCCGACCAGCACCGCCGCGAGCTGGTCGCCAACGTCTCGCACGAGCTGCGCACGCCCATCGCCGCGCTGCGCGCCGTGCTGGAGAACGTGGTGGACGGCGTCGTCCAGCCCAATCCGGCGACCCTGGAGGCCGCACTGGAGCAGACCGAGCGGCTCGGCCGCCTGGTCACCCACCTGCTGGACCTCTCCAAGATCGACGACGGCGTGGTCGACCTGGACGCCCGCCCCTTCGAGGTGCGCGAGTTCCTGGACGGCGTGCTGCGCGGGGTCACCGTGGACGGCGCGACGGCCGGCGGCGCCTTCTCCAGACGCGGCGACGTCCGGCTGGCCCTGGAGGTCAACCCGGCCGGCCTGACCGCCGTGGCGGACCCGGAACGGCTCCACCAGGTGGTCGCCAACCTGGTCGACAACGCCTGCAAGCACTCCCCGCCCGGCGGCACGGTGACCGTGCGCGCCCGGCCCGAGGGCGAGGAGGGCGGCCTGCTGCTGGAGGTCCAGGACGAGGGCCCCGGCATCCCACCGGCCGACCGCACCCGGGTCTTCGAGCGGTTCAGCCGCAGCGGCACCGCCACCGCCTCCGGAGCGGGCGCGGACGGCGGCACCGGGCTGGGCCTGGCCATCGCCCGGTGGGCGGTGGACCTGCACGGCGGGCGGATCGCCGTGGCCGAGTCCCCGAGCGGCTGCCGGATCGAGGTCCGGCTGCCCGGGCAGCACTGAGTGGGCCGGGACATTTGTCACAGATCCGACACAGACGCACACGAAGGTCATCGGACGACCCAGCCGAGGCTTTGTCCGGTTTCGTCCCGATATAGGGGGCGATCGGGCCTGATCGTTTCCCCTCAGATACGGCTTTCTAACGTAGTTTTTCAGCCAATCTGCAGGTCAGGACTGTGATCTGGGCGACGCCTGGGGCCCGGGGACTGCGCGATCACTGGTCAGGGGCGTAGCCTTAATCCCCGCTGTCCAAACATCCCAAAAGGAAGCGGAAGAGGGCGGTTGCCGCCGTGTCGCCACATCCTGAAACCCCCAGCTCGGCAAGCTCCACTGGCTTTGGTCCCAATGAGTGGCTCGTCGATGAGATCTACCAGCAGTACCTCCAGGACCCGAACTCGGTCGACCGAGCCTGGTGGGACTTTTTCGCCGACTACAAGCCCGGTACCGAGGTGACCCCAGTGACCCAGGCCGCGACCCAGGCCGGCCCCACGCCGACCCCTGCCGCTGCCCCCGCGCCCGCCGCTGCTGCTGCTCCGGCCGCGCCCGCCGCCCCGGCCGCTCCGGCCCCGGCCGCTGCCCCGCTCGCCGCCGCGCCGGCCGCACCGCCGGCCCCGAAGGCCGCCGCCGCTGCCCCGGCCGCGGCCGCCGCCCCGGCCGGCCCCGAGCTGGTCCAGCTGCGTGGCCCGGCGAAGGCCGTCGCCACCAACATGGACGCCTCGCTGGAGGTGCCGACCGCGACCTCGGTCCGCGCCGTCCCGGCCAAGCTGTTGATCGACAACCGCATTGTCATCAACAACCACCTGCAGCGCGCCCGCGGCGGCAAGGTCTCCTTCACCCACCTGATCGGTTACGCCCTGGTCCAGGCCATCAAGGCCGCCCCGGGCATGAACCACAGCTACAAGGTGGAGGACGGCAAGGCCTTCCTGGTCAAGCCCGAGCACGTCAACCTGGGCCTGGCCATCGACCTGGTCAAGCCGAACGGCGACCGCCAGCTCGTCGTCGCGGCCATCAAGAAGGCCGAGACCCTCGACTTCTTCGGCTTCTGGCAGGCCTACGAGGACATCGTCCGCCGGGCCCGCGCCAACAAGCTGACCATGGACGACTTCACCGGCGTCACGGTCTCGCTGACCAACCCCGGCGGCATCGGCACCGTGCACTCCGTGCCGCGCCTGATGCAGAACCAGGGCACCATCGTCGGTGTCGGCGCCATGGAGTACCCGGCCGAGTTCCAGGGCTCCGCCCCGGAGACCCTGGCCCGCCTCGGCGTCTCCAAGATCATGACGCTGACCTCGACCTACGACCACCGCGTCATCCAGGGCGCGGCGTCCGGCGAGTTCCTGCGCGAGATCCACCGCCTGCTGCTCGGCGAGAACGGCTTCTACGACGAGATCTTCGAGTCGCTGCGGATCCCGTACGAGCCGGTCCGCTGGGCCACCGACGTCGCCACCACCCACGACGACGAGGTCAACAAGACCGCCCGCGTCATGGAGCTGATCCACTCCTACCGGGTCCGCGGCCACCTGATGGCCGACACCGACCCGCTGGAGTACAAGCAGCGCAAGCACCCCGACCTGGACGTCACCACGCACGGCCTCACCCTGTGGGACCTGGAGCGCGAGTTCGCGGTCGGCGGCTTCGGCGGCCAGAAGATGATGAAGCTCCGCGACATCCTCGGCCTGCTGCGCAACACGTACTGCCGCACCGTCGGCATCGAGTACATGCACATCCAGGACCCGACGCAGCGCAAGTGGCTGCAGGAGCGCCTGGAGAAGCCGTACGCGAAGCCCGAGCGCGAGGAGCAGCTGCGGATCCTCCGCCGCCTGAACTCCGCCGAGGCCTTCGAGACCTTCCTGCAGACCAAGTACGTCGGTCAGAAGCGCTTCTCGCTGGAGGGCGGTGAGTCGCTGATCGCGCTGCTGGACGCGACCATCGACTCCGCCGCCGAGCACCGCCTCGACGAGGCCGTCATCGGCATGGCCCACCGCGGCCGCCTGAACGTGCTGGCCAACATCGTCGGCAAGCCGTACGGCAAGATCTTCGGCGAGTTCGAGGGCAACCTCGACCCGAAGTCGATGCACGGCTCCGGCGACGTCAAGTACCACCTCGGCTCCGAGGGCACCTTCACCGGCCTGGACGGCGAGCAGATCAAGGTCTCGCTGGCCGCCAACCCCTCCCACCTGGAGACGGTCGACCCGGTCGTCGAGGGCATCGCCCGCGCCAAGCAGGACATCCTGGACCAGGGCGGCACCACCTTCCCGGTGCTGCCGATCCAGATCCACGGTGACGCGGCCTTCGCCGGCCAGGGCGTCGTCGCGGAGACCCTGAACATGTCGCAGCTGCGCGGCTACCGCACCGGCGGCACCGTGCACATCGTGGTGAACAACCAGGTCGGCTTCACCGCCGCCCCGGCGTCCTCGCGCTCCTCGATGTACTGCACCGACGTGGCCCGCATGATCGAGGCCCCGATCTTCCACGTGAACGGCGACGACCCGGAGGCCGTGGTCCGCGTCGCGCGGCTCGCCTTCGAGTTCCGCCAGGCGTTCCACAAGGACGTCGTGATCGACCTCATCTGCTACCGCCGCCGCGGTCACAACGAGGCCGACAACCCGTCGTTCACCCAGCCGCTGATGTACGACCTGATCGACAAGAAGCGCTCGGTGCGCAAGCTGTACACCGAGGGCCTGATCGGTCGCGGCGACATCACCATGGAAGAGGCGGAGCAGGCGCTCCAGGACTTCCAGGGCCAGCTGGAGAAGGTCTTCGCCGAGGTCCGCGACGCGGCCCAGGCGCCGGCCGGCACCACCACCGGCAAGCCGGTCGCCGACTTCCCGGTCTCCATCCAGACCGGCATCTCCCAGGAGATGGTCAAGCGGATCGCCGCCTCGCAGGTCAACCACCCGGACTGGCTGACCGTCCACCCGCGCCTGCTGCCGCAGCTGCAGCGCCGCGCCGCCTCGGTCGAGGACAACACCATCGACTGGGCGATGGGCGAGACCCTCGCCATCGGCTCGCTGCTCATGGAGGGCCACCCGGTCCGCCTGGCCGGCCAGGACAGCCGCCGCGGCACCTTCGGCCAGCGGCACGCCGTCCTGATCGACCGCAAGACCGGCGAGGACTACACCCCGCTGCAGTACCTCACCGAGGACCAGGCCCGCTACACCGTCTACGACAGCCTGCTGTCGGAGTACGCGGCCATGGGCTTCGAGTACGGCTACTCGCTGACCCGCCCGAACGCGCTGGTCATGTGGGAGGCGCAGTTCGGCGACTTCGTCAACGGCGCGCAGACCATGGTGGACGAGTACATCGCCTCCGCCGAGCAGAAGTGGGGCCAGCACTCCGGCGTCACCCTGCTGCTGCCGCACGGCTACGAGGGCCAGGGCCCGGACCACTCGTCCGCCCGCCCGGAGCGCTTCCTCCAGCTGTGCGCGCAGGACAACATGACGGTCGCGATGCCGACCCTGCCGTCGAACTACTTCCACCTGCTGCGCTGGCAGGCGCACAACCCGCACCACAAGCCGCTGATCGTCTTCACCCCGAAGTCGATGCTGCGTCTGAAGGCCGCGGCGAGTGCGACCGAGGAGTTCCTGTCCGGCTCGTTCCGCCCGGTCATCGGCGACACCACCGTCGACCCGGCGCAGGTCCGCAAGGTGATCATCACCTCCGGCAAGTTCTACTACGACCTGGCGGCGGCCCGCGCCGAGCGCGGCGTCACCGACACCGCGATCGTCCGCATGGAGCGGCTCTACCCGCTGCCGGTGGCCGAGCTCCAGGAGGAGCTGGCCCGCTACGGCGACAACGTCCAGTTCATCTGGGCGCAGGAGGAGCCGGCCAACCAGGGTGCCTGGCCGTTCATCGCGATGAACCTGGTCGACCACCTGCAGGTCGTCATCGGCCGCAGCGGCGGCGACGCCCGTCTGCGCCGCGTCGCCCGCACCTCGGCCTCGTCCCCGGCGGTCGGCTCGGCCAAGCGGCACGCCGCCGAGCAGCAGGCGCTGATCGAGGAGGTCTACGCGCTCTGACGCGCTGAGGCCCCGCACCACCGCTGACGCCCGCGGCCCCCGACTCCCGACCAGGGAGACGGGGGCCGCGGGCGTTCCTGTTCACGTCAAGGTCGCAGCTCTGCAACCAAACGGGGACCGACCCGCACGAGTTCCTGACGGATCGATAGGTTATGCCTCGCCAGATCGCCGCCCGGCGCCCGTCATTGCGCCCGCGGCCCAGGCCGTTCGACCTCACCGCTCTCCCAGGGGGATCACCGCATGACCGCCGACACGTCGCATCCCGGCAAGCTCCCTCCGGTCTTCCAGCCGCTCCTGCCCGACGACCCCCGGGAGGTCGGCGGCTACCGGCTGTTCGCCCGGCTCGGCGCCGGCGGCATGGGCCGGGTCTACCTCTCGTACACGCCGGGCGGGCGTCCGGTGGCGCTCAAGGTGGTCCGTCCCGAGTTCGCCGAGGACGTCGAGTTCCGCCGCCGGTTCGCGCAGGAGGTCAGCAACGCCCAGCGGATCCACGGGCTGTACACCGCGCAGGTGATCGACTCCGGCGGCCTGGACTCGGACGCCCCCTGGCTGGTCACCGCGTACGTGCCGGGCCCGTCCCTGCAGCAGGTGGTGCGGGAGAACGGCGCGCTGCCGGTCCGCACCGTGCTGCTGCTGATGGGCGGCATCGCCGAGGCGCTGCAGGCGATCCACAGCGTCGAGGTGGTCCACCGCGACCTCAAGCCCGCCAACGTGCTGGTCGCCGGGGACGGCCCCCGGGTGATCGACTTCGGCATCGCCCGGGCCGCCGACGCCACCGCGCTGACCGGCACCGGCTACCGGATCGGCTCCCCCGCCTTCATGGCCCCCGAGCAGGCCCGGGGCCGTGCCGTCACCCCCGCCACCGACGTGTTCGCGCTCGGGGCCCTGGCCGCGTACGTGGCCGGCGGCACCGCGCCGTTCGGCGACGGGCCGGACACCGCGGTGCTCTACCGGGTGGTGCACGAGGAGCCGGACCTGGAGGCCGTCCCGGCGGACCTGCGGGAGCTGATCCAGCGCTGCCTGGCGAAGTCCCCGGAGGACCGCCCCAAGCCCGCCGAGATCATCCAGGCCGCCCGCAACCACCCGGAGGTCGGCGGCCAGCTGCGGTTCGGCGAGGACTGGCTGCCCCGGCAGGTCAACACCGAGATCACCCGCCGCTCCGACCTGCCCAGGACCCCGCCGACCCCGCTGCCGGCCGCGCCCACCACCCCGCCGGCCCCGGCCGCTCCCCCGCAGCCGGCCGGCGCGCCGACCCACCCGGCCACCGCGGTGACCCCGCCCCAGCAGCCCGCCACGCCCCCGCCGGGCTTCGCCCCGCCGCCGCTCGGCGCGTACGGCGCGCCGCAGCCGCCCACCGAGACGCCGACCGCCCCCGTGCTGCCCACCCCGCCGACCGTCCAGCTCCAGCCGGAGCCGCCGTCCTTCGACACCCCGCCGCCCGGCCCGGTGGTCACCGCCGTCACCCCGGCACCGGAGCCGGAGCCCGGCCGCAAGGGCGGGGTGTCCTGGAAGGTGCTGCTCACCGTCGCCCTGGTGATGGCGGTCGGTGGCACCGCCGGCGGCGTGGTGCTGATGAAGAAGCTGGACGACGGCAGGAAGGGCACCAGCAGCACCGGCACCGCGGCCCAGCCGGGCACGGGCGCCCAGCCCGGCACGAACCCGGCGCCCACCCAGGGCGACTCCCTCCCCAGCCCGACCGGCGCCGCCAACCCGCCGGTGACGGCCGCGCCCTCGAAGTCCGGCCCGGGCTCCGTCTCCGCCCCCGCCCGGCCGGTCGGCTACACCCTGCTGCTGGACAAGAAGCCGCTCTCGGTCCCGGCCGCCGAGTACTCCTCCGACGCGTACCGGATCGACCTGAACGCGGGCACCGTGGTGCCGCGCAGCGGCTCCAGCGACCTGAAGTGGGGCCTCGGCGTCACCAACACCGGCAGTGGCAGCAAGGCCAACTCCTTCGAGAGCACAGGGGACGAGAAGTCCGACTTCGCCGTGATCACCGAGCCCACGGTGACGGCCGAGCAGTGCGCCGCCGCGATCGACTCCCGGCCGGACACCGACCTGACGTACAACCGGGTCGCGCCCGGCCGTCTGCTCTGCATCCGTGACCGGGAGACCCGCAACATCGCCATCGCCGCGATCACCACGGCCGACCCGACCACGGGTGCCGCCTCGGTGACCCTCAGCACCTGGCGGGCCGGCTGACCGGCCGGTCTATCCTGACCAGGTCAATCCCCATCCGACCGGAGCGAACCGTGTACTTCACCGACCGAGGCATCGAGGAACTGGAGAACCGGCGCGGCGACGAGGAGGTCACCTTCGAGTGGCTGGCCGAGCGCCTGCGCGAGTTCGTCGACCTCAACCCGGACTTCGAGATCCCGGTCGAGCGGCTGGCCACCTGGCTGGCCCGGCTCGACGACGAGGACGACGACGAGTGACCCGGTGGCCGCCGGACGAAGGGCCTGGGAGGCAACCGCCTCCCGGGCCCTTCGCGTGTCCCCGTAAGGGAGGCCTCGGGGTCGGCTCCGGGATTCCTCCGGGGTGGGTCCGGGGCGGAAGCTCTTGCATTTCCCAGAACGCGATATATCGTCTTCAGAAGAGAACACGATACATCGCGATCCGCAACGGGAGGCGGCAGAGATGAGCCAGTGGACGATCGAAGGGCCCGGCAGGACCACCTTCGAGGACGCGGTCCGCGCGCTGCACGTGCGCGTCATCGACGGCTCGGTGAACGTGGTCGCGGCCGAGGGCCCGGCCCGGCTGGAAGTCACCGAACTCAAGGGCGAGCCCCTGCACGTGACCCTGGTGGACGGCGTTCTGACGGTCACCTACAAGGACATCAACAGCTGGAGCGAGTTCGGCGACTGGATCAAGTCGATCGGCTCGGTCCGCAGCTTCTTCGACTCCTTCAAGCGCAAGCGCTCCGTCGCGGTCACCCTGACCGTCCCGGCCGGCACCGACGTCAAGCTCGGCACCGTCTCCGCCGACACCAGCGTCACCGGCATCGACGGCCACGTCTCGGTGCAGAGCGCCAGCGGCGACACCACCCTGGCCGCCCTGACCGGCCGGATCGACGCCAGCACCGTCACCGGCGACGTGGACGCCCAGGCGGTGGGCGGCCGGCTCAAGGTCAACAGCGTCTCCGGACAGCTCACCGTGATCGCCGGCACCGCCGACAAGGTCCAGGCCAACACCGTCACCGGCGCCGTCACCCTCGACCTCGACGTGGCGGGCGGGACCGACGTCAAGGTCAACACCGTCAGCGGCGCGGTCGTGGTCCGCATCCCCTCGCTGGCCGACGCCACCGTCGAGGCCGGCTCCACCAGCGGCGAGGTCTCCAGCACCTTCGACGAGCTCAAGATGAGCAGCACCTGGGGCGCCAAGAAGATCTCCGGCCAGCTCGGCGAGGGCCGCGGCAGCCTCAACGTCACCACCGTCTCCGGCGCGGTCACCGTGCTGGGCCGCCCCGAGCCCGAGGACGACGCCCCGGCGGTGGTCAAGGAGCTCCCGGCCGCCCCCGGCTCCGACACGCCTGCCGGGCCCGACCTCACCAAGGAGGCCTGAGATGACCCCCGTGTTCGGCCACGGCCGGCTCCGGCTGTACCTGCTGAAGCTGCTGGACGAGGCCCCGCGGCACGGCTACGAGGTGATCCGCCTGCTGGAGGAGCGCTTCCAGGGCCTGTACGCGCCCTCCGCCGGCACGGTCTACCCGCGCCTGGCGAAGCTGGAGCAGGAGGGCCTGGTCAGCCACAGCACCGAGGGCGGCCGCAAGGTCTACCGGCTGACCGACGCCGGGCGCACGGAACTCGAAGCCCGTCAGGGCGAGTTGGACGAGCTGGAGCTGGAGATCCACGACTCCGTGGCGCAGCTCGCCGGGGCGATCCGGGAGGACGTCCGGGACAGCGCCAAGGACCTGCGCGAGGAACTGTGGCAGGCCGCCAAGCAGGCCCCCCGGCCGGACCGCACCGAGGGCGGCGGCGACCCCTGGGCCGGGCCCTGGGGCGACAACGAGTCCTGGCAGCGCGCCAAGGAGGAGTTCGCCCAGTTCAAGCGGCAGGCCAAGGAGCAGGCCAAGCGTGCCCGGGAGCAGGAGAAGGCCGCCAAGGCCAAGGCGAAGGCCGCCGAGGAGGAGGCCCGCCGGCTGCGCGAGCAGGCCAAGGCCTCCCGCAATGCCGCCCAGCAGGAGGCGCTGCGGATAAAGCGCCGGGTCGAGCAGCAGGTGCGCGAGCACGCCGCGAAGGGCGACTGGCCGACCGGGCTGGCCGAGGGCCTGTCCGAGCTGACCAAGGGCCTGGCCGGGCTGGCCGACGCGGCGCGCTGGGGCCAGCCCGCGGACGAGCCGGCCGAGAAGATCACGGTGACCCGGATCGACCTGGACAAGGACGGCGATACCGCCCCCGCCGACCTGCCGTCGTGGGCGCGCACCGACCCGGCCGAGGACCCGGCCCGCGAACTGGAGCGACTGCTCGACCGCTTCCGCGACCAGGTCCGCGACGCGGCCCGGGACGGCGGGGTGAGCGCCGACGAGCTGGCCGAGGCCCGCTCGGTGCTGGGCGCGGCCGGCGAGCGGCTGAAGCGGCTGCTCGGCTGAGCCGCCGGCCCCGACAGGTCGCCGGCCCCGACGGCTTCGGCCCGGTGCCCCGTTCGAGGGGCACCGGGCCCGCCGCGCTCAGGGGCGCCGCGAATCAGGGGTTGAGCACGATCTTGCCGAAGACGTCGCCCTTGGCCAGCCGGGCGAAGCCCTCCCGGGCCTCGGACAGCGGCAGCACCGAGTCGATCACCGGACGGACGCCGGTGGTCGCGCACAGCGACAGCAGCCCGGCCAGCTCCTCCTTGGTCCCCATGGTCGAGCCGACCACCTTGAGCTCCAGGAAGAAGATCCGGTTGAGCTCGGTGGCGCTCGGGTTGGGGCCGGAGGTGGCACCCGAGATGACGATGGTGCCGCCCGGGCGCAGCGACTTCACCGAGTGCGACCAGGTCGCGGCGCCGACCGTCTCCATCACCGCGTCCACCCGGGCGGGCAGCCGGGCGCCGCTCTCGAAGGCCGCGTCCGCGCCGAGCTCGACCGCCCGGCGGCGCTTGGCCTCGTCCCGGCCGGTGACCCACACCCGCAGGCCGGCCGCCTTGCCGAGGACGATCAGCGCGGTCGCCACCCCGCCGCCGGCCCCCTGCACCAGGACGGTGTCGCCGGGCTTGACCCCGGCGTTGGTGAACAGCATCCGGTAGGCCGTCAGCCAGGCCGTGGGCAGGCAGGCGGCCTCCTCGAAGCTCAGCTCGGCGGGCTTGGGCAGCAGGTTCCAGGTGGGCACGGCCACCTGCTGGGCGAAGGTGCCCTGGTAACGCTCGGTCAGGATGGACCGGGGCTCGTTCGGGCCCACCCCGTGGCCGGTCTGGCCGATCACCGAGTGGACGACCACCTCGTTGCCGTCCTCGTCGACCCCGGCGGCGTCGCACCCGAGGATCATCGGCAGCTTCTCGGCGGGCAGGCCGACCCCGCGCAGCGACCACAGGTCGTGGTGGTTGAGGCTGGCGGCCTTGACCGTGACCACGCTCCACCCGGGGCGGGCCTGCGGTTCGGGGAGTTCACCCAACTCCAGCCCGCTGAGCGGGTCGTCGGCGTCGATACGTGCGGCGTAGGCAGCAAACATGTCCCGGACGATAGCCGGGACGGCCGAGGCCGGGAACCACGCGTGGGTGTGACGCGTGTCCCGGCCTCAGACTGTGACTGCCCCGTTTGTTCCCCCGCTCGCCTCCGGGCGCTCCGGCCCGCTGCCGACGGTCGTCGCTCCGGCGCTCGTGCCTCGCTTGTCGCTCCTCGCTTTCGGCAGCGGCGCGCCCTTTGGCTCGGGGGGCAGACCCCCCGCTCGCCCGGAGATCCGGGGGCGGGGTTCGTCAGCTCGTCAGATCCGCGCCACGCCCTCGGCGCGGGCGGCCTCGGCCACCGCCTTGCTGACCGCCGGGGCGACCCGCTCGTCGAACGGCGAGGGGATGACCTTCTGCGGCGTCAGCTCGTCGGCCACCACGCCGGCCAGCGCCTTGGCGGCGGCCAGCTTCATGCCCTCGGTGATCCGCGAGGCCCGCACCTGCAGGGCACCGGCGAAGATGCCCGGGAAGGCCAGCACGTTGTTGATCTGGTTCGGGAAGTCGCTGCGCCCGGTGGCGACGACCGCCGCGTACTTGTGCGCGACCTCGGGGTGGATCTCCGGGTTGGGGTTGGCCATCGCGAAGATGAACGCGCCCTCGGCCATGGTCGCCACGACCTCCTCCGGCACGGTGCCGCCGGAGACGCCGATGAACACGTCGGCGCCGGCCAGCGCGTCGGCCAGCGAGCCCTTGAGGCCGGTGCGGTTGGTCAGCCCGGCGATCTCGGCCTTGACGTCCGTCAGGTCGCCGCGGCCCTCGTACACCACACCCTTGCGGTCGCACACGGCCACGTCGCCGATGCCCGCCGCCAGCAGCATCTTGGCGATGGCGATGCCGGCCGCGCCGGCGCCGGAGATGACGGCCCGCAGCGAGCCGATCTCACGGCCGGTCACCTTGGCCGCGTTCCAAAGGGCCGCGGTGGTGACGATCGCGGTGCCGTGCTGGTCGTCGTGGAAGACCGGGATGTCCAGGGCCTCCTGGAGCCGGCGCTCGATCTCGAAGCAGCGGGGGGCGGAGATGTCCTCCAGGTTGACGCCGCCGAAGGACGGCGCCAGCCGGACCACGGTCTCGACGATCTCGTCGACCTCGGTGCAGGCGAGCGCGATCGGCACCGCGTCCACGCCGCCGAACTGCTTGAACAGGATGGCCTTGCCCTCCATCACCGGAAGCGAGGCCTCCGGGCCGATGTCCCCCAGGCCCAGCACCGCGGTGCCGTCGGTGACCACCGCGACGGTGTTGGACTTCCAGGTGTAGTCGTTGACCAGCTCCGGCTGCTCGGCGATGGCCGTACAGACCCGGGCGACACCGGGGGTGTAGGCGAGGGACAGGTCGTCCGCGTCGCGCACCGGCACGGTCGCCCGGATCTCCATCTTGCCGCCGCGGTGGAGCGCGAAAACGGCGTCGACCGGATCGTCGGTGTCCTGGGTGCTGCTGTGAATGATCTCCGCTGCCACGATGACCTCTTCGTCATTGATCTGGCGAGGTGCGCGGCCGACAGGACGACCCGTCCGGAAACCGGAAACCGGGTACGCCGAAGCGGACCCGGGGTCAGGGTCGGGGCGCCCGTCGGGTGGCGCCCTCGGATGAGGGTTTTATGGGGTCTTGTGTTGTCCGCGTTGTGCTACCGGGCCGAGCGTAAGTCGGACAAAGACATCGCACCTATGCCTTTTCGTCCTCGTCACGTGACGTTCATCGCCGTGCTGCCGCGTCAGCTGGGGCCCGGCGTCGGAAGCGACGGGCTCCGGCGGCGGCAACGGCGTCAACGCACGCACACCCGCAGGGGAGTCGGCACCCCGGATACGGAGCCACGTGATGACTTCCGGTCCTGGGCACCCCGAGCCTGTCGGGGCTCGTCGGTCTGGTTCGAGCGTTCGGGGGTCACCCGGTACCGAATTCTGACACACCCGCTGCCGGGCCCGGCAGGGTGGGATGTCAGGATCGCTTGTCCGCTATTGGGCGGATACCGCCTTGACACCCCGGCGACCACGCGCCCCACCCACAGGAGCAGCCCTCATGCGTCATGTCCCCCAGGTCCGCCGTCCGGCCGCCGCCGGAGCCGCACTGGCCGTCGCCGGCGCCCTGCTGCTCACCGGCTGCGGCGGTGACGGGCCGGCCGCCGCGAGCGACCCGGTCAAGGACATCCGCGCCAAGCTGCCCAAGGCCCAGCGCTCGGCCGGGGTGCTGCGCATCGGCATGGACGTCAACCTCGCGCCGGTGGAGTTCCACGGTCAGGACGGCAAGCCGGCCGGCCTCGACCCGGAGCTCGCCGCGGCCCTCGGCCGGATCCTCGACGTGCGGATCGAATTCGTGGACACCCCCTTCGACAAGCTGCTGCCGAACCTGCAGGGCAAGCAGTTCGACGTGGCGATGTCCGCGATCAGCGACGTCCGCCAGCGCCGCGAGGGCCTGGACGAGAACGGCAAGCAGGTCAACCCGGGCGTGGACTTCGTGGACTACTTCATCGCCGGCGCCTCGATCGTCGTCCCGAAGGGCAACCCCAAGGGGATCAAGACCCTCGACGACCTGTGCGGCAAGACCGTCGCCGTCCAGCAGGGCACCACCCAGGACGACATCGCCACCCGGCAGGTGGCCGTCTGCGCCCACACCGGTCGCCAGCTGACCGTGCACAAGTTCGACACCGACGCCAAGGCGCTGGCCGAGGTCGCCTCCGGCGCCGCCGCAGCCGGCGTGAACGACTTCCCGGTGGCCGCCTACGCGGCGAAGACCACCGACGGCGGCGGCCGCTTCGAGCTGACCGGCGCCCAGTCCACCTCCAACCCGTACGGGATCGCGGTGCGCAAGACGGACACCGACCTGCGGGACACCCTGTCCAAGGCGGTCGACCAGCTGATCCGCAGCGGCGAGTACGACAAGATCCTCGGCAAGTGGAACGTGAGCGCCGGCGCGGCGCAGAACGCGGTCGTCAACGGGGGCATCTGAGCGACGGCGGCCAGGCTGGGGGCGGGCGGCCCCCGGCCCGGCCTCCCGGGCGCACTGCGGAGGGATCTGCATACTTATACGCAGGGTGACAGGGGCACGCGATTCGTCCGAATAGCGGACAGTGCGAGCCCTTGTTATCCGATTTTGATCTGAATGAGGGCCACCTGACTGTCATCAGATGGCAGGATTCCCCCCATCTCGGATCGAGCCGACCACTGGTCGAGGCGGTTCCGGTCAACGTCCACCTCGGCGGAGGGTGGCGGAAGCAGTACCCCGCACCACCCTGGGCGGCCCCCTGCGCCCAGGACTGCACCACCCGGCATGCCCGTACGACGACGTACAGCGACATACCCATCCGTACGGCTCCGTACGGCCAGCTGCCCGGTGCGCCGCTCCCCGCGGCGTACTCCGCCCGATTTCTCTCCCCAGGAGGAGATCCCCCTCATGACCGCCCGTACCCAGCGCACCCGCCTCTTCGCGGTCGGCGTGGCCGCCGTCTCCGTGTCCCTCGTGCTGAGCGCGTGCAGCAGCAGCAAGAGCGAAGGCGGCGGTGCGCCCAACGCCAGCGCGACCGTCAATGAGGTCAAGGCCGACGACAAGCTGGTCGCCCTCCTCCCGGCCGACATCAAGTCGGCCGGCAAGCTCGTGGTCGGCGCCGACGCCTCCTACGCGCCGGACGAGTTCAAGGACGACAGCGGCAAGGTCATCGGCATGGACGTCGACCTCGCCACCGCCATCGCCGCCAAGCTCGGCCTGAAGGCCGAGGTCCAGGACTCCGGCTTCACCGCGATCATCCCCGGCATCCAGTCGAACAAGTTCCAGCTCGGCATGTCGTCCTTCACGGACAACAAGGAGCGCGAGCAGGTCGTCGACATGGTGACCTACTTCAACTCCGGCAGCACCATCGCGGTCAAGAAGGGCAACCCGGAGAAGATCGACCCGAAGGACCTCTGCGGCAAGAAGGTCGCCGTCCAGACCGGCACCACCCAGGCCGACGAGATCAAGGACACCCGCAACCCGGACTGCGCCAAGGCGGGCAAGCCGGGCATCCAGAACGACGGCGACAAGTTCGACCTCCAGACGGACGTCACCAATGCCGTGGTCTCCGGCCGCGACCAGGCGATGATGGCGGACTCCCAGGTCGTCGACTACGCGATCAAGCAGGCGGGCGGGCAGCTGGAGAAGCTCGGCGACACCTACGGTGTGGCCCCCTACGGCGTCGCCCTGGCCAAGGGCTCCAAGCTGACCCCGGCCATCCAGGGCGCCATCCAGTCGCTGATCGACGACGGCACCTACAAGCAGATCCTCACCAAGTGGGGCGTCGAGGCCGGCGCCATCGACAAGTCGACCGTCAACGGCGCCGTCAGCTGACCCCTCGTACGCTTCATCTCTCCCCCGAGGCCACACCGTGAACTCTTTGGACAAGGGGACGGCTGGGCAGGGACGGCCTGAGACCATCAAGGCCGTCCCGGTTCGCCACCCCGGACGCTGGGCGGGCGCAGTCGTCATCGCCCTGCTCGCGGCGATGCTGCTGAGCGCCCTCATCACCAACCCCGCATTCAAGTGGGACGTCGTCGGGCAGTACCTGTTCCACGACAGCATCGTGCACGGCATGGTCGTGACACTGGAGCTGACCGCACTCTCCATGCTCATGGGTGTGGTCGGCGGCATCATCCTCGCGGTGATGCGCCTGTCCCCGAACCCACTGCTGGCAGGCACCGCCTGGGTCTACATCTGGGTCTTCCGCGGCACCCCGGTGCTGGTGCAGCTGGTGATCTGGAACTTCCTCGGCCTGATCTGGGCCAAGCTGTCGATCGGCGTCCCGTGGGGACCGGAGTTCTGGTCCGAGCAGACCAACGTCCTGATCCCGACCTTCGTCGCCGCGCTGCTGGGCCTCGGTCTCAACGAGGCCGCCTACATGGCGGAGATCGTCCGCGGCGGCATCCAGTCGGTGGACGAGGGCCAGACCGAGGCCGCGCACGCGCTCGGCATGAGCCGGTTCCAGACCATGCGGCGGGTCGTCCTGCCGCAGGCCATGCGGGTGATCATCCCGCCGACCGGCAACGAGACCATCTCGATGCTCAAGACCACCTCGCTGGTCTCCGTGATCTCCCTGGAGGAGATCTTCCGGGCCGGCCAGGTCATCTACTCTCGGAACTACCAGAACATCCCGCTGCTGATCGTGGTCAGCCTCTGGTACCTGTTCTTCACCTCCGTGCTGACCATCGGCCAGTACTACATCGAGCGCTACTACGCCCGCGGCTCCAACCGCACCCTCCCGCCCACCCCGCTGCAACGGCTGCGGGGCCTGTTCGCCGGGAAGCCCACCCCGAAGACGACCGCCGACGTCGTCCCGGGGCTTGAGGGAGGTGGTCACGTATGACCGATCTGACCAAGTCGCCCGCCGACTCCGTCGCGGCCACCGAGCCCATGGTCCGCGCCGAGGCGGTGCACAAGTCCTACGGCTCGGTCGAGGTCCTCAAGGGCATCGACCTGGAGGTCAAGCAGCGCGAGGTGTTCTGCCTGATCGGACCGTCCGGCTCCGGCAAGTCGACCTTCCTGCGGTGCATCAACCACCTGGAGAAGATCAACGGCGGCCGCCTCTGGGTGGACGGCGAGCTGGTCGGCTACCGGCAGAAGGGCGACAAGCTCCACGAGCTCAAGGACCGCGAGGTCGCCCTGAAGCGCCGCGACATCGGCATGGTGTTCCAGCGCTTCAACCTGTTCCCGCACATGACCGCCATAGAGAACATCATGGAGGCGCCGGTCCAGGTCAAGGGCGAGAGCAAGGCCGACGCCCGCGAGCGTGGCATGGCCCTGCTGGAGCGGGTCGGCCTCGCCGACAAGGCGAAGAACTACCCCTCGCAGCTCTCCGGCGGCCAGCAGCAGCGCGTGGCCATCGCCCGTGCGCTGGCCATGAAGCCCAAGCTGATGCTCTTCGACGAGCCCACGTCAGCGCTCGACCCGGAGCTGGTCGGCGACGTCCTGGACGTCATGCGCGGCCTCGCCGAGGAGGGCATGACCATGGTGGTCGTCACCCACGAGATGGGCTTCGCCCGCGAGGTCGGCGACGCTCTGGTGTTCATGGACGGCGGTGTGGTGGTCGAGTCCGGCAACCCCCGCGAGGTGCTCACCAACCCGCAGCACGAGCGGACCAGGGCATTCCTCTCCAAGGTGCTCTGACCCCGCACGATCGGCGCCCGGCAGGCACCTTTCCTGCCGGGCGCCGACGCTTTCCCCAGCCTGGTAATAGGCTGGAAGCATCCGGCCCGTTACCGAAATCTCTGGAAGGACTGCCGTGGAGCTCGCCTCGTACGCCGATCTCGCCGTTCGGCTGGTGAACACCGAGGAACCCGAGCGCGGCACCGACACGCTGACCTCGGTGGACGCGGTGCGCGCCCTGTTCTCCGACTCCTCCCGGGCCGCCACGCTGGCCGACGAGTCCGACGTGCCCCGGCTGCGGGGCGTGCGGACCAGGCTGCGCGGGGTGTTCGAGGCCGCCGCCGAGGGGGACGAGGTCCGGGCCGTCGACCTGCTGAACAGCCTGCTGATGGAGTACCCCGTCAGCCCGCTGGTCTCCGGGCACGACTACCTGGACGACGCCGGCCGGCCGCGCTGGCACCTGCACCTGGCCGACAACTCGCCGACCGCCACCGCCCACTTCAGCGCGGTCGCCTGCATGGGCCTGGCCGTCCACCTCACCGAACTGGGCGCCGACCGGCTCGGCATCTGCCAGGCCGCGCCCTGCCGCAACGCCTACCTGGACACCTCGACCAACCGCTCCCGCCGCTACTGCTCGGACCGCTGCGCGACCCGCGCCAACGTGGCCGCCTACCGGGCTCGCAAGCGCCAGGAGGCCGAGGCGGCGCTCAGCGCCGGGCAGTAGGCCTCAGAGCTCTTCGACGAAGACCCCGAGACGGCGGGCCAGGCCCGGCACCCGGGCCAGCCGGGGGCCGAGCAGCAGCCGCTCCAGCCGGCGGCCCGGCGCCAGCCAGGCCGGGCTCGGGCGCAGCCGCAGCAGCACCCGGCCGAGCACCAGGTCGTCCGGGACCGGGCCGTAGCTGCGACTGTCACTGCCCACCGGCCGGTTGTCGGACAGCAGCCACCAGCCCTTCGGGCGGCGCTCGGCCGCCCGCTTCACCACCAGCAGGTCCTGCTGGAGGGGGTGCCGGAACAGCACCACCGCGCCCGGCCGGATCGGCGCGCCGTAGCGGACCAGCAGCTGGTCGCCCTCGCGCAGGGTCGGGACCATCGACGGGCCCGCCACGTCGATCAGCCCGAACGGCACCACGCCGCCGCCCGCACCACCCTGCGGGTCCGCGCTCCGCGCCACGACTCCTCCTCCCGGACCGTCCGCACCCAGTCTGCCGTACGGACCGTCATCCGTTCGATGTCCGGATTACCCCGGTTCCGGGTCCGCCTTTCGCCCTAGGCCCACCGCCCGATCGCGAAACCCGGCGGACGGAAGGGTAATCTCGGGCGCGGGAAGACGATCTAAGGAAGGACTCCCATGTTCTCTCGTCTGTTTGCACCTCGCGCCACCGCTCACGCCCACTGCGACCTGCCCTGCGGCGTGTACGACCCGGCCCAGGCCAAGCTGGAGGCCGAGTCGGTCAAGGCCACCCAGGAGAAGTACCAGGCCAACGAGGACCCGCACTTCCGCGCCCGCGCCATCATCATCAAGGAGCAGCGCGCCGAGGCCGTCAAGCACCACATCTCGGTGCTGTGGAGCGACTACTTCAAGGCCCCGCACTTCGAGAAGTACCCCCAGCTGCACAAGCTGATCAACGACACCCTGAAGGCCGCCTCGGCCGCCAAGGCGTCCACCGACCCGGCCACCGGCCAGGCCCTGCTGGACCTGATCGCCGAGGTCGACAAGATCTTCTGGGAGACCAAGCAGGCCTGAGCCTGACGCGTCGCCACCCGGCCGCCCCCGTCCGCCCGTCGGACGGGGGCGGTCGCGCGTTCACGCCCGATCCATGCCCGGTAAGGGCTGCCTGGTCCACGCCGAGCCAGTCGGCCGGCTCGTACGGCACAGGCGCTGGACGCCAGGGCCGACCTGGTCTTCGCCGGCTGGCACTACGGCTTCGACGAGGGCAGCGGGGTCACCCCGCAGGCGTTCAAGGCCCTCGGCGTCGACTCCTACGTGCTCAGCGAGTCCTGCCGCAGCGGCAAGGGCCCCGAGCGCGGGGTGATGGACCCGCTGGAGGCGCTCTACACCGACCTCGCCAACCTCGGCGAGATCTTCGACGTCAGGGACCGCGCCGACCGCCTGGTCTCCGACTTCAGGGCGAAGATCGCCGCCGTCCCGCAGCCCGGGCGCCGCCCGTCCGTCTTCCTGTACGACAGCGGGCAGGACAAGCCGTACACCGCAGGGAAGTTCGCCGCCGCCAACCAGATCATCGACAAGGCCGGCGGGGCCAACATCATGGGCGACCTCGCCGACACCTGGGTCACCGCGGGCTGGGAGAGCGTGGTGCGGCGCGACCCCGAGGTGATCGTGGTCATGGACTACGTCGACCTTGGTCGAGAGCCCGCGCAACCCGGCCGCGATCAGCACCCTGGCCGACTACCTGCGCACCGTCCCGGCCCGCTGACCGGCCCGGGCAGCGCCGCTTCCGACCGGGTCCGCCGGGCGTACGCTCAGAGGTACGAGCCGACGGACCTGACCGGAGGAGCGAGATCATGACCACCATGGCGGCGCCGTCCGCCTTCGACACCCGGGCCCTGCGCGAGGGCATCGAGCGCTGCGACTCCGAGGCCCTGCTGGCCCTGTACGCCGAGGACGCCGAACTCCGCGTGGTCGACCGCAAGACCCAGCCCAGCCACCCCCTGGTGATGCACGGGCGGGACGAGATCGGCGCCATGCTGAACGACATCTACGGCCGCGAGATGACCCACAAACTGGAACAGGTGGTGGTCCAGGGCGACCACGTCGCCTTCCTGGAGTCCTGCCGTTACCCCGACGGCGTGCGGGTGCTGATGTCCTCGATGGCCGACCTGCGGGACGGCCGGATCGTCGACCAGACCTCGATCCAGGCCTGGGACGAGACCGGACCCGAGCAGTAGGCTCGCGGCATGATCCGCACCGCCGTCGTCACCGACGTCCCCGTCATCCTGACCATGATCCGCGAGCTCGCGGACTACGAGAAGGCCCCGCAGGAGGCGGTGGCCACCGAGGAGCAGCTGCGCGACGCACTGTTCGGCGCCAACCCGGCCCTGTTCGGCCTGATCGCCGAGGACGACACCACCGGCGAGACGGTCGGCTTCGCGGTCTGGTTCCTCAACTTCTCGACCTGGCGCGGCACCCACGGGATCTACCTGGAGGACCTCTACGTCCGCCCGGAGGCCCGTGGCGGCGGCCACGGCAAGGCGCTCCTGCTGGAGCTCGCGCGGATCGCCGTCGAGCGCGGCTACGCGCGGGTGGAGTGGTCGGTGCTCGACTGGAACCAGCCCTCGATCGACTTCTACAAGTCGCTCGGCGCGGTGCCGATGGACGAGTGGACCGTCTACCGGCTCACCGGCGAGGCACTGACCGCCGCCGGCAGTCGTTGAGAGTTGTTGAGAAGTCGCTGAGAAGTCGCCGAACCGACCGGTGAGTACGGGCAAAGGCCCTGCCACCCAGCGTCGCAATGCCTTACCATGAGTAACTCTCGCACCGGGGCGCGGAACACCCGCGGCGATGGCGGATCAGCGGTACCGGCGCCCCTTCGCGGGGTAGCAACAGCGGTAGTAACAGCGGTAGCAAGGCCCCCAGCGGGGGTACCAAGCAAGCACAGCGCGTCACCCAGGAGGCAAGGGTGTCCCAGATCGACAGCGATCTCGGAGTTCAGGACTTCGTGGAGGTCCGGCTGCCCGCGGCGGGGGCCTACCTCTCCGTGCTGCGAACAGCGACGGCCGGGCTCGCGGCCCGGTTGGACTTCACCCTCGACGAGATCGAGGACCTGCGGATCGCGGTGGACGAGGCCTGCGCCATCCTGCTCCAGCAGGCGGTACCCGGCTCCGTACTGTCCTGCGAGTTCCGCCTGGTCGGCGACTCGCTGAAGGTGACCGTCGCCGCTCCCACCACGGACGGCAAGGCGCCCGAACGGGACACCTTCGCGTGGACGGTGCTCTCCGCGCTGGCCGGCGAGGTCGACTCCTCGGTCGACGAGGACAACACCGTGTCGATCAGCCTGCACAAGAAGCGCGGCGGGTCCGCCGCCCACTAGCCGGGCACCGAGCAGCACCCTGCAAGGGCCGTCCGCCGCTCCCCCACCGGGGCCCGGCGGGCGGCTCCCGGTACCGCCCCCACGCGGTACGACCAACGAGACGATGCCGGGGTCGACGGCCCCGGTGCTCCCGGAACGGAACGGGGGAATGGCCGTGAGTGATCTGGACCGTACCGGCCTCGCGACGGCGGGCCCTGCCGTACCGACCCAGGCGAGCGTTCCCGGCCTCGCCGCCAACGACGAAGCGCACCCGAAGGACGCCCACCGGATGAGCCACCCGACCGAGCCGACGTCTGAGCCGACGCCCGCCTCCACGCCTCCACCGGACCAGGCGGACGGGGCCGCGGAGCTGCACGGCGCCGTGCCCGCCCAGGGCGGCTCGCACCGCAGCGGCGCCCCGGACCGGGAGGCCGCCCGCGCGTTGTTCGTCCGGCTGTCCGCACTGCCCGAGGGCTCCCCGGAGCGCGTCGAGCTGCGCAACCAGCTGGTGCGGATGCACATCCCGCTGGTCGAGCACCTGGCCCGGCGCTTCCGCAACCGGGGCGAGCCGCTGGACGACCTGACCCAGGTCGCCACCATCGGGCTGATCAAGTCGGTGGACCGCTTCGACCACGAGCGCGGGGTCGAGTTCTCCACCTACGCGACGCCGACCATCGTCGGCGAGATCAAGCGGCACTTCCGCGACAAGGGCTGGGCGGTGCGCGTCCCGCGCCGCCTGCAGGAGCTGCGGCTGTCGCTCACCACGGCGACCAGCGAGCTCTCCCAGCGGCACGGCCGCTCCCCCACGGTGCACGAGCTGGCCGAGCACCTGGGGATCTCCGAGGAGGACGTCCTGGAGGGCCTGGAGTCCGCCAACGCGTACTCCACGCTGTCCCTGGACGTGCCGGACAGCGACGACGAGTCGCCGGCCGTCGCGGACACCCTGGGCGCCACCGACGAGGCGCTGGAGGGCGTCGAGTACCGCGAGTCGCTCAAGCCGCTGCTGGCCCAACTGCCGCCCCGCGAGCAGAAGATCCTGGTGCTGCGGTTCTTCCGGAACATGACCCAGTCGCAGATCGCCGCCGAGGTGGGGATCTCCCAGATGCACGTGTCCCGGCTGCTGGCGCGGACCTTGGCCCAGCTGCGGGAGAAGCTCCTGGTGGAGGAGTAGGGCTGACGGCCGCTCAGCTCCTTCGAGCGGCCGCTCAGCAGGCTTCGGCCCAGCGGGCTTCAGGACCCTGGCGGCCCTGTGCGCTCAGCCCTCGTGCTGGGTGTACAGGGCCGCCGTCGACTTCGGGTTCAGCAGCGAGCCGATGCCCACCAGACCGAGCAGTCCGACCACCGCGCCGACCGCGATCATCGCGCCGCCGCTCTGGATCATGTAGTACGCGACCGGCAGGCAGATCGAGTTGGTCAGCACGGCCGGGCTGCGGCCCCAGCGGCGCTCCTTGAGCAGCGCGCGGGCGGCCAGCATCGGCAGCACGCCGAGCAGCACGATGACCAGGCCGCCGAACTCGTTCAGGGCCAGCTGCTTGGCCTGGCCGGACAGCGCGGACACCATGTCCGAGACGCCGACGACGGCCAGCGCGGCGCCCTCCAGGGCAGTGATGGCGGCGCCCAGGGTGAGCGAAACCGGGCGAGCGGGTGCGGGTGCGGGGGTTTCTGCGGTCACTCCAGCAGGGTAGCCGCCGGTCGGTCCGTACCGACCCGTAGGCTTTCCCCATGCGCGCTCTCCTGGTCGTGAACCACAAGGCCACCACCACCAGTGGCCGGACCAGAGACGTGCTGATCCACGCCCTGCGCAGCGACCTCAAGCTGGAGGTCGCCGAGACGCAGTACCGGGGCCACGCGCGCGACCTGGCCCGTGAGGCGGCGCAGGACGGCACGGTCGACCTGGTGGTGGCGCTGGGCGGTGACGGCACCGTCAACGAGGTGGTGAACGGGCTGCTGGCGCAGGGCCCGGGCGAGAAGGTCCCGCGACTGGCCGTGGTGCCGGGCGGTTCGACCAATGTCTTCGCCCGCGCGCTGGGCCTGCCCAACGACCCGGTGGAGGCCACCGGCGCCCTGCTGAACGCGCTGGAGCAGGGGCAGGAGCGGCCGATCGGGCTGGGCAAGGCGATGACCGACGGCCTGCCGGACCGCTGGTTCACCTTCACCGCCGGCCTCGGCTTCGACGCCGGGGTGGTCGGCCGGGTCGAGGAGCAGCGCCAGGCCGGGCGCAAGTCCACCCACGCCCTCTACGTGGGGCAGGCGATCCGGCACTACTTCACCCAGCGTGAGCAGCGCCGCAGAGGCCCGGTGACCCTGGAACTGCCGGGCCACGAGGCCGTGCCGGGCCTGGTCCTGGCGATAGTGAGCAACACCTCGCCGTGGACCTTCCTCGGCAACCGTCCGGTCTACCCCTCGCCGCTCGCCTCCTTCGACACGGATCTGGACGTCTTCGGAATCACCGTGATGACGGCGTTCGGTACGGCTCGAACGATCCGTCAGATCCTGCGGTCGCACGCGCCTTCGAGCGACGGCGCCCCGGCGGTCGGCCCGTCCGGAAAACACGTCGTCTCCTATCACGACGTCAAACACTTCACCTTGGTTTCCCAGGAACCCGCCCCGTTCCAGGTGGACGGGGACCATCTTGGAGACCGGAGTCGCGTCAGTTTCACAGGCGTACGGCGGGCACTGCGTGTGATTGTGTGACCGGAAGTGGGGTTCACCCTTCTTCTCGAACGCACAAGCCCCCTTCACTCCATGGAAGTACTGGCTGTGAGCTAGGCGACACCGAAGAATCAAAAATTCCTCCCCGAAGGGGGTTGTATCCGAGCCCGAGGTTTGCGAACCTCTACATGGCGATCGGGACACATCGCAGCGACGGCGACTCCGGAACCACAGGAGCACCGACCGCGGGGTGTCCCTCGAATCGCCGAATCCCCCAAGCGCAGACCACCCGGGCCCCGGCGGGCCTTTGGTCTCTTTTGCTGTTGTGGGATTCGTGAAAGCGTTCACATTCACAAGCCATTCGATTATGCCGATCGGGTCACCCCCGCGGCAGGAGGAGTTGGACGACCATGGACTGGCGCCACCGCGCTGTCTGCCGCGAAGAGGACCCGGAGCTGTTCTTCCCGATCGGGAACACCGGTCCTGCTCTGCTGCAGATCGAGGAAGCCAAGGCCGTGTGCCGCCGCTGTCCGGTGATGGAGCAGTGCCTCCAGTGGGCTCTCGAGACCGGCCAGGACGCCGGCGTCTGGGGCGGTATGAGCGAGGACGAGCGCCGCGCGATGAAGCGCCGTGCCGCCCGCAACCGCGCCCGCACCGCCTGATCAGCCCCGTCTGATCACACGCCGTAGCATCAGCAGTAACCGCCGTACCGATCAACACATGATCAAAGGCTTCCCTGCACCTCCTGGTGAAGCCTTCCGCACAAAGGGCCTTGCCCGGCGAGGTCCCGCGACACCGGACCGTCCAGCCACTTGATACTGTTCACTGAGAGCAATACTGTGGAGCTGAGGCGCTCACCGTGTGCAACGCACCGGCGAGGTGTCGCACCACCCAGAGCCCCCGTTCCGGCCGACTCCCCCCGACGGCCGGAACGGGTTGAGAGGCCCTGTCGACCCACCCCCCCCGGTCGACAGGGCCTCGTTTCTGTTTCCGCGTCCGTCGCGTAAGGGCTTGCGGAGTGCGCACCCGGCGCTTCCGCCGAGCGCACGCCCCGGCCGAGCGCCCCGATGCGACGAATTCCCGGCAGGCCTCAGCGGACCGGGATCTCCAGGATCACCTTGGTGCCGCCGTTCGGGCCGGCCACCATGTCGAAGGTGCCGCCGAGCTCGCCGGTGGCCAGCGTCCGGACGATCTGCAGCCCGAGGTTGCCGGCCGTCTTCGGGTCGAAGCCCTCCGGCATGCCGCGGCCGTCGTCCTGCACCGTGATCAGCAGGTACTCCTCCGGCCGGGCGCCGCCGTTCCAGCTGTCCGACCAGCCCATGCCGGTCGCCGGCGCCCGTCCGCGCAGCGCGCTCACCTCCAGGTTCCCGGAGGCCGTCGGGCCGAAGGCGTGCTCCAGCGCGTTCTGCAGCAGCTCGGTCAGCACCATCGACAGCGGGGTGGCCACCTCGGCGGAGAGGATGCCGAAGCTGCCGGTGCGGCGGGTCGCGACCCGGCCGTCCTGGGACAGCTCCATCGCCATCGCCAGCACCCGGTCGGCGATCTCGTCGAAGGCCACCTGCTCGTCCAACGCCTGGGAGAGCGTCTCGTGCACGATCGCGATCGAGCCGACCCGGCGCACCGCCTCGTCCAGCGCGGCCCGGCCGGACTCCGACTCCATCCGGCGGGACTGCAGCCGCAGCAGCGCGGCGACGGTCTGCAGGTTGTTCTTCACCCGGTGGTGGATCTCCCGGATGGTGGCGTCCTTGGTCATCAACTCGCGGTCACGGCGGCGCAGCTCGGTGACGTCCCGGCAGAGCACCAGCGAACCGGTCAGGGTGCCCTTGGGCTTGAGCGGGATCGCGCGCAGGGTCACCACTCCCCCCTGCGCCTCCACCTCGGTCTGCCGCGGCGCCCAGCCACTGGCCAGCTTCACCAGCGCCTCGTGGACGGCCGAGCGGGACGGCGGGGCGAGGTCGGCGGTGGCCCGGCCCAGGTGGCTGCCGACCAGGTCGGTGGTGAGGCCGAGCCGGTGGTACGCGGAGAGGGCGTTGGGGCTGGCGTAGGTGACGACGCCGTCCGCGTCCAGCCGGATCAGTCCGTCGCCGACCCGGGGCGCGGCATCCATGTCGGCCTGCTCGACGCCGGGGAACGGGAAGCTGCCGGCGGCGATCATCTGGGCCAGGTCGGAGGCGCTCTGCAGGTAGGTGAGCTCCAGCCGGCTGGGGGTGCGGACGGTCAGCAGGTTGGTGTTGCGGGCGATCACCCCGAGCACCTTGCCCTCACGCCGGACCGGGATGGACTCGACCCGGACCGGGACCTCCTCGCGCCACTCGGGGTCGCCCTCGCGCACGATCCGCCCCTCGTCGAAGGCGGCGTCCAGCAGCGGGCGGCGTCCGCGCGGGACGAGGTGGCCGACCATGTCGTCCTGGTAGGAGGTGGGTCCGGTGTTGGGTCGCATCTGCGCCACCGAGACGTAGCGGATGCCGTCCCAGGTGGGGATCCACAGCACCAGGTCGGCGAAGGAGAGGTCGGAGAGCAGCTGCCACTCCGAGACCAGCATGTGGAGCCATTCCACGTCGGCCCCGGTGAGGGTGGTGTGGCGGCGGACGAGTTCGTTCAGCGAGGGCACATGGCGAGCGTAGCGCCGCCGGTCGGGGCCGGGCGCGGCGGACCGTGCGGTGGCCGCCGCTGACTGTCCGGAGTTGTTTAGACCACTTTCCCGGTCGACCTGGACAACCCAGATTGGTCTAGTCCACAATGAAAGGGCACCAAGGAGAGACCCGCCGCGCAACTGCCCTGACCGCGCGCCGCCTTCTCCTCGGTCGGACGCCACCGAGTGAGGACCCCGCACAGTCCTCGGTCGACTCCGGTGCCCGACGACAGCTCCGGGCTGCGGTGCCGCACGGGTTGAGGGTCCCGTGTCGGCGCCGTGGCCCGTAGTGCTTTCCGGACACTTCACCGTCAGCGGCGGACCGTCGGGCTCCCCCGTCGAAACCATGTTCCGCCGCTCACAGGGCCGGCCCCCGTCCACAGCCTGTGGACGGGGGCCGGTTCGATCCGGCTGCGCCCGTCAGCGGGTCTCGGTGACCTTGGCGAGGGCGCGCGGGGCGTCCGGGTCCTGGCCGCGGGCGATGGTGACCTCGTAGGCCAGGTGCTGCAGCGGCATGATCTCCAGGATCGGCTGGACCTCCTCGGGCACGCCGGCCGGCAGCGCGAAGCCCGCCGAGGCGGCGTCCACCTGGGCCTGCTGGCCGATCACCATGAGGTCCGCGCCGCGCCCGCGCAGCCGGTCCAGTACCGGCTGCAGGGCCTCCCCTCCCTTGCCGTCCGGGACGATCGCGATGACCGGCGAGACGTTGTCCACCATGGCCAGCGGGCCGTGCAGCAGGTCGGCGCCGGAGAACGGGGTGGCCGGGATGTACGTGGTCTCCATCAGTTTGAGCGCCGCCTCACGGGCGGTCGGGTAGCCGTAGCCGCGCGAGGTGATGACCAGGCGCTGGGCGAAGCGGTATCGCTCGGCCAGCGCCTTCACCTCGGCCTGGCGGGACAGCACGCCGGCGGCCAGCGCGGGCAGCTCCTCGGCGGCCGAGCCGTCCCCGCCGCGCAGGCCCTCGACCAGCAGGTAGAGCGCCAGCAGCTCGGCGGTGTAGGTCTTGGTGGCCGGCAGCGCCTTCTCCGGCCCGGCCAGCACGTCGATGTGGAACTCGGAGACCTCGGCCAGCGGGGAGCCGGGGTTGTTGGTGACCGCGAGGGTGATCGCCCCGGCCTCGCGGGCGGCCTTGGTGGAGGCGACCAGGTCCGGCGAGCCGCCGGACTGGCTGACGGTGATGACCAGGACATCGGTGAGGTCCGGCTTGGCGCCGTACGCGGTGGTGGTGGACATCGAGGTCAGGCCGGCCGGCTTGCCGAGCAGAATCTCGATCAGGTACTTGGCGTAGAGCGCCGCGTTGTCGGACGTGCCGCGCGCGGTCAGCAGGACGAAGCGGGGGCTGCGGGCGGCGATCTGGGCCGCGATGTCGCGGATCTTGGGCGCGCCCTCGTCGAGGATGCGCTGGAGGACGGCCGGCTGCTCGGCCATCTCCGCCGCCATGATCCGGCCGGGAACGGAAACAGTCTGCGGGTCGGACATCTGGATGTGCCTCCGATGAGATGGGTCCACCCCGCCCGGGCGGTCACCCGACGGGGATCTCTACGGCGGCGAGTCCGCACACTCGCTGCGGTCTTCCTGGTTTCCTGGTTTCCTGGCGCAATCCTACGAGGGCGCCCCGCGCCGGGCACCCCCGGACCGGCAGCGGCCTTGCGGTGTCAGGACGGGTTGTTGATCAGCTGGTCGATCGCGGCGTCGGCGTCCTTGGTGGCCTGCTCCACGGACTTGCCCTTGAGGATCGAGGTCAGCATGTCGGGGATGATCTTCTGCTTCTCCACCGATCCCCAGCCGGGCGCCAGCGGGGTGAACCAGGCGTCCGGGACGGCGTTGGCCGCGGCGGCGGTGGTGGGCTTGTTCTTCAGCGGGTTCAGCTGGGTGAGGTTGTTCGGCAGGATGTCCTTGTCGGCCAGCGCCTGCTCGGACTTGGTACTGGTGAACATCCGGATCCAGTCGGCGGCCAGGGCCGCCTGCGGGGACCTGGCGGTGACCGCGAGGTCGGAGCCGCCGATGAAGGTGGGCAGCGGCTTGCCGTCCGGACCGGGCATGGTGGCCACCTTGACGGCGTCCTTGAGGCTCGGGTCGCCGGTGACCGGCGCGGTGACGCCGGCCGCCTCGAAGCCGTTGCCGTAGAAGGAGGCGGCGTGCCCGCGGGCCATCGACTCGGACTGGTTCTGCTCGTTCACCGTCAGGTCGCCCTTGTTGTACTTGCGCACCAGGTCGGCGAAGTGGCTGATGCCCTGCTGGGACTTGGGGTCGTGCAGGGTGCCGTGCCAGTTGCCGGCGCTGTCGAACTTGGCGATGCTGCCGCCGTACGCGGCCACGTAGCTCATCGCGGCGTACCAGTACGGGCCGGGCAGGTAGAGCGGGGAGAAGGTCCTGTCGGCCTTGTTCTTGTCGGCGATCCGGTCCAGGGCGGCCAGCAGGTCGGCCTCGGTTCTGGGGAACTCCGCGCTGCCGGTGGCCTGTTGGAAGCTGGTGGAGTTGTAGATGGCGACCCGGGCACCGGCGTAGTACGGCACGCACCACAGCTTGTCCTGATAGGTGCAGGTGTTGGCGAGCGCCTTGATCCAGGTGTCGGAGTTGTCGAAGGTGGTGCGGTCCACCGGGGCGAGCGCGCCGGAGAGCACGTACTTCATGGTCTCGGTGTTGCCGAGTTCGACCACGTCGGGGGCGTTGCCGTCGGCGAGGACCTTGTCGAGCCTGCCGACCTTGTCGGCCCAGCCCTGGTAGACCAGCTTGAGGCTGACGCCCGGGTACTTCGCCGCGAACCCGTCGTTGACCCGCTGGACGATGTCGGGCCAGTTCTTCTGGGCATCGTCCATCAGCCAGACGGTGACAGTGCCGGTGGCGGCCTTCGGGTCGACGGAGGATCCCGTGCCACCTCCCGAGGGCGAGCCGGACGAGGAACAGGCCGTCAGTCCGGCCACCAGGGCCGCGATCCCGGGCGTGGATACGAGCTGGCGCTTCTTCACGCCATCCTCCGAGGGTGTTCAAGAGCCGGTGATGCCCGCCGACAGCGTGATGGGCGCCCGCGGCGGAGAGTCCGGGCAGGGGCGGCGCAGAGCTTCGAGGAGGGCGCGGTACCACATCCGGCGACGTTCGAATTCGAACCGGATGCATGGACTCTGGCCTAGACCAAGTGTGGTGTCAACGGCCAACAGCCCCTGTTTCCAGGGCCGTTGCAGAGCCGTTGTACCGCGCGTCGATCAGTCGTCGGACCGTCACCCTCGGTGGGACCCGAGGCGGATTCAAGGCGCACCTGAGGGAGCCCGGTCACCCGACGAAAGCGCAGGTGGACGCCGGGGGAACGGGACGGGCCCGCCATGCGGCATGCGCACGGCGGGCCCGTCGGCCGACGCCTCCCGGGCACGGCCGGTGACGTCTCGTCGATCCGTTCAGCCGATCGCTCCCGGCTGCCCGGTGAGCACCTCCACGGCCGCCAGCCCGCAGACCCGGGCGGCGCCGTGGGTGGCGATGTGGAGCGCGCCGATCGGCTCGGACTGGGGCAGCCCCATCTCCACCACCGCGGCGTCCGGCCGGGCCGCCACCAGGCGGCTCAGCGCGGCGGACATCCACGCGTGCCGGTGGGCGTCCCGGACCACCAGCACCAGGCGGCGGCCCTCGGCGTCGGCCACCAGCTCGGCGACCAGGGCGTCCAGCAGCTCCGGGGCCGCCTCCGCGGCCGACACCTCGCGGGTGCGGGTACCGGGGAAGCGGTCCGTCAGCATGCCGGCCACGCCCCACGGGGTGACGTCGCCGACCGCGATGTTCGGCTCGTCCGAGAACGAGGCCACGTACGGGCGCTCGCTCACCGGCAGCACCTCGCGGCCCGGCGCCCGGACCACCCGCAGCGCCCGGCGCGCGGCCCGCAGGCCCACCGCCAGGTCCGGCTCCACCCGCTCGCCCTGGGCCGAGATCCGGCCCCAACTGCCCAGCGCCCGGACCCGTTCGGCGGCGTCCGCCAGCCGCTCCTCGGCGAGCCGGCCGGAGCGCACGCCCGCCACGATGGCGTCGCGCAGCATCAGCACGGTCTCCTCGTCGGCCAGCCCGCCGCCGACGCAGATCGCGTCCGCGCCGGCCGCCAGGGCCAGCACGGTGCCCTCGCCCATGCCGAAGGTGTCGGCGATGGCGCCCATCTCGATCGCGTCGCTGACGATCAGGCCCTGGTAGCCGAGGCCGCCGTCGGCCGGGGCGGCGCGCAGCAGGTCGCGCAGCACGGTCGGGCTCAGGGTGGCCGGCAGCATCGGGTCCAGCGCCGGGATCATGATGTGGGCGGTCATCACGGCCTTGGTGCCGGCCGCGATCGCGGCCTGGAACGGCACCAGGTCGCGGGCGCGCAGCACGTCCAGGTCGACGTCGATGACCGGCAGGCCGTGGTGCGAGTCCACCGCGGTGTCGCCGTGGCCGGGGAAGTGCTTGGAGCAGGCAGCCACGCCGGCCGACTGCAGGCCCTCGACCCAGGCAGCGGTGTGCCGGGCGCACAGCTCGGGGTCGGCGCCGAAGGAGCGGACGCCGATGACCGGGTTGCGCGGGTTGGAGTTGACGTCGGCGGTGGGCGCCCAGTTGTAGTTGACCCCGGCCGCGGCCAGTGCCCGACCCAGCTCGCGGGCGACGTCCCGGGTCAGCGCCGGGTCGTCGATCGCGCCGAGCGCCAGGTTGCCGGGCCAGGACGAGCCGGAGCCCGCCTCCAGCCGGGTCACGTCGCCGCTCTCCTCGTCGATGGCGATCAGGAGGTCGGGGTTCTCCGCACGCAGCGCCCGGGTCAGCGCGGAGAGCTGGTCGAGGTCGGCCACGTTGCGGTCGAACAGCGCGACCGAGCCGAGCCCGGCGGCCAGGTGGCGGCGCAGCCAGGCCGGCGGCTCGGTGCCGACGAAGCCGGGCTGCAGGACGGTCAGGGCGTCGCGGTGCAGCTGGTCGCTGTCCGGGGCGGTGGGAACGAGGATGCTCACGTTGGCTCAGCCCTTCACGGCGCCGTCGGTCAGACCGCCGACCGCCTTGCGCTGCAGGAAGAAGAACAGGATCAGGATCGGGACCGCGAAGAGGGTCGACGCGGCCATGGTGGCGCCCCAGTCCGTGCCGAAGTTGGTCTGGAAGGACGACAGCCACAGCGGCAGGGTCTGGCTGTCGGGCTTCTTGTTCAGCCACAGGACGAGCGGGAACTCGTTCCACGCGGTGACGAAGCCGAACAGCGAGGTCGACATCAGGCCGGGGGCCAGCAGCGGGAAGATCACCTTCAGGAAGGCCTGGGTGCGGGTGCAGCCGTCCACCATGGCCGACTCCTCCAGCTCCTTCGGCACCGCGGCGATGAAGCCGCGCAGCGTCCAGATGGTGAAGGGCAGCACCATCATCATGTAGAAGGCGGTGAGCGGGACGAGGCTGTTCAGCAGGTCGTTGTCACGGGAGAGCATGTAGACGCCGATGGTCATGACCTCCCACGGCGCCATCTGGGCCGCCATGACGACCAGCACGAAGGACTTGCGGCCGCGGAACTTCATCCGGGCGACGGCGAAGGACGCCAGGGTCGCGATGAGCAGCGAGATGAGCACCGCGCCGATGGTCACCGTGAGGCTGTTGGTGACGTACGTCCAGAAGTTGTCGGCGTGCACGGCCCGGTCGAAGTGGGCGAAGGTCGCGTCCAGCGGGAGGAAGACCGGGGTCCGGCTGATGATGTCCTTGTCCTGCTTGAAGGACGTGGAGATCATCCAGTAGACGGGGAAGACGAAGAAGACGAACAGGACGACCGCGATCACGTTCGGCCAGGTACGTCCGATGAGCGAGCGCCTCACAGCTCGTCCTCCTGCTTCAGGATGATGCGGAAGTAGTACGACATCAGCGCGGCCAGCATCAGGATGGTGAGCACCGCGATCGCGGAGCCCGCACCGAAGCGCTGGGCTCCGATGCCTTCCAGGAAGGCGTGCACCGGCAGCGTGCGGGTCAGCCCGTCCGGTCCGCCGTGGTTGATCAGGTAGACCTGGGTGAAGGCCTTGAAGACCCAGATGATCTCCAGGAAGGTCGTGGCCAGGAAGAAGGGCTTCAGGCTGGGGAAGACCACCGCGGTGAAGGTCTTGACGGGGCCGGCGCCGTCCATCCGGGCCGCCTCGTAGAGCTCCTTGGGGATGGTGGTCAGCGCGGCGTACATGTTGATCGCCACGAACGGGATCGACATCCACACGATCAGCAGCACGATCACGAAGAAGGTCGAGTACTCGCCGCTGTACCAGTTGAAGTGGGCCATCGAGTGCCAGCCCAGCTGGTCCAGGAACCAGTCGACGACGCCGAAGTTCTGGTCGAAGAGCCAGGTGTAGACGGTGGTCGCGGCCACCACCGGCATCGCCCAGGCGAGGACCAGCGCGACCGACAGCGCCAGGCGCATCCTCTTGCCGAGGCGGTTGAGCAGCAGGCCGATCAGGGTGCCGCCGACCATGATCAGCACCACGTTGACCGCGGTGAAGCCGATCGTACGGCCGGTGACCGTCCAGAACTCCGAATCGGTCAGCTGCTCCTTGTAGTTGTCGAAGCCGTTCCACTCGGTCAGGTGCTGGATGAACTGCCGCTTGTTGAGGTTCTGGAACGACAGCAGGACCGTCTTGAGCAGCGGCCAGCCCAGCAGGCCGATGGTCGCCACGGTGGCCGGCAGCAGCAGCAGGTACGGCGCGAGACGGGCGCCGAGGCCCGGTTCGCCGGTCGTTCTGCCGGCCTTCCCCGGAGTGCTTCCGGTGCCGTCGCCGGCGATCGCGTCGGTGGTGGCCACGGCGGCCTTCCCTGTGCCCGGGGACTGTGTCCGCACCGGGTCCGAATGCACGGCCATCGTTCTCTCTTCCTCACGACCTGACCACGACGGACGGGCGCCGCCCACCGGCCCCCGCCGGGAGCCGGTGAGCGACGCCGCTCAACTGCTTACTGCTTGGTGTTGAGACGCTTCGCGATCTCGTCGTCGGCCTTCTTGGCCGCGGCGGCGTAGTCGCCGGTCAGCGCCGCGGTCAGGAAGTCCTTGATCGGGTTCGGCTCGTTCTCGACGTTGGTCCAGGTCGGAACGTTCGGGGTGATCGCGCCGTTGGCGGAGGCCGGCAGGGCGGCCTTGGCGAAGTCGCCGGCCACCTTGCTGTTGAGCGAGGTCTTGTTCGGGATGGAGCCGGCGGCGGCGAACAGGCCCTCGTTCTTGTCGCTGAGGGCGATCTTCAGGAAGCCCTTGGCGAGTTCGGGGTTCTTGGTCTGCTGGGCGATCGCCAGGTTCGAGCCGCCGAGGAAGACGCTGGACGGCTTGTCCGCGGTCTTGCCGGGCAGCGGGAAGTAGCCGATCTTGTCGGCGGCCAGCTCCTCGGGCTTCGGGACCTCCCAGCCGAGGCCGATGATGGTGCCGATGTCGCCCTTGGCGAAGACGTCCTTCTGCTGCGGGGTGGCCTCGTCCTTGTCCTTCGGCGCGGTGGCCGAGTAGCTCTGCAGCTTCTTGTAGGTCTCGAAGGCCTTCTGCGCCTCGGGGGACGACAGGCCGCCGGCCCACTTGTCGCCGTCCTTCTTGGCGAACTTGCCGCCCTCGCTGGTCAGCAGGCCGAAGTAGGTGTACCACTCCTGACCCGGCATGTAGAGCGGGTCGGTGACGCCCGGGACGGCCTTGACCTTGTCCAGGTCGGCGTAGAACTCGTCCAGGGTCTTCGGCGCGGCGGTGATGCCGGCCTTGGTCCAGATGTCCTTGTTGTAGGTCACCACGCGGTTGGTGAAGTACCACGGGGCGGCGTACTGCTTGCCGTCCAGGACCGAGGACTCGTTCAGGTTCGCGGCCCAGTCCGCGCCGCCCAGGTCGGTCTTGTCCTTGGTGATGTCGAGCAGGCCGCCGGTGGCCGCGTAGCCCGCCGTCTGGGTGTTGCCGATCTCCAGGACGTCGACCGAGCCCTCGGAGAGGCCGGCGGTGACCTTCTGGCCGATGCCGTTCCACTTCTGGGTCTGGATGTCGAGCTTGGCACCCGGGTAGGCGGCGGCGAAGTCCGCCTTGACGCTGTCCTCCCAGCCCTTGGGGGCCGAGCCGTCCATCAGCCACACGGTGAGGGTCTTGCCGTCGAAGTTCTTGGCCGCCGAGGACGAACCGCTCTTGCCGTCCGAGCCGCAAGCCGCGAGACCGACGACCATTGCTGCGACGCCGACCGCCGCGATGAGCTGACGCTTCACGCCATCCTCCTGAGGGATGCCTGGGTTACCCCCGTCGGGCGGCAGCGGCAGACCCACGCGAAGCGGGAGAATTGGTGCCGCGGACCCTGCGGGCGGGTGGGGGGATTCATCGTTACCGGCCTAGTGGTGTAGACCAGATGCCTGGAGCTTGGCCTAGACCAATGGGCCTGTCAACGGCTGTTCGACCGATCTCGACCACCCGTTATCAAGCCGACACCGCACATCGTTCATCGCGTGATGAGGTATTCGTTCCGTAGCCATACATGCAACGATGTGACCCGTTAACGATGTGGCGGGGCTGTAAAGGGCCCCGCGAGAAGCGGGAGAACAGGTCCGATGAGCAGCGACGGGGGAACCACCGCCCAGGCCGACGACCCCGAGGTGAAGAACCTCCCGACGCAGGCCGGCGCCGACCCGACCGCGCGCGTCCCCAAGTACTACGGCCTCAAGCGCCACCTCCTCCAGCTGACCGAGACCCAGCCCGCGGGCACCCCGGTCCCGCCCGAACGGGCGCTCGCCGCCCAGTTCGACACCTCGCGCACCACCGTGCGCCAGGCCCTGCAGGAACTGGTGGTCGAGGGCCGGCTGGAGCGCATCCAGGGCAAGGGCACCTTCGTGGCCAAGCCCAAGGTCGCCCAGGCCCTGCAACTGACCTCCTACACCGAGGACATGCGCGCCCAGGGCCTGGAGCCCACCTCCCGGCTGATCGAGATCGGCTACATCACCGCCGACGACCGGCTCGCCCCGCTGCTCGACATCAAGCCCGGCGGCCGGGTGCTGCGGATCGAGCGGCTGCGGCTGGCCAACGGCGACCCGATGGCCATCGAGGTCGCCCACCTGTCCGCCAAGCGTTTCCCCGCCCTGCGCAAGAACCTCGGCAAGCACACCTCGCTGTACGCGGCGCTGCGCGAGGTGTACGGGGTCACCGTGGCGGAGGCCGAGGAGACCATCGAGACCACCCTGGCCAACCCGCGCGAGGCCGGGCTGCTCGGCTCCGACCTCGGCCTGCCGATGCTCCAGCTCTCCCGGCACTCCTTCGACGCCGAGGGCGCCCCGGTGGAGTGGGTCCGCTCGATCTACCGCGGCGACCGCTACAAGTTCATCACCCGGCTGAAGCGGCCGGAGTAGCCGTACGGAGCAGGCGTCCGACCTGGGCGCACTTCGCCCTTCGGGCCCCCTTCGCACCACGGGCACCGGCGCACGCGACCCGCGCGCCGGTGCCCGCACTGCGAGCAGGCGAGTCCCCGCCCCGAGCGGGCGAGAAGCCCTGTCCGGATGGCGGAAAGTTCCGCCATTCCGGTGACATGGATCACCTCATGCTCTAGATTGCGCAGCCGTACTGACTGCCGATCACCGATGGTGCTGCTCGGCGGGCTCACGGGGGTGCGCGTCGGCTCCCGGGGCTGCGGCGCCGACGGCGAGAACCCTCCGGAGCGGAGCCGATGATGCCGTCTGAACAAGCCCCCACCGATCCTGTCATGCCCGAGCCAGCCGGGCGGCCCGTCCCGGCCGTGACCCCCGAACGGGTGCTGGCCGGGCTCGCCCTGCTCGTGCCGATCGTCGCGATGCTCTGGGTGTCCTCGTACGACAAGACCGACCCGGCGGTGGCCGGGGTGCCCTTCTTCTACTGGTACCAGCTGCTCTGGGTGCCGGTGTCGGCGGTCTTCACCGTCGCCGCCTACCTGCTGATCACCCGGGACGAGAAGGCCCGCGCGGCGGCCCGCCAGGGCGGTGCGCGATGAAGGACGTCAACGTCCCGGCCCTCGTGGTCTTCGTACTGTTCTTCGCCCTGGTCACCGTGATGGGCTTCCTCGCCTCGCGCTGGCGCCGCGCGGACGACGCGGCCCACCTGGACGAGTGGGGCCTGGGCGGGCGCAGCTTCGGGACCTGGGTGACCTGGTTCCTGCTCGGCGGCGACCTCTACACCGCGTACACCTTCGTCGCCGTCCCGGCGGCGGTGTACGCGACCGGCGCGGCGGGCTTCTTCGCGGTGCCGTACACGATCATCGCCTACCCGCTGGTCTTCCTCTTCCTGCCGCGGCTCTGGTCGGTCTCCCGGGTGCACGGCTACGTCACCCCGGCCGACTTCGTCCGCGGCCGGTACGGCTCGCGGCCGCTGTCCCTGGTCGTCGCGCTGACCGGGATCCTGGCCACCATGCCGTACATCGCCCTCCAACTGGTCGGCATCCAGGCCGTGCTGGACGTGCTCGGCGTCGGCGGCGGCGAGAACGCCAACTGGTTCGTCAAGGACCTGCCGCTGTTCATCGCCTTCGGCGTGCTGGCCGCCTACACCTACTCCTCCGGCCTGCGCGCCCCGGCGCTGATCGCGTTCGTCAAGGACGCCCTGGTCTACATCGTGATCATCGTCGCGGTGATCTACATCCCGATCCGCCTCGGCGGCTACGGGCACATCTTCAGCGCGGCCGCGGACCACTTCAAGCAGACCAGGACCGGCTCGCTGACCGTCCCGGACAACAAGCAGTGGACGTACGCGACGCTGGGCCTCGGCTCGGCGATGGCGCTGTTCATGTACCCGCACTCGGTGACCGGCGTGCTGGCCTCCAAGTCCCGCAACACCGTGCGCCGCAACATGGCGATCATGCCCGCGTACTCGCTGATGCTCGGCCTGCTGGCGCTGCTGGGCTTCATGGCGATCGCGGCGGGCGTCGGCAGCGGCGTCAAGGGCTACAACTCCCAGCTCTCGGTGCCGCAGCTGTTCGCGAACATCTTCCCGGACTGGTTCACCGGCGTGGCCTTCGCCGCGATCGGCATCGGCGCGCTGGTGCCGGCCGCCATCATGTCCATCGCCGCGGCCAACCTGTTCACCCGCAACGTCTACAAGGAGTGGCTCAAGCCCGCCGCCACCCCGGCCGACGAGACCCGCATCGCCAAGCTGGTCTCGCTGCTGGTCAAGGTCGGCGCGCTGGTCTTCGTGCTCGGCATGGACAAGCAGGCCGCGATCAACCTCCAGCTGCTGGGCGGCCTGTGGATCCTGCAGACCTTCGTGGCCATCGTCGGCGGCCTGTTCACCCGCTGGTTCCACCACTGGGCCCTGTTCGCCGGCTGGGCGGCCGGCATGGTCTACGGCACCTGGAAGGCGTACGGGATCGCCAGCCCGGCCACCAAGCACTTCGGCGGCAACGCGGACAAGATCCCCGGCATCGGCGAGATCGGCTACATCGGCCTGACCGCCTTCGCGCTCAACCTGATCGTCGCGGTGGTGCTCACCCTGGTCCTGCGCGCGGTCAAGGCGCCCGACGGCCCGGACGAGACCAAGCCGTCCGACTACAGCGCCGAGGCCGGCGACGACGAGCTGGAGAACGCGCCGGAGCCCGTAGCGGCGCACTGATTGCCGCTGCGCGCGCCCTGTGATCGCGCCGCCTTCTCCGTGAACACTGGAGAAGGCGGCGCGATCATATGTATGAACAGGCGTGCACGCCGGGCACCACCAGACCGGACCGGCAACCGGCCGGAACCTGATCGACCCACGGGGAGCTCGCGGCATGGCAGAACTCGGCACCACCCTCAACGGCCAGCACCAGTCCACCCAGAGCCCGCACCACCACGTCGCCGCCCACCGCCCGGCGTCGGCCACCCGGCTGCCGTCCGTGCTGATCGCCACCCGGCACGGCGAGTCCACCGCCAACGTCGAGTTCCAGCTGGCCGAGGCCGCCGGCGCGCTCAGCGTCCCGATCAGCTGCCGCGACGCCGACATCCCGCTGTCGCTGCAAGGCCAGCGGCAGGCCCAGGCGCTCGGCCGCTGGTGGGCCGCCCTGCCCAGCGCCGACCGCCCGCGCAGCGTCTGGTGCTCGCCGTACACGCGCACCGCCGAGACGGCCCGGATCGCCCTCGCCCAGGCCGCCGGGCTCGGCGCCGTCCCCGTCACCCTGGCCGTCCGCTACGACGAGCGGCTGCGCGACCGCGAACTCGGCGTCCTGGAGATGCTGCCGAAGGCCGCCATCGAGACCAAGCACCCCGAGGAGGCGGCCCGGCGGCGCAAGATGGGCGAGCTGTACTACCGCCCGCCCGGCGGCGAGTCCTGGGCCGACGTCGCGCTGCGGGTGCGCAGCCTGCTGCGGGACGTCTGCGAGGAGGAGGCCGGACGGCCCGTCCTGCTGGTCGCCCACGACTGCACGGTGCTGATGCTGCGCTACGCGCTGGACCGGCTGACCGAGCAGCAGCTCACCGCGCTCGGGCCGGTGCACAACTGCTCCACCAGCCTCTGGCGGGCCCAGGAGGGGCGGCTGCGGCCGGACCGCTGGAACACCGTCGACCACCTGGCCGCCGACACCGGCTGACGACCGGCCGGGATCAGCAGCTGTCGGCGAAGCAGCGCCGGTAGGCCAACGGCGTGGTGCCCAGCCGGCGCCCGAAGTGGTGGCGCAGCGCGGCCGCGTTGCCGAAGCCGCAGCGCGCGGCGATCACGTCCACCGACTCGGTGGTCGACTCCAGCAGCCGCTGCGCCAGCAGCACCCGCTGCCCGGTCAGCCAGCGGTGCGGGGTGGTGCCGGTCTCCTGCTGGAAGCGCCGGGCGAAGGTGCGCGGCGACATGTGCGCCCGAACGGCCAGCTGCTCGACGGTGGCCTCCTCGTCCAGGTGGTGGCGCATCCAGTCGAGCAGCGGCGCCAGCGAGTCGCCGTCCCCCTGCGGCAGCGGACGGTTCACGAACTGGGCCTGCCCGCCCTCCCGGTGCGGCGCCACCACCATCCGGCGGGCGATCGCCCGGGCCACCTCCGCGCCCTGCACCTTGCGCACCAGGTGCAGACAGGCGTCGATGCCGGCCGCCGTCCCCGCCGAGGTGACCACCGGGTCGTCGTCCACGTACAGCACGTCCGGCTCGACCACCGTCCTCGGGAAGCGCTCGGCCAGTTCCTCGCTGTGCCGCCAGTGGGTGGTCGAGCGGCGGCCATCCAGCAGCCCGGCGGCGCCCAGCACGAAGGCGCCGCTGCAGATGGACAGCACCCGGCCGCCGTTCGCCACCACCGCGCGCAGCGCCTCCAGCAGCGGCTCCGGGTACCGCTCGCGGATCCCCGAGGCCGTCACCACCGCCAGGTCCGCCGCGGCCAGCCGCTCCGGGCCGTACGGGACGTCCACCGCGAAGCCCGAGTGGGTCGCGTGCGGGCCCGGACGGGCTCCGGCCAGCGCGAAGTCGTACCCGGGCAGGCCGTCCGCGGTGCGGTCCAGGCCGAAGACCTCGCAGGCCACGCCCAGTTCGAAGGGGTGGATCTCCTCCAGCACCACCGCGACCACGTTCTTCAGCATGCCGACCAGCATGCCCCGGCCGACCGGATGCGGGGAAGGGGCGGGGTGGCAGGATTTCGAGGCAAATGGTCATTCCTGCCACTCGTGGGCACCCGCGCCGCCCGGCCACAGTGGTGCCTATGGAACCCGGCACCCTCGCAAGCGCACTCGGCCTGGTCGGCGCCGTCGGCGGCTTCGGCCTGCTCGGCACCCTGATCGGCCGCGAACTCTCCCGCGGCCCCGCCTCCGGCCGCGACAACTACCACCGCCCGGGCGGCTACCCCGCCGACCCCGACCGCCCCGACCGGCTGTACGGCACCATGCCCGCCGCCTCGCTGCGCCCCTCCGCCGACCCGGCCACCCTCCCGGTCCGCTCCACCCCCGACATCAGAACCCCGCACGGCTCCGGCACACTGGCCCGATGGACTTCCTCATCCGCCAGGCCCTCCCTCACGACCTCGAAGAGGCCGGCCGGATCACCGTCGAGGCCTTCGTCGGCGACGGTTACACCAAGCCCACGAGCGGCTACGTCGACCTGCTGCGGGACGCCGGACGCCGCTCCCGCGAGGCCGAACTCCTGGTCGCCGTCGACACGGCCGACGAACGGGTCCTCGGCTGCGTGACCTTCGCCGTCGGCGGCACCGAGTGGGCCGACATAGCCACCCCCCGGGAGGGCGAGATCCGGATGCTCGCCACCGCCGCCGCCTCCCGCGGCCGCGGCGTCGGCGAGGCCCTGGTGCGCGCCACCGTCGGCCGCAGCCGCGAACTCGGCCTGGCCGGCATGGCCTTCTCCACCCGCCCCGAGATGACCGCCGCCCACCGCGTCTACGAGCGCATCGGCTTCGTTCGCACCCCGGCGCGCGACTGGGCGCCGTACCCGGGGATGGACCTGATGGTCTACACGATGACGTTCTGACACCCCACGGCAGCTCACCGGCCGTCCCCCTCCCGGTGACCGGCAGACGATCACCAAACGTCTTTTGATATAAACCACAGATCAAGACACGTCTCATTGACACGTCGCGACAGTCGATCGACCCCGGGGGGACGCACCACATGGACGACGCGCCCGGCCTCGGCGCGCCCGGAAGCGGCCCCACGCTCCAGGACATGCGCGAAGCGCGGGGCTTCCAGGCCCCGACCGTCAGCCGTTACGCGATCCCCGCGCCGACCCCCGAGCCGCGCGGCCCCCTGCCGCCCTCGGTCCGCTTCAAGGCGGTCGACGGGCTGCGCGGCCTCGCCATCGCCTCCGTCCTGCTCTACCACACCGACTGGTTCCAGAACGGCCTGTTCGGCGTGGACGTCTTCTTCGTGCTCTCCGGCTTCCTGGTCAGCCTGGTGCTGATCCGCGAGCTGGACCGCACCGACGGCATCCGGCTCGGCGTCTTCTACCGCCGCCGCGCCAAGCGGCTGCTGCCCGGCCTGCTCGCCACCATCATCCTGGTCGTCGCGCTGTCCGCCCTGGTCAGCCCGCTACGGGACGTCAAGGACCTGCGCCCGCAAGCGCTCGCCGCACTCGCCCAGGTCGCCAACTGGGCCCAGCTGGCCCGCGGCGACGCCTACTGGCAGCACTTCGCCTCGATCGACCCGCTCGCGGCCATGTGGTCGCTCAGCATCACCGAGCAGTTCTACCTGGTCTGGCCGCTGCTGCTGCTCATGGTCTTCGGCCTGTGCCGCCGCTCGCTGCGCGCCACCGGCATCGCCACCGCCCTCCTGTTCGTCGCCGCCGCGGCGGTCGCCCCGCTGCTGTGGAACGGCCACAACAGCGACCGCCTCTACCTCGGCACCGAGACCCGGGCCGTCGGCTTCGCGGCCGGTGCCACCGCCGCCTTCGGGGTCTACCTGTGGCTGCGCCGCCGGGCCCGCGCGGCGGCCGCCGACGGCGCCCGCACCCCTCGGAGGCTGCCGGGCGGCGCCGCCCTGCCCACCCTGGTCGGTACCGCGGCCCTCGGCGGCCTGGTCTGGGCCAGCCTGTCCGTCAGCTCTTACCACGAACCCTTGCTCTACCAGGGCGGACTGGCCGTGGTCGCGGCGCTCGCCGCCGTCCTGACCGCCTCGCTCTGCTTCGACCGCGGCCCCCTGGTGTGGCTGCTGTCGCTGCCCCCGGTGCGGCTCACCGGCACCATCTCGTACAGCCTCTACCTGCTCCACCTGCCGGTGTACTGGCTGCTGCAGCACTACGTCGACGACATCTCGCCGCAGAAGCTGCTGCTGATCGGCGGACCGGTCTCCTGGGTGCTGGCCTGGCTGCTGCACACCGCCACCGAGAAGCTGCGGGTGCTGCGCTGGCGGGCCTTCCCGGCCGTCCCGCTGCTGGCCGTCACGACCGCGGTGGCCACCACCGGCGCCTGGTACCTGCCGGCCTGGATCACCCACGACATGAAGTCCGGGCCGAGCAGCAAGCCCGTGGTCCTCGTCCTCGGCGACTCCTTCGCCCAGGACCTCGCCACCGGCCTGTACCGGCAGGGCGACCGCTACCGGGTGGTCGACGGCGGGATCAGCGGCTGCGGCGTGTTCGACCCGGACGAGGTGCGCACCACCTCCCAGACGGAGTTCGAGACCAGCACGGACTGCCGCGACCGGGCCGCCGAGTGGGACCAGCGCCTCGCCTCCGCCGCGCCGAAGGCCGTCGTGATCCACCTCGGCTGGGACGCCGCCGAGCAGTACCTGGACGGCACCTGGCTCAACCCCTGCGACGAGGACTACCGCAACCGGTACCGCACCCAGCTCACCCAGGCCGTGGAGCAGGTCCGCCGGCGCGCGCCCGGCGCCCAGGTGCTGCTGATGAACGAGCGCGTCGAGAACGGCGCCATCAGCAAGGCCTGGGGCACCTGCTACAACCAGCAGGTCGGCGACTTCGTGAAGTCCGCCGGCGGCACCGTCCGGCTGGTCGACCTCGACACCTTCTACTGCCCGTACGACACCTGCGTCTGGAAGGACAAGGACGGCCACTGGGTCACCCCCGCCAACGACGGGGTGCACCTGACCCCGGCCGGCATGCGGTTCGTGACCCCGTGGCTGGAGAAGCAGATCGCGGACGCGCTGTCCGGGGCCCAGCCGGACCACCCGGCCGGCCCGGCGCCCACGCCGACCCCCACCGCGACGCCGACGGCCACCCCGACGCCCACGCCCACGGCCACCCCGACGCCCACGGCGAGCGCCAGGCCGACGGGCCGGCCGACGACCACGGCCAAGCCGACCCGGACGCCGACCGCCAAGGCGACGTCCGGCGCGGGCGAGCACCCGGCCGAGCCCCAGCCGTAGCCGGGCCCCGGCCGGGACTGCGGCCGGGGCCGGGGACCGCTACTGCTGCGGGACCTCGTAGGTCTGCGCGAAGCAGTCGCGGATCGCCTTCTCGGAGCCCGGGCGCCCGGCGTAGTCCATCCGCGGGGTGTCCGGGTTGGTCGGCAGGGTCGGGTCGATGCCGAAGTACAGCGACCAGAAGTACACCCCGCGCAGCTTGCGCTCCTGCGCCACCTGGCAGACCGCGGTGAACCAGGTGGCCTGGACGGCCTCGTTCAGCTCGGTCTTCTTGTAGTACTCACCGGGCGTCTTGTACGCGCCCTTCTGCGCCGGGATGCCCACCTCGGTGAGCTTGGTGGTCGGCTGGGGCCCCTTGCCGCGCTTGTCGAGCCAGGCGTTCCAGCTGGCCTTCAGGTCGGCGATCGGCGCGTCGTCGTCGGCGTTCTTGGCCGGCGGGTAGGCGTCCACGCCTGTGCCGTCGACCGGTATCGCTATCGGGCCGTTGGACCAGTTGTCGAAGTTCGCGTCGTACACCAGCTCGCCGTGGAAGGTCTTCCGGGCCTCGTCGATCAGGCCCTGCCAGTGCGGGTCGCCCTCCAGCGAGTTGAACTCGGTGCCGACGGTGAACTCGGCCGCCGAGTGGTCCTGGGCGGTCTTCAGGTACGGCGCCAGGAAGGCGGCGTAGCTGGCGAACCAGGCGTCCCGGTCGGCCGGCGCGATGTTGCCGCGCCACTTGAGGGTGTGGACGTAGTCGAACACCTCCTCGTCCATGATCGGACGCACGGTGGTGCGCAGACCGGCCCGGTGGGCGGCGTCCAGCAGCAGCGCGAGGCGCTCCGGGCTGGGCGAGGTCGGCCGGGCGGCGACGGCGTTCGACTTGGTGCCCGTGGTGTAGTACGGGAACGACACCGACAGGGAGTTGGCGTTCAGCCCGACCACGTACTTGACGATGCGGTCGACCTTGCCCTGGACGAAGCTGTCCGGGTCCGCCGGGTCGTCCAGCCAGTACACCTGCACGCCCCACTCGGGGCTGCCCTTGGTCCACGGGCGGGCCACCTTGGGGCCGGTGTCCGCGGGGGTCGGCGGCGCGTCCTTGCCGAAGCCCCAGACCCGGCCCTGCTCGGTCGGGGCGCCGGCCCAGTGCACCTCGGTGGGGCGCCGCTGGTCGAACCTGATCGGGTGGTCACCCCAGACCATCGGGACGACGACGGTGATGCCGAGCACCAGGGTCGGCAGGACGAAGATTGCGGGGCGTTTCACTGTCGTGGATTCCGATCAGGCCGGCTTGGCGATGACGACGAACTTGTTCTCCTCGCGCTTGAGGAACTTGATCAGTCCCCGCAGGCCGCCCCAGCCCTCCAGGAAGGAGAACACCGGGATGCAGGCCACCACGACGATCGGCTCCCACCACTTGCGCCGGTGGTTGGCCGAGGCGACCACGTTCAGCCGCAGCCCCTCCCAGTAGGTCCAGATCACGTAGGCGAAGTTGATCGCCCACAGCAGCACCACGGACTGGGTGACCGGCGAGGTGTTCCAGGTGCCGGTGAACCAGGCGACCATCAGCACCAGGCCGACGTGCTGCAACGGGCCGAGCACCCAGCTGACCATGCCCATCCCGATGAACAGCCGGTACCGCAGCGGGATCGTCTTGTTGAAGCAGAGCGCGACCAGGCCCCAGGCCCAGCGCTCGCGCTGCTTGAGGAAGTCCTTGACGCCGGCCGGCGAGGCGCCGTAGCAGCGCCCGTTGAACCAGTCGCTGCGCCCCGGGTAGCGCTGGCAGAAGTTCAGCGCCATCTGGGCGTCCTCGACGATGGTCTTCGGCCCGAAGTCCCAGCCGATGGTGGCCTCCACCGAGGAGCGCACGATCAGCAGCTCGCCGTGCACGCCGGCGATCGGGGTGCCGGTGCCGGTCATCGCGCGGAAGCGGGCGATGTCGTCGGCCGGGCGGATCGCGTCGGCGAGCCAGGTGAAGGTGGAGACGGCGTTCTCCCGCGGGTACGTCAGGATGCCCTGCGCCATGTGCTTGGCGTCGTCCCCGGCCCGGCGCTGCCGGTTGACGAACTGGGCGACGGCGGCGGCGGTGTCCGGCCCGACGCCGGTGTCGTCGTCCATGTGCAGCACCCAGACGTCGTCCTCGGCCTCGCCCTCCTCGATCCGCAGCTCGTGCGAGTAGTGGTTGGCGCGGGCCTTGAACTTGGTGCCGTTGGCCGTCTCGTACGCCTTCGGCACGGTCACCACCCGGATCAGCGGGTGGCGCTCGGCCAGCTCGTCGATCTTCTCGGCGGCGGCGCAGCCCTCCTCGGTGAGGATGTCCACCCGCATCCACGGGAAGTACGGCGGCAGGTGCTCGACGTACGAGAGCACCGAGCGCTCCAGCGCCGGGTAGGTGTCGTGGCGGCCGATGGTCGGCACCAGCACGATCAGGAAGTCGTCCTCGGCCGGCGCCGGCGGGGTCATCCTGTTCACCTGGCGCAGCCGCCGACGGACCATCAGCACGCCCTGGAAGCCGATCAGCACGCCGAACACCGGCATGCCCCACAGGATGGTGATCGCCCAGCCGAGCGGGGTCGGGTTGGGCACGTACGCCCAGATCGAGAAGGTGAAGATGATCAGGAAGGCGACGTAGAACGGCAGCACCCGGGGCTTCCACGACATCTGTCGCTCGGCGAGCCGGGCGGCCTCGCGGGACGTGGTGAGCACCGTCCGCACGGGGGCTGTCGATGTCATGGTGAAAGTCGTTCCTCGTCTGCTGTGGGTCCGGTCCCCGGGCGGGGCACGGGTTCTTCGCGGTCGGTCAGGCCTGCGGCGGACGGTCCGCGGGCGGGGCGTCGGCCGGCGGCGGCACGACCGGGCCGGGCGCCATCGGGCCGGGGGCGACCGGCCCCGGGGGCACCGGGCCGGGGGCCGGCTGGCCGGGCGCGGGCGGGGCGGCGGGCCACTGCTGCTGGGCGACGGTCGGCTGGTACGGCGGCGCCGGCTGGGTCGGCTGCTGGGCGTACGGGACGGGCTGCGGCGGCACCGGCTGGGCCTGCTGCGGCTGGACCGGCTGGGGCTGCGCGGGCGGCCAGGCGCCGGGCTGGGGCTGCTGCGGCGCGACCGGCTGCTGCCACGCGGGCTGGGCCGGCGGCTGCTGCGGCCACCCCGGCTGGGCCGGCGGCTGCTGCTGCCACCCGGGCTGCGGCTGGACCGGCTGCTGGGGCTGAATCGGCTGGGGCTGGGCGTACGCCACGGGCGTCGGCGCGGACGGCACGGTCTGCATGATCGACCAGTGCGCCTCCCCGCCCGGCGCCCCCGCGCCCTCCGGCTGCTCCCGCCACTTGGAGCGGGCCAGCAGCAGGATCAGCGCCGTGGTGACGACCACGCCGAGCGCGAAGGTCGCGAGCTTCAGCCCGCCCTCGGTGGTCCCGGTGAACCACTCCCGCTGCGGCTTGTCCAGCAGCGCGCCGGTCAGGCTGCGCACCCGGTTGTAGCCCTCGACCAGCGCCACGCCCGCCGCCACCCCGAGCGCCCAGTTGCGCCCGCGCAGCAGCAGCAGGCCCGCGACCAGGTACAGCAGGCCGTAGTTGAGGCTTCCGGTCTCGGCGTCCACCGAGGTCCCGCCGTAGTAGAAGATGCCCTTGAGGTACGTGGCGAAGCCGACCTGGCCGAAGCAGTTGTACGCCGCCCAGCCGAGCAGCACCACGCCCCAGCCGATCGCCAGGCCACCGGCCCCACGCATCGGACGCGTCTGTGTCATCCCCAACCCCCGCCCCTTCGGCCCTCTCCCGACCGTCCACCCAGCCCTCGGTTTCGCCGCCACAGGATGCCACACGGCGCAACGGACCCGGAATTCCACCCGTTCGACGAATCCCGAGGAATCTCGGCGGGCCTCGCCGGACCTCGCCCGCCCTCAACGGACGTGCAGCCCGCCCCAGTCGATGCTCCCGCCGGACGGACCGGAGCCGCCGGTGATCGCCAGCGGGCTGTGGTAGGTGGCGTTGACGTCCGCACCGGAGTTGCGCGGCTGGTCCGGGGCCTGGTTGTTCGCGGTGAGCGACTGCCCCCAGACCGTCCAGATCGTCCAGGGCGTGCGCCGCAGGGTGTCCGGCTGGCGGGAGTTGACGGGCACGGCGAAGGACTCGGCCAGAATCCGCGGTTTGTCGTAGGCGGCGAGCCCGTCGTAGTAGCGCTTGGTCCACACCTCGCCGGTGCCGATCGGGTGCGCCGGACTGCCGCTGTAGTCGTCCACCCCGACCACGTCGACGTACTGGGCGCCCGGGTAGTAGTCCCACGGGTCCACGCCCGGGGCGCCGTCCCAGGACACCGGCGTCCAGGCGAACAGCAGGTTGTGCAGGCCCCTGGTCTCCACCAGGTACTTGTAGGTGATCTTCCACAGCGCCTGGTAGTCGGCCGGCTTCTGGCCCGCCCACCAGAACCGGCTGGAGCAGTCCTGGACGTTCATCTCGTGGTACGGGCGCAGCAGCACCGGCACGTCGTGGGCGGCCAGGTACTCCAGGTGGTCGGCCAGGTAGGACAGGTCGGTGATCAGCGCGCGGTACTCGGGGGTGTCGTGCGCGGCGTCCACGACCCGGCCGAACCAGCCCGGGTCCTTGGCCGCCGGGGAGTTCGAACAGAGCACCCGGTCGAAGGACTTGACGTCCGATCCGGGGTAGGGCTCGTGGAAGGACATGCCGACGATCCCGGCCGGGGCGCCGCCGTTGTCCGGCAGTTCGGTGCTGCTGCCGTCGCAGTTCTGCTGGACGCCGGAGCTGCCGTAGGTGCCGTCGTCGGCGCGCGGGTGGCCGGACCAGACGGCGGTCATCAGGTCGACGGCGTCGTCTGTGTACTGCCAGCCGGTCCGGCAGGTGGGCCAGCGGCCGGCCGAGTAGGAGCGCGGGTTGCCCACGCCCCAGGCGTTCTGGCCGTATCCGGGGCCGAGGTCGGTCTCCAGGAAGCCGGGCAGCCTGCCGGTGATGTCGGCGGCCTTCTTGTAGTAGTAGCCGACCTGCTTGGTGCCCCGGTAGTCGCCGTACTCGGGGTTGTTGCGCTCGTTGTGCGCCTCGACGTGCTGGCCGATCACCGTGCCGCCGCTCTGCCCGGTGCGGGCCTGGCTCTCCAGGTCCGCGAGGAACTGCTGGACGGCGCGGGCGTTCGGCGAGGCCTGTGGGTCCCGGGCCAGCAGGTCCCGGCCCACGTCCGGCGGCAGGGTGCGTCCGGGGGCGCCCACCGACACCGGTACCCGCGCGGGCTGTTCGCCGTCGACCCGGTCGTCCCGGCCGAGCAGCGCGAAGGTGCCCGCGACGACCACGATCCCTGCCGCGGCCAGGAGGGCGGGCTTGCCGCGCAGGGCACTGGGCAGGGCCACGACCGCTCCTCCGGTTGCTTGCCGGCACCGACCCCCACGGACGCAACCGGAACACACGTACGAATGACCCCTGAGAGCCTGCCACACTCCCCCGGCCCCGGCGAACGGATCCGCCGGCACCGGGGTGTCACGGCAGGTCAGCCGGCCGGGGTGGCCGCCGGCGTGCCCTGCGAACCGGGCGTGGCGGAGCCCGCCGCCTTGGCCCGCTGGAGCAGCTGGCCCTTCACGTGCTCGGCGAAACCGGAGGCCGCCGCGGTCGCGGTGGCATCGGGGGCGTTGCCGCCCTTCGCCGAACCCTCGACGGTGAAGTAGTCGTACCGGCCCAGGCTGCTGTGCGTGCTGGTGCAGCCGGGGTTGGCGCAGAACGCCGGGGCGCCGGGCGCCGGAAGGCCCTTGAGCTGGCCGGCGTAGTTCTTCACCGCGGTCTCGGCCTGGATCTTGTGGTCGAAGACCGCGACACCGACGGTCACCGCGCTGTCGCCGGAGACGTACGTCGCCCGGAGCACCTTCTGGCAGCCCTGGTCGCCGAGGATCTTGCCGAGACCGCCGGTGGTGGAGTTGCCGTCCCAGCAGGGCTGGTCCAGCGAGACCACGGTCCGGTTCCAGGTCGCGCCGTTGACCGTCACCTGCATCGCGGAGAACAGCGCCCCCGCGTCCTGCGGCGCCGGGTCGGTGGCGGCTTCCCAGATCGGCTTCGACGGGTCGTCCGTCTGGCCGCCCGGGGTCGCGCTCGCGCTCGACGGCCCGGGGGTCGGCTTGTTCGAGGCGGACGCGGTGGTGACCGGACCGACCTTCTTGGTGTCGTCCTTCTTGCCCATGAGCAGCACGCCGCCCGCGGCCAGACCACCCACCACGACGACGGCGGCCACGATGCCGATGACCCTCATCCGGCGCTTGCGCTTGCCGTCGGCCTCGTTGCGGTCCGCCAGCGCCTCCCAGTTCGGCTCGACGCGCTGCGGCGGCACGGGCTGCTGGGGCGGCTGCTGCTGCCACTGCGGCTGAGGGGCCGTCGGCTGCACCGGCTGCGACTGCGGCTGCGGCTGCGGCTGCGGCATCGGCTGGGGCTGGGGCTGCGCGACCGGCTGCGGCCGGGGCTGCGGCACCGGCGGGACGGGCTGCGAGAGCGGCTGCGCGGACGGCACCACCGGCCCGTACGAGGCCGGCGGCGGGCCGAAACCGCCGCTCGGCGGCGGCACCGGACCCGGCGCCACCGACTGCTGATTCTGTGCGCCCCCCGGCCCGGCGGGAGGCGTTCCCTGCGGCCCGTGCCCAGGTACGCCGGTTCCGTCGCTCATGCGCCCAGATCGTAGGGCATCCCCCTGACCGTCGATCCGCCCGGTGACCATTCCGTGCCGAAACCAGGACGCGGGCGTGTGGATCCGGGCCGCCCGAGGCGCGGATCCGGGCACCGGACGGGCACGAACCGCCACCCGCCCCGGTACCGCCGGTCATCGCGCCAACACACCACGCCGCACTACATGTGGTGCCACATCAGTGAGGCACCACTACATGTATGCTCGTTCCTGCTGTCGATGCAGGGGAACCCGGTGGGAATCCGGGACTGCCCCGCAGCGGTGTGCGGGCGGCTCCAGCAGCCGTGTCCGCGAGTCCGAGTACCTGCCGACGGCGTGCCCACGGCCCTCCCGCAGAGGCCGCGCCAGCACCAGCAGTACACCTCCGGGCCTCGCGGGCGGGCCGGGGAGACACCGTCGCGCGGCGCCGTTTGCGTTCGCGCCGTGCTCCCCTGCCCAGATCGGTCCGGTGCCACCCGATCACTGCCGCCGATCGCCGCCAGGAGAGAGCGCCTTGACCACCGCTGCCTCAGCCACCCTGCCCGCCCAGGGCTCCGGTACCGCCTTCACCGACCGGACGGTCTCCGACCCCGGCGGAGCGCTGCTGCGGCTTCTCACCGACCGGAGCGCCGACCTCACCGAGGTGGACCCCGGCCATGTCGCCGCCGCCGCGCTGCGCGGCCGCCACGCCGGCTCGGACTTCGCCGAGCTGCGCGGGCTGGCCGTGGACGCCGCCGCGTCGATGATCGCCGAGGACCCCCAGTACTCGAAGCTGGCGGCCCGCCTGCTCGCCCTGGAGATCGTCGACGAGGCGAACAGCCAGGGCTCGGTGTCCTTCTCCGCCTCGATCGCCGTCGGCCACGCCGAGGGCCTGATCGGCGACACCACCGCGGCCTTCGTCGCCAAGCATGCCGCCGCCCTGGACGCGCTGATCGACGCCGCTGGCGACGACCGCTTCGAGTACTTCGGCCTGCGCACCGTGCAGTCCCGCTACCTGCTGCGCCACCCGATCACCCGCAAGGTGATCGAGACCCCGCAGCACTTCCTGCTCCGCGTCGCCTGCGGCCTGGCGGTCGGCGACTCCGAGCAGTCGGTGCGCGAGGTGGCCGAGCTGTACGGCCTGATGAGCCGCCTGGAGTACCTGACCTCCTCGCCGACGCTCTTCAACTCCGGCACCCGGCACCCGCAGATGTCGAGCTGCTACCTGCTCGACTCCCCGCTGGACAACCTGGACTCGATCTACAACCGCTACGCGCAGATCGCCCGGCTGTCCAAGCACGCCGGCGGCATCGGCCTGTCCTACTCGCGCATCCGCTCGCGTGGCAGCCTGATCCGCGGCACCAACGGCAAGTCCAACGGCATCGTCCCGTTCCTGCGCACCCTCGACTCCTCGGTCGCCGCGGTCAACCAGGGCGGCCGCCGCAAGGGCGCGGCCTGCGTCTACCTGGAGACCTGGCACGCCGACATCGAGGAGTTCCTGGAGCTGCGCGACAACACCGGTGAGGAGGCGCGCCGCACCCACAACCTCAACCTGGCGCACTGGATCCCGGACGAGTTCATGCGCCGGGTCAACGCCAACGCCGACTGGTCGCTGTTCTCCCCCGCCGACGTGCCCGAGCTGGTCGACCTGTGGGGGGCCGACTTCGACGAGGCCTACCGCAAGGCCGAGCTGGCCGGCAAGGCCGTGCGCACCATCCCGGCGCAGACCCTGTACGCCCGCATGATGCGCACCCTGGCGCAGACCGGCAACGGCTGGATGACCTTCAAGGACGCCTCCAACCGCGCCGCCAACCAGACCGCGCTGCCGGGCCGCACGGTGCACTCCTCCAACCTGTGCACCGAGATCCTGGAGGTCACGGACGACTCCGAGACCGCCGTCTGCAACCTCGGCTCGGTCAACCTCGGCGCGCACGTGGCCGCCGGTGCCTCGGTCGAGGACCTGCTCGGTGCGATGGACTGGGAGCGGCTGGACGCCACCGTGCGCACCGCCGTCACCTTCCTCGACCGCGTGGTGGACATCAACTTCTACCCGACCACCGAGGCCGGCACCTCCAACTCCCGCTGGCGGCCGGTCGGCCTCGGCGTGATGGGCCTGCAGGACGTCTTCTTCAAGCTGCGGATCGACTTCGACTCGGCGGAGGCGAAGCAGCTGTCGACGCTGATCGCCGAGCGCATCATGCTCACCGCCTACGAGCGCTCCGCCGACCTGGCCGAGCAGCTGGGCCGCCACGAGGCGTACGGCGAGACCCGCGCCGCCCGCGGCGAGCTGCACATCGACCACTTCCCGAGCGCCGCCCCGCAGTGGGCCGACCGCTGGACCGCGCTGCGCGCCCGGATCGCCGAGACCGGCCTGCGCAACTCGCTGCTGCTCGCGATCGCCCCGACCGCGACCATCGCGTCCATCGCCGGCGTGTACGAGTGCATCGAGCCGCAGGTGTCCAACCTGTTCAAGCGCGAGACGCTGAGCGGGGAGTTCCTCCAGGTCAACCCGTACCTGGTGCGCGAGCTCAAGGAGCTCGGCGTCTGGGACCAGCAGACCCGTGACGCGCTGCGCGACGCCAACGGCTCCGTCCAGGAGTTCAACTGGCTGCCCGCCGAGGTGCGTTCGCTGTACCGCACGGCGTGGGAGCTGCCGCAGCGCGCGCTGATCGACCTGGCCGCGGCCCGTATGCCGTACCTGGACCAGAGCCAGTCGCTGAACCTGTTCATGGCGGCGCCGACCATCGGCAAGCTCAGCTCGATGTACGCCTACGCGTGGAAGGTCGGTCTGAAGACCACCTACTACCTGCGCTCGCGCCCCGCCACCCGGATCGCCCAGGCCGCGTCCGGCACCGCCCGCGCCGCCGCGCCGGTGCCCGCCAACACGATCCCTGTGGGCACCCCGACCCTCACCCCGGAGCAGGAAGCCGCCATCGCCTGCTCCCTGGAGAACCCCGAGTCCTGCGAGGCCTGCCAGTAATGTCCGACGACCGCGAGAAGATGCTGCTCGACCCCGGGTTCGAGCTGACCCTGCGCCCGATGCGCTACCCGTCGTTCTACGACCGGTACCGCGACGCGATCAAGAACACCTGGACCGTCGAGGAGGTGGACCTGCACTCCGACGTCGCCGACCTCGCCAAGCTGAGCGAGGGCGAGCGGCACATGATCGGCCGGCTGGTCGCCTTCTTCGCGACCGGTGACTCGATCGTCGCGAACAACGTCGTGCTGAGCCTCTACAAGCACATCAACTCCCCGGAGGCGCGCCTGTACCTGTCGCGCCAGCTGTTCGAGGAGGCCGTCCATGTGCAGTTCTACCTGACGCTGCTGGACACCTACCTCCCGGACCCGGAGGACCGCGCGGCGGCCTTCGCCGCGGTGGAGAACATCCCCTCCATCGCCCAGAAGGCGAAGTTCTGCTTCAAGTACATGAACGCGGTCGACCACATCGACTCGCTGCAGACCAAGGAGGACCGCCGCGCGTTCCTCCTGAACCTGATCTGCTTCGCGGCCTGCGTCGAGGGCCTGTTCTTCTACGGCGCGTTCGCGTACGTGTACTGGTTCCGCAGCCGCGGCCTGCTGCACGGCCTGGCCACCGGCACCAACTGGGTGTTCCGCGACGAGTCCATGCACATGGACTTCGCGTTCTCCGTGGTGGACACCGTCCGCGAGGAGGAGCCCGACCTCTTCGACGACGAGATGGCCAAGCAGGTGACGGAGATGCTGGAGGAGGCCGTCGAGGCCGAGCTCCAGTTCGCCCAGGACCTGTGCGGTGACGGCCTGCCCGGCATGAACACCGCCTCCATGCGGGAGTACCTCCAGGCTGTCGCGGACCAGCGCCTGGCCCGCCTGGGCCTGCCGATCCGGTACGGGTCGGCGAACCCGTTCGGCTTCATGGAGCTCCAGAACGTCCAGGAGCTGACCAACTTCTTCGAGCGCCGGGTGTCGGCGTACCAGGTCGCTGTCGAGGGCTCGGTCTCCTTCGACGACGACTTCTAAGAACCGAGGTTCAGAGGGGGAGCGCCGCTCGGCGCTCCCCCTCTTTCGGTGCTCTCGGCGATGGGCCAGCGGGGGCCGTCCGGATCGCGCAGCCACACCCACTGCCGCTCCGGCGTGACGGTGACCCCGTAGTCGTACGGCGTCGGCCGGCCGTTCGCCTCCCACTGCGACCAGGCGGTCAGCAGCTCGTCGCCGATGCGGCGCGGGCCGCCTTGGTACAGTGCGGCGCTGCCGTCACCACGCGCGGACAGCGCCGCCCATGACGCATTGCCGTCGTGGACCCACGCGTTGACGCCGTCCTCGTCCCGGCCGGTGATCACCACGACATCCGGGACGGCGACGCGCACCGCGAACCGCAGATCCCAGTCGCCGGCGAGCGGGGCGAGGTCGCGTTCGACGACTTCCTCGGCCTCAGGTTCGCCGCTGCCGCGCACCTTCGCATAGCCGTCGTACCCGGCCGACACCAGGGCTGGGCCGCATCGGTCGGCCATGAACTGGCCGAGCCCCTGAACCCAACCACTCGCAGTACGCCCGTCGGCGGCCACGGTGAGCGCCACATGGCCGAGCCGTCCCCACGGGTAGACGATCCGCCCGCCCGGCCTGGCGGCTTCGATCCACTCGTAGGGAACGGTTTCGACGGAGTAGGTCACGTGGATCCGGTCGAACGGGCCACCGGGCGGCACGCTCCTCGTGCCGTTGCCGACGAGCACCTCGGCATCGACCCCGGCGGCGGCGAGCCGCTGCCGGGCGAGCACGACGAGGCCTTCGTCGATCTCCGTGGAGACGACCAGTCCGGGCCCGGTGCGCCAAGCGGCAAGCGCAGAGGTCCAACCCTGCCCGGTGCCGATGTCCCACACCGTGTGGCCGGGATCCAGCACCAGGCTGTCCAGCATGTCCGCCACCACGGCCGGTGCCGAGAGGCTGGAGGACGGAAGTCCGTCGGTGACCTGGGTGACCGCCGCCGCGTCCGGACCGGCGTACAGCTCGTCCGCCCACTCCACCGGATCGGTCGCACGGTCGAGCGGCACATGGGCGCGGCCGTCCCACCGCCACAGCCGATCCGGCGCGAACGCATCACGGGGTAGCGCGGCCATGGCTTCGCGCAGCCACGACGCGCAGGCCGACCACACCCCACGCCGGTCCAACACCGCGTCCAGGTGCGTGCGGTGGCCCACCAGGTCACCACTCACTTCTTGTGCTTTCCGTCGCTCGGCGGCGGAGGCGGCACCTGCCCATCGGCGTTGCCCGGCGGCGGGTTCCCCTGCCCCGGGTCCGGCGGCGGCTTCTCGTGCTGACCCATGCGTCGCTCCCTCTCAGAGGCGGAACTCGCTACCGGTCACACATTGTTGTGGCGCGCTGGCGCTCGACGGTAGGTGGCGCGGACGCGCACCTGGGGCGTGCCCACCCGAGACGCGCGCCGGTGCGGCCAGGCATGGGGCATGAAAAGTTGCGCCCGCACGGCCACAGCCCGTGCGGGGCAAGGGTTGGACTTGTTGAGCACCTGCTGCCGCTCCATCCGAGCAGTCACCAGGGCATCCACCTGCTCGACTGTCAGCCCGGAAGGCTTGGCCTGCATCACCGCGCGAGCGTAGTCGGACGTCTGCAACAGGCCCGAGATCAGCGTGTTCTCGAACGATCCTCCGTCCAGCACGCCCGTGCCCCGCGCGGCCGCCTGATCTTCGTCCGCTTCCACCTCAGCCCGGACGCCCGTCGACCGCCACCGCGACCAGCCGCTGCCCCTCCCCGTAGATCGCGGTCACTTCGGAACCGTCGTACCGCTGCCAGGACAGCTCGCCCTCCACACCCTGCGACACATAGGCGATGGCCCCGTCCAGGGCCGCCTTCACCTCCTCGGGGCTCATCCCGAACCGCAGCGGCCCGACCCCCACCAGCGGATCGAGCACCCACCGCTCCCGCTCATCCCCCGGCTTCCTGCTCCACCAACGCACCACGCCACACACCCCCGCAAGCTCGCTCCACCCGCCCCCGGCACCACCTACCGACGATCTTGCCGGTCACCCAAGGGGCCCCTACCGACAGCTGGCCCCGCCGACTTCCCGGGCAGCGCGCGCAACCGGAACTCCAGGGAAACAGAAAAAGCGGACAGGTCCGGCATGCCGTGCATGCCGGGCCTGTCCGCACTGTCGAGCAGGACGACCCTGCGGCCTCCGAGCCGCGAGCTCAGCGAACCACCGAGCCGTCCGCTCGGACGTCAGGAGGTGCGCTGGAGCGTGATCTTGTTGACCCCGTTGACGGTCGAGCAGGCGAGCACACCACTGTTGTCGAGGTAGCTCTTCTCGATGGTCCAGCCCGCCGGAATCGGGCTGTCGGCACAGGCGGTCACCTGGGTGCCGATCGGGAGGCCGTCGACCTTCTCGATCATCCGCACGCCGGCGGGGAACATCATCCAGCACCCCGGCTGCATCCACCCAAGGTCGACGTACCCGGCCGGCGTCGGGGTACCGAAGCACACCGTCGTGGTGCTACCCGGGGCCGCGGTGTCGGCCTGGGCAGGGGCAACGGACAGGACGGCGGTGGCGGCGGCGAAGCCCAGGGCTATGCCGACGCGGGTGACGCGCTTCATGGTTGCGAAACTCCCCTTCAATACAACATTGATATGTACATGGATCTTTATAGCTCGCGACAGAGCCGGCCCGACAGTGTTTTTCGGGTATCAGGCGACGCGCCATGTCCGAAAAAAATCGCCTGCAGAACCAGCGAACAAAGGCTTTGCAGGGAATGCCAGTTTTCGACTGCCATCCTCGCCCCCGCGACCGACGCGCTCGCCGCCGGCCGGCTGCGCTCGTCACGGCCGCAGCCAAAACCCCCAGGGCGTACCGAAGTTGTCCCACCCGCCCTCGACCAGCCGCTCATCGACAGCGAGTTCCGCAGGAGCATCACGGCGATCCCGGCGACCGGCGCGACCGGCGCGACCGGCAAGGCCGACCGGAACGTCGTCCGGCGACTCGTCGAGGCAGGCGAGGAGTGCGTGCGCCGACAAAATGATTCGCACGCTCGCTCACAGCCACGCTTCCCATTCGGTGGCATCCGGAGCGAACGCCAGGAGGGCGGCAATCCGGGGGCAACCGAAAATCAGACAGGTCCGGCATGCCGTGCGTGCCGGACCCGTCCGCACCATCGGGCAGGACGACCCTGCGGCCTCCGAGCCGCGAGCTCAGCGAACCACCGAGCCGTCCGCTCGGACGTCAGGAGGTGCGCTGGAGCGTGATCTTGTTGACCCCGTTGACGGTCAAGCAGGCGAGACCACTGTTGTCGAGGTAGCTCTTCTCGATGGTCCAGCCCGCCGGAATCGGGCTGTCGGCACAGGCGGTCACCTGGGTGCCGACCGGGAGGCCGTCGACCTTCTCGATCACCCGCACGCCGCCGGGGAACATCATCCAGCACCCCGGCTCCCTCCACCCAAGGTCGACGTACCCGGCCGGCGTCGGGTAACCGGCGCACACCGTCGTGGTGCTACCCGGGGCCGCGGTGTCGGCCTGGGCAGGGGCAACGGACAGGACGGCGGTGGCGGCGGCGAAGCCCAGGGCTATGCCGACGCGGGTGACGCGCTTCATGGTTGCGAAACTCCCCTTCAATACAACATTGATATGTACATGGATCTTTATAGCTCGCGACAGAGCCGGCCCGACAGTGCCTTTTCGGGCACCAGGCGACGCGCCATGTCCGAAAAAAATCGCTTGCAGAACCAACGCACAGGGCTTTGCAGGGAATGCCACTTCCCGATCCCACAACCCCGAATCATTACGCCCTCGATCAACCGGAATTACTGCCGGTTCACGCCTCGCAGTTTCCTTCCCCGACTGACCCCCCTCCCCGCGGACCACAGCACGAAGGCCGGTGCGGATCGCTCCGCACCGGCCTCCAACTGACCATCAAGCCTTACTCGTTCGGCACCGTCGCGTACTTCGCGGTGCCCTCGGCCATCTGCTTCAGGGCGTCCTTGCGGTCCCGCTTCGACAGCTTGTCGATGTAGAGGGTGCCGTACAGGTGGTCGGTCTCGTGCTGCAGGCAGCGGGCGAAGAAGCCGGTGCCCTCGACGCGGATCGGCGTGCCGTCCTTGTCGACGCCGGTCACGGCCGCGTAGTCCGGGCGCGGCAGTTCGGCGTAGGCGGTCGGGACGGACAGGCAGCCCTCGTTGCCGTCGTCGAGCACCCGGCGGCGGTCGGCCGGGTACTCCTCCAGCGTCGGGTTGATCACGTGGCCGATGTGGCGCACGCCCTCGTCGTCCGGGCAGTCGTAGACGAAGACCTTGAGGTCCACGCCGATCTGGTTGGCCGCGAGGCCCACGCCCTCGGCGGCGTACATCGACTGGAACATGTCGTCGATCAGCGCGGACAGTTCGCCGTCGAAGGCGGTGACGTCCTTGACCTCGCGGTGCAGCACCGGGTTGCCCACGACGGTGATCGGACGCGCGGTGCCCTTGGTGAGGTCGGGCTCCTCACCGATCACCTTGGCCGGCGCCTCGGGCGCCGCCCCCTCCACGTCGTGCTCGTGCTCGTGGTCGTGCTGCTCCGCCATGTCTTCCGCTTCCATAGGTCTACGCGTACCTCACCAGGGTACTCAGCACACTTCTTCGAGATCCCGGTAAGCCCGGGTTCCCGGGGCGGCCGCGACCCAGCGGTCCAGCAGTGCGCGGACCAGGTTCGCCGGGGCGGCGATCCCGCACTCGCGCTCGACCAGCCAGGACATCCCGGCGGCGCCGCCCTGGCTGAGGTGGCTGAGGTGGCCGGGGTGGGCGGCGTCGCCGTCGTCGTGCGGGTCGTGGTGGGCGACGATGCCGTCGTCGGAGGCCATCCGGCTCTCCGAGCAGGCCCGGCACAGCAGCCGCACCGAGGAGGTCCAGTCCTCGGCGGCGTAGCCGGCCTCGGCGACCAGCCGCTCCAGGGCGTCCCGGTCACCGGACGTGGCGGCCTGCAGCAGCACCACGTAGGTCGGCACCGGGGAGGGCGCCCACAGCTCGATCTCGTCGAACACCGGGTAGGCGACGCCGTCGGTGACCCGCTCGCCGTGCGGGGCGCCGTCGTGCAGCACCACCTCGCCCCAGCGGCGGCCGGAGGAGGGCAGCGGGATGGACAGCACCTCGATCCGGGCCGGGTCCAGGCGCCGGCCCCACACCACCTCGGACTCGCCCTCCGGGGACAGCCGCACCGGGGTGGTGCCGAGGTCCAGGCTGACCGGGCCGTCCCCGCCGGGGCCGCCGGGCAGCTTGAGCCCGTACGCCTGCCAGGCGCGGCGGGCCAGCGGCCAGTCCTGCAGGGCGGTGGCGGTGATGCCGAGGTTCCACCAGTCGGGGGCGCCGTGCTCGCGGTCCAGCAGGGCGACGGCGCGCAGGCCGGCCGAGCGGGCCTGCTCCCAGTCCCGGCGGAACTTGTGCAGCAGGGCGAGGTTGAACCAGGAGTCGGACAGCCAGGGCTCCAGGTCGGCGGCCATCACCAGCAGGGCGCCGGCGTCCTCGTAGCGGCCGTCGCCGATCAGCGTGAAGGCCCGATCGGTCGTCTGCCGCCAGGTGGCGGACGGCCGGTGCCGTGCCCGGTGGAAGATCCTCACGTTCGTCCCTGCCGTCGTCGTCCGCTCAAGTCCCGTGACCGACGGGCCCGTCCCGTCCTCGACGGGGTCCGGGTCCCGGTGCCCCGGGTCGGTGTTCCACGCTACGACCGCATCCAACCACGCTCGCCCCCGCCCGCGCTCCCCACCGCCGAGGTTGGGGCCCGCCCCTCCCCAGCCTGCCCGCCGGAGCGCGCCTCCTCAACCCCTGGACGCACGGGCCCGACCCGAGGCCGAGCGGGCCTCGATCCACCGACGGGACGGTCGCGGACGGGACGGGCTCAGCCGCGCGCCTGCCCGCCGACCCGGACCAGGGCGTCCACCACCCGGGCGTCGTAGAGCCGGCCGCGGCCCAGCCGCAGCACCTCCAGCGCCTCCAGCCGCCCCACCGCCTCGCCGACGCCCCGGCCGCGGGCCGTGGTCAGCAGGTCGTCGTGGGCGTTGGCGACCCGGATGATCCGGGCCGCCAGCGGCGCCGGGCCCTCGCCGCCGACCGGCCCTGCGCAGGGATCCGCCAGCCGGGCGACCTGCTCGGCGACCTGCCGGGGCACCCCGGTGCGGCTGATCACCTCGCTGCCGAGGCGGGCGATGCGCTGCTGCTCGTCGCAGGGCAGCAGCGCGGTGGCGCCGTCCGGTACGGGCTCGACCAGGGACAGCTGACCGACGTCGTGCATCAGCGCCGCGTACTCCAGCAGGGCGAGCTCCCGGGTGCCCAGCCCCAGCTCGCGGCCGAGCGCGCACGCCGTGTCCGCGACCCGGCGCGCGTGCCCGTGCGGGGTGTAGCCGGCCACCTCGGTGGCCCGGGCCAGGCTCGCGATGGTCTGCCCGGTGGTGGCCCGCACCGCGGCGGCCCGCCGGAAGGACACCTGGGCGAGCAGCAGCGAGGTGCAGAACAGCGGCAGCGCCCACAGCCCCACCTCGCCGGCCGCGAGGCTGACCAGCATCCCGGTGGCGACGATCGCCGAGCCGATCCCGAACAGCGAGCGCAGCTCGTCCTCCAGCGCCGCCGGGAGCCGCAGCCCGCTCTCGGGGCCGGCCGAGTCGCAGCGCAGCAGGGCCGCCAGGGTGGCGTCGCAGAGCGCGGCCAACGCGGCGACCGTGGTCAGGAACGCCCCGTAGGCCGGGCCCTCGGGCGAGAAGCGGTCGACCAGGCCGCCGTTGTACAGCGGCTGGAAGACGGCGGCGGCGAAGCCGACCGCGAGCAGTCGGCGGGCGGCGCCGTCCCGGCGGGCCGGGTCGGCCCAGGCCGGGCGCCGGTGCGGGCGCTCGGGGCGGTGCGGCAGGGCGAGGCCGGGCAGCCAGGCCAGCAGCAGGCCGGCCCCGGTCACGGCGACCACCTGGAGCGTGCCGTGTGCGGTGGGCACTCCGCGCAGCGGCCCGAGCAAGGCGTACGCCAGCGCGCCGGCCGCGCCGATGGGCGCCTGCTCGCGATCACCCGGAAGGGTGATCCGGACGCACTCGCCGAGCGCGATCAGCGCGGCGAACGCCAGCGCGACCCCCGGCTCCGCGACCCCGCGCAGCGCGACCGCGCCGAGCGCGAGCGCCAGCAGCACGGCGGCGGCCGTGTGCACCGCGCGGGCGGTGCGTCCGCGGGCCGCACGGCCGGGCGTCGCCCGACCGAGCCCCTTACGGCCGAGCCTCTTACGACCGGGCCCCGTACGGCCGAGCCCCTTACGACCGGAGCCGGCCCGACCGGGGCCCGTCACGGCTGCCCGACCGCGGGGACGGTCCGGCCCTGGGCGGGCACCCGGCCGGGCGCGGCCCGCACCGGCTCGGGCACCCCGAGCGGGATGTCCGGGACGGCCCGCACGCAGTCCTCGGAGTACACCACCGGCTGCCAGTCGTGCGCGGCCAGCGCGTCGATCAGGGCGCGCACCATCACCGGGTCGAACTGGCTGCCCGAGCAGCGCTCCAGCTCGGCCACCGCCTCGGTGACCGGGCGCCCGCGCCGGTAGGAGCGGGTGGAGGTCATCGAGTCGAAGGCGTCGGCGACCGAGATGATCCGGGCGAACTCGGGGATCTGCTCGCCGGCCAGCCCGCTGGGGTAGCCGCGCCCGTCCATCCGCTCGTGGTGGTGGAGGATCCCGGCGTGCGCCTCACCGAGGAAGTCGATCCCGCGCACCAGCTCGTACCCGTACACCGGGTGGACCTCCACGGCCCGGCGTTCGTCCTCGCTGAGGGGACCGTTTCTGCGCAGCAGCTCGGTGGCCACCCCCAGCTTGCCGATGTCGTGCAGGATCCCGGCGAAGCGCAGGGTGCGCAGTCGCTCGGCCTCCATGCCGAGCTGAGTGGCGATCAGCACCGAGGCCCGGCCGACCCGTTCGCTGTGCCCGCGGGTGTACGCGTCCTTGATCTCCACGGCCTGCACCAGCGACTGCACGGTGGCCTGGTGGGCGTCCCGCTCGCGCTGGCCCTGGGCGAACACCCAGGCGGAGATGGACAGCGGCAGCAGCGCCAGCAGCGCGGCGAACGCCCCGTACGGGCCCTGCCAGAGCACCGAGACCATCAGCCCGCCGGCCGCGTGCACCAGCACCGGCAGCCCGCACACCGAGCAGGCCCCGCGCAGCACCACCCCGGCCCCGCGGCCCTCGCTGAGCATCACCATCACCCCCACCACCACCCCGTTGACCAGGCAGAACGTGGCGACGGCGACGAAGCCGGGCACGAGCGCGGCCGGGAAGCGGGAGCCGAGCAGCAGCTGCGGGCCGTGCAGCAGGTGGAAGGCGACGGAGGAGGCGAAGGCGCACAGCGCGAGCTGCGCGCCGTTGAACAGCTGGCGCCGGCGACAGCCGGGCCCGGTCGGGCCGCCTAGCAGCGCGGCGGGGGCGGCGACCAGGGCGGCGGCGGCCGGTGGGAGCATCAGCACCCCGGCGAACAGCACCGGGAAGAAGGCGTTCACCCCGGGCCGGGCGGGGGCGCGCCTGGTGGGCGCGGGGCGGCGCAGCAACCGGCGCACCAGGAGGGAGCAGGGGGTGGGCAGTCCCTGGGCGAGTGACTCCCAGCAGCCGTGCAGGAAGGCCAGCAGTCCGACCTTGGGCCAGTCCACCGGGTGGCCGAGCCAGCGCGGCACCCCGGGGGTCACGGCCTGCGGCAGCAGCGGCAGCAGGCAGCACAGCGCCGCCACCGGGACGACCGCCAGGTAGCGCGCCGCCCCCTGCGGCAGGGTCGCGCCTCCACTGTCGGTAGCGATCTCGACCTCCCCGCCATCCGGGCCCGTGTTGCCTCAGCGCGCCGGGGGTACCGACGGTGAGTGTCCGTCAGGAGGATAGGCCGCCGTCCGGGCACGGGGACGCATGATCGCGCGATGACGCAGTTGGCGCACCGCCAACTCACTCGAACGAGTGACGGCGCATGCGGGCAGAACGGGAGCGGCCCCGGGAGCGCACGCTCCCGGGGCCGCTGAACTCCTTGCCCGAACCGCCGGGCCGCCCTCGTCGACGGGCCGGCGCACTACCGTGCCCGGTCGGCGGCCGTGTGGCCGCGCGCCGACCGGCCGCTCACTCCGCCGGGGCGCCGGCCTCGACCGGCGCACCGGGGCGCACGGCCGGCTCCTCGGCCGCGCCCTCCCCCGCCTGGGCCTTCGTCATGGTCGGTGCCGGGCGGGCGGACTCGGCGTGCACCTCGACCGAGGTCTCCGCGGCGACCACCACCGGCTCTCCCGAGCGCTGCCCGGCCCGGATCGAGTCGATCCTCGCCAGCACCTTGCCGCGCAGGTCGGTCGGGGTGTCGTCGCAGCCGCAGGAACGCTTGATCAGCGCCTTGATCGCCTGCTCCAGCCCGTACTGCTTCAGGCACGGCGAGCACTCCTCGAAGTGCACGCGCAGCTTGGCGCAATCACCCTCGGCCATCTCGTTGTCGAGGAATTCATAGAGGTGGTCGAGGACCTCGCCACACTCCGTTTCGTGCGGATCGCCGCAGCTCATGAGCCCGAGCCCTTCGCTTCCTGCCCTGCCCCGCTGCCGGCCGGGACCAGCCCGCGCTCACGGGCGTAATCCTCCAGCATGCCGCGCAGCTGCCGGCGGCCGCGGTGCAGCCGGGACATCACCGTACCGATGGGAGTACCCATGATGTCCGCGATCTCCTTGTACGCAAAGCCTTCTACGTCCGCGAGATAGACGGCGATCCGGAATTCCTCCGGGATGGCCTGGAGCGCGTCCTTCACATCGCTGTCGGGGAGGTGGTCGAGCGCCTGGGTCTCGGCCGAGCGCAGACCGGTCGACATGTGCGACTCGGCCCGGGCCAGCTGCCAGTCCTCGATCTCCTCCGCCGCGGTGCGCTGGGGCTCCCGCTGCTTCTTGCGGTACGAGTTGATGAACGTGTTGGTGAGGATGCGGTACAGCCAGGCCTTGAGGTTCGTGCCCTCACGGAACTGGTGGAAGGACGCGTACGCCTTGGCGAACGCCTCCTGGAGCAGGTCCTCCGCATCCGCCGGGTTGCGCGTCATGCGCAGCGCCGCCGAGTACATCGGATCCAGGTAGCCCAGGGCGTCGCGCTCGAAGCGCTCCCGCCGGGCCTCCTCGGTCTCCTCCGCCGACACCCGGAAGGTGTCCTCGCCGATCGCCTCGGCCAACTCCTCACCAATGAGCGCCTCGTCCGCAGGCAGGGCCTCGTCCGGGCCACGGCCCGGCTCGGCCTCGTGCTCGGTCCCGACGACCGGACCCACCTCCTCGGCATGACGGGAACGACCCACGGCGGGCCGCCCAGAAATGGAGGATATCGGGCTGACGGGCTTCTCGCCCGCGTCGAGCCACTCCGACCAGGAGGGGGCGAACGCCGTGGTGGCCTCGCGCTCCTCAGGCCGTTCGGGGCACGCGATCGAACCCATCTGCCCTGCCTCTCACCGGTCACTCGTGCTGACGGACACGACAACCGCCCGGGCCCCGCCCGCATTCCCGCCCGCGCACACCATTCACTCGCACGAGTGATCGATCGCGAACTCCCTGCTCACGGCCCTCCCGGCGACGCCCCACTCACACCAGCCGCAGCACCCAGTCCCCCACCGCCGAGCAGATCAGCCCCAGCACCTCGTCCTCCCCGACCGGCGCCCGCTTGGGCACCGCGAACCCGTGACCGCCGTACGGCACCTCCACCAGCTCGTGCCCCCGCGGCAGCTCCGGGAACTCCGCCGGCCCGCCGAACGGATCCGCCGTCCCCTGCACCACCAGCGTCGGCAGCCCCGACGCCAGCAGCTCCTGCGCCCGGCTCTTCTCCGGCCGGCCCGGCGGGTGCAGCGGGAACGCCAGCGCCACCACCCCCACCGCCCCGGTCGACGCCCCTGTACGGCACGCCACCCGCGCCCCGGCGCTGCGCCCGCCGACCACCAGCGGCAGCCCCTGCCCGGCCAGCCGCTCCGCCACCGGCCGCCAGCCCAGGTCCAGGGTCTTCGGCGCCGGCCCCAGCTTCCGGCCCGCCACCCGCCACGGCTGCTCGACCAGCGCCACGGTGATCCCGCGCGGCGGCAGCCGCTCGGCCAGCGCCACCAGGTCCGGCGCCGCGGTCCCGCCGCCCGCGCCGTGCCCCAGCGCCAGCACGGCCCTCGGGGCGGCCGCCCGGTGGTAGGTGATCCGGGCCTCGCCGGCCCCGGTGGCAACGAGTTCGGAGGTGGTCATCTCGGCGGCTCCAGCCGGCTTGAATCCAAGGACGTGGATCCGGGACGCGAGTCCGGAAAACGTCAGAACAATGTGGTCTCGTACTCGGTCTCGGCCCACGGCTCCTTGAGCTCCGGGCCGTTGTTGCGGATGCTGCCGACCGCCGGGGACACCGGGGTGGCCAGCAGCGCGCCGGGCGGCGGGGGTATCAGCAGTCGGCGCAGGCGGTCCGGGTCGCTCAGCCGCGGGTCCAGCCACTCGCTCCAGGACTCCCGGTCGAGGAACAGCGGCATCCGCTCGTGGATCGGTGCCAGCGCATCCTCGGCGTCCGTGGTGACGATGGTGAACGTCACCAGCCAGGCCTGCGGATGCTGCGGCGGCACCGCCCGGTCGCGCCAGAACTCGTACAGCCCGGCCAGTGCCAGCGGGCCGCCGTCCGCCCGGGAGACGAAGAACGGCTTCTTGCGCGCCTTGCCCCGCTCGCCCGGCACCGTCTGCCACTCGTAGTAGCCGTCCACCGGCAGGATGCACCGCCGCGAGGCGAAGGCCTGCCGGTACGCCGGCTTCTCGTGCACCGTGTCCGACCGGGCGTTGATCATCTTCACCGCCGTCCCGGCGGAGTCCGACCACGGCGGCACCAGCCCCCAGCGCAGCGCCCGCAGCTGACGCAGCGGCTGCGGCCGCTGCTCGGACAGCCGCTCCAGCACCACGAACGCGCTGTTGGTCGGCGCCACGTTCCAGTTCGGGTCCAAGGTCTCCTCGGGATCCCAGTACTCCACGTCGAACAGCTCGACGATGTCCTCGGGCTTGCTGCTGGCTGCGAAGCGACCGCACATGCGGGCCAGCTTGCCATGCCGCCCCTTCTCACCCCTTCCTCATCCCCCGACCGGAACCGCCCGCTCCCGCCCACCCGTCCCCGCATGGGAGGCTGCCCCGAACGGCCCAACGCAGCGAACGGAGGCGAGACCCCCCGATGAACGCCAACGACCAGAACCTCGGCGCCCTGTGGGACCAGGTCACCGGCACCCAGGCCGCCCCGCCCGGCTGGCTCGTCCTGGCCACCGGCGCCGCCGCCCTGCTCACCGTCCTCGCCCGCCCGCTCTGGCACGTCGCCCGCAACGCCGTCACCATCGCCCACGAAGGCGGCCACGGCCTCGCCGCGCTCGCCACCGGCCGCAAACTCGCCGGCATCCGGCTGCACTCCGACACCTCCGGCCTCACCCTCTCCTACGGCCGCCCCACCGGCCCCGGCATGGTGCTCACCGCCGCCGCCGGCTACACCGCCCCCGCCCTGCTCGGCCTCGGCTGCGCCGCCCTGCTCGCCGCCGACCGGATCACCCTGCTGCTGTGGCTCGCCATCGCCCTGCTGCTGGCCCTGCTCATCCGCGTACGCAACGCCTTCGGCCTGTTCACCGTCCTGGTCGCCGGCGGCGCCTTCTTCCTGGTCTCCTGGTTCGGCAGCGCCCAGGTCCAGGCCGGCTTCGCCTACCTCGGCTGCTGGTTCCTGCTCATCGGCGCGGTGCGCCCCGTCCTGGAACTCCAGCACCAGCGCCGCATCGGCTGGGCCCGCGACTCCGACGCCGACCAACTCGCCCGGCTCACCCACGTACCCGCCCTCGCCTGGGTGACCGTCTTCCTGCTCGTCGCCCTCGCCTGCCTCGCCCTCGGCGCCGCCTGGCTGCTCCAGCCCCTGCACTGACCGCCACGCCCACCCGCCCGGCGCGCGGGCGGGCGGGCGGGTATCGCCATGCGGCCACCGACCGGGGTCGTTCCGGTACGGCGCCTAGACTGGCCTCCATGACCGAGACCCTGTGGCCCGCCCCCGTCGCCACCGCCCCCGTCGACGCCACCGTCACCATCCCCGGCTCCAAGTCGGTCACCAACCGGGCCCTGGTGCTGGCGGCACTCGCCGACGGACCCGGCTGGGTGCGCCGCCCGCTGCGCAGCCGCGACTCCCAGCTGATGGCCGACGGCCTGCGCGCCCTCGGGGTCACCATCGAGGAGAAGGTCAACAACGACTCCGGCGGCACCGGCGGCGGCGAGGCCTGGCGGGTCATCCCCGCCCCCGTCCTGCGCGGCCCCGCCAACGTCGACGTCGGCAACGCCGGCACCGTGATGCGCTTCCTGCCCCCGCTCGCCGCCCTCGCCGACGGCCCCGTCCACTTCGACGGCGACCCGCGCAGCCACGAGCGCCCCCAGCACGGCGTGATCAACGCCCTGCGCACGCTCGGCGCCCGCATCGAGGACGACGGCCGCGGCACCTTCCCGCTCACCGTCCACGGCACCGGCGGCCTCGACGGCGGCCCGGTCGAACTGGACGCCTCCTCCTCGTCCCAGTTCGTCTCCGCCCTGCTGCTCTCCGGCGCCCGCTACAACCACGGCGTCGAGGTCCGGCACGTCGGCGGCCCCGTCCCCTCCCTGCCGCACATCCGGATGACCGTCGAGATGCTGCGCCTGGCCGGCGTCCAGGTCGACGCCCCCGAGGACGGCGGCGAGAAGGACGTCTGGCGGGTCACCCCCGGCGCCCTGCTCGGCCGCGACCTGGTGGTCGAGCCCGACCTGTCCAACGCGGCGCCGTTCTTCGCCGCCGCCCTGGTCACCGGCGGCCGGGTCACCGTCCGCGACTGGCCCAAGCACACCACCCAGCCCGGCGACCAGCTGCGCGACCTCTACACCCGGATGGGTGGCGCCTGCGAGTTCACCGACGAGGGTCTGCAGTTCACCGGCACCGGCCGGATCCACGGCATCGAGGCCGACCTGCACGACGTCGGCGAGCTCACCCCGGTGATCGCCGCCGTCGCCGCCCTCGCCGACTCCGAGTCCCACCTGTACGGCATCGCCCACCTGCGCCTGCACGAGACCGACCGGCTCGCCGCGCTCGCCAAGGAGATCAACGACCTCGGCGGCGACGTCAGCGAGACCGAGGACGGCCTGCGGATCCGCCCGCGCCCGCTGCACGGCGGCGTCTTCCGCACCTACGAGGACCACCGCCTGGCCACCGCCGCCGCGGTGGTCGGCCTCGCCGTGCCCGGCGTCGAGGTGGAGAACGTGGCCACCACCGCCAAGACCCTGCCCGACTTCCCCAAGATGTGGTCGGAGCTGCTCGGCGGAGCGGCGGCGGACGCCTGAGCGGAGACTGAAGCCATGCGCCGCTACGGCAAGGACGCCGACGAGGACGACATCCGCAACCGCCCCGCCCGCCGGGGCTCCCGGCCGCGGACCCGGATCCGGCCCAAACACGAGGACGCAGCCGAGGCGATGGTGCTGACCGTCGACCGCGGCCGGCTCACCTGCCTGGTCGACCCGGGGACCAAGCAGGAGCGCCAGGTCGTCGCCATGAAGGCCCGCGAGCTGGGCCGCAAGGGCGTCGTCGTCGGCGACGTCGTCAACCTGGTCGGCGACCTCTCCGGGGACGCCGACACCCTCGCCCGGATCGTGCGGGTCGAGGAGCGCAGCTCCGTGCTGCGGCGCACCGCGGACGACGACGACCCGTACGAGCGGATCGTCGTCGCCAACGCCGAGCAGCTGGCCATCGTCACCGCCCTGGCCGACCCCGAGCCCCGCCCCCGGCTGATCGACCGCTGCCTGGTCGCCGCCTACGACGCGGGCATGGAACCGCTGCTGGTGCTCACCAAGTCCGACCTCGCCCCGGCCGCCCCGCTGCTGGAGTCCTACGCCCCGCTCGGCATCGCCTACGTCGTCACCCGCCGGGACGAACTGGAGACCACCGGCGCCGAGGCCGTCCGCGAGTACCTGCGCGGACGCTCCACGGTGTTCATCGGCCACTCCGGCGTCGGCAAGACCACCCTGGTCAACGCCCTCGTCCCGGACCGCCAGCGGCAGACCGGCCAGGTCAACGCCGTCACCGGCCGCGGCCGGCACACCACCGTCTCCGCCCTCGCGCTGCGGCTGCCCCCGCCGCCCGGTGCCAAGGAGGGCTCCAAGAAGGCGCTCAACTCCGGCTGGGTGATCGACACCCCCGGCTTCCGCTCCTTCGGCCTCTCGCACATCGACCCGGCCCGGGTCATCCACGCCTTCCCCGACCTGGAGCCCGGCACCGTCGACTGTCCGCGCGCGTGCAGCCACGACGAACCGGACTGCGCCCTGGACGCCTGGGTCACCGAGGGCCACGCCGAGGCCGCCCGGCTCTACTCGCTGCGCCGCCTGCTGGCCAGCAAGGAGTCCCGCGAGGGCGACTGAGGTCTCCCGCGGTCCGTGGGCCGTTCGAGGTGTCGGAGCGGGCCCGCCTGGCGATCATAGGAAAGTCGGGCCGGGCACGGTCCGTCCGTCGATCGACAGGAAGGGCACGCGATGGCATGGGCCCTGGTGGTCCTGGCCGGCCTGCTGGAGACCGGCTTCGCGATCAACCTCAAGCTCAGCGAGGGCTTCACCAAGCTCTGGCCCACCGTCAGCTTCTGCGTGTTCGCCCTCGGCAGCTTCGGCCTGCTCACCCTGTCCCTGAAGAGCCTGCCGGTCGGCCCCGCCTACGCGGTGTGGACGGGCATCGGCGCGGCCGGCACCGCGGTCTACGGCATGGTCTTCCTGGACGAGACCACCTCGGTGCTCAAGCTGGTCTCCATCTCCCTGGTGATCGCCGGCGTGATCGGCCTGCAGCTCAGCGGCACCGCCCGCTAGCCGGGAGGCGCCCGGTGGGAGGCATCCGGTGGGAAGCGTCCCGCTCCGCGAGCCCGGCTGTGCCGATCGGGGCGGGCTCGCTAGGGTTTCGGACATGGCCGACTACCACGACGATCTCCGACTCGCCCATGTCCTCGCCGACTCGGCCGACTCGGTCACCCTGGAGCGCTTCCGCGCCCTCGACCTGACGGTCGAGACCAAGCCGGACCTCACCCCCGTCAGCGACGCCGACAAGGCCGCCGAGGAACTCGTGCGCGGCGTGCTCCAGCTCGCCCGGCCGCGCGACGCGGTCCTCGGCGAGGAGTTCGGCCTGCAGGGCTCGGGCCCGCGCCGCTGGGTGATCGACCCGATCGACGGCACCAAGAACTACATCCGTGGCGTCCCGGTCTGGGCCACCCTGATCGCCCTGCTGGAGGACGGCCCGGACGGTGTCCAGCGCCCGGTGGTCGGCATCGTCTCCGCCCCGGCGCTGCAGCGCCGCTGGTGGGCCGCCAAGGGCCTGGGCGCCTTCGCCGGCCGCAGCCTGGCCAAGGCCTCCCGGATCCACGTCTCCGGGGTGTCCCGGATCGAGGACGCCTCCCTGTCCTACTCCTCCCTCACCGGCTGGGAGGACCGCGGCCGCCTCGACCCGTTCCTGGACCTCACCCGCGCCTGCTGGCGCACCCGCGCCTACGGTGACTTCTGGTCATACATGATGCTCGCCGAGGGCGCCGTGGACATCGCCGCCGAGCCCGAGCTGTCGCTGTGGGACATGGCCGCGCCCTGCATCGTGGTCGAGGAGGCCGGCGGCCGCTTCACCGGTCTGGACGGCATCCCCGGCCCCGGCGGCGCCGACGCCGTCGCCTCCAACGGCCTGCTGCACGAGGAGACCCTGCGGCGGCTGTCGGTCTGAGGGTTATTCGCCCACTCGCAGCTGCTCGCCCGCTCGCCTCCGGGGCGCTCTGATACTCGCCCGCTCGCCTCCGGGGCGCTCGGACCCGGTGCCGACGGTCGGCGCTCCCTCGCTCCTCCGTCGCTCCCTCGCTTCTCCCTTTCGGCACCGGCGCGCCCCTTCGGCTCGGGGCGGCTTCGGTTCGGAGGCGGGCACTTCGGCTCGGGCGGCAATGGTGCGGGCCCCTTGACCAGTTCGTGCTGGTCAAGGGGCCCGCCGCTTCAGCCGGTCCGGGCTACTGCTTGCGCAGCTCCCGCACCGCCGCCTCCAGCCGCTGCCCGTAGTCGGCGTCGGCCTTGCGGAAGTTGTCGACCGCCCGCTCCACGATGTCCTCGCGGTCGGCGGAGACCTTGGCGATGAAGCCCGCCAGGTTGGCGATCAGGCGCTGCCTCTCCTCCTCGGAGTACAGCCGGTACAGGTTGCCGGCCTGCACGAAGTCGTCGTCCTCGGCGTGCGCGGGCGTCGCGTGGTTGCCGGTGGGGCCGTCGACGACGGTGGCGGCCCACAGCGGGCGGCCGGTCTGCACCGGGCCGCCGAAGCTGTTCGGCTCGTAGTTCTTCTGGCGCCCGTGGCGGCCGTCGTACAGGTAGCCGTCGCGGCTGTTGGTGCGGGCCTCGGTGGCGTGCGGACGGTTCACCGGCAGGTGGTCGGCGTTGATGCCGACCCGGTAGCGGTGGGCGTCCGCGTAGGCGAACAGGCGGCCCTGGAGCATCTTGTCCGGGGACGGGCCGATGCCGGGCACGAAGTGCGCCGGGGAGAAGATCGACTGCTCGACCTCGGCGAAGACGTTCTCCGGGTTGCGGTTGAGCTCCAGTCGGCCGACCTCGATCAGCGGGTAGTCGGCGTGCGGCCAGACCTTGGTCAGGTCGAAGGGGTTGAAGCGGTAGCCGGCCGCGTCGGCCGCCGGCATGACCTGGACCTGCACCGTCCAGGTGGGGTACTCGCCGCGCTCGATCGACTCGCGCAGGTCGCGCTGGTGGCTGTCCGGGTCCTCGCCGGCGAGCTTGTTGGCCTCGTCCTGGGTGAGGTTGCGGATGCCCTGGTCGGTCTTGAAGTGGTACTTGACCCAGAAGTGCTCGCCGGCCTCGTTCTGCCACTGGAAGGTGTGCGAGCCGTAGCCGTTCATGTGCCGGTAGGTGGCCGGGATGCCGCGGTCGCCGAACAGCCAGGTCACCTGGTGGGTCGCCTCGGGCGACAGGCCCCAGAAGTCCCAGACGTTGTCGGCCTCCTGCGAGCCGGTGTACGGGTCGCGCTTCTGGGTGTGGATGAAGTCCGGGAACTTGATCGCGTCCTTGATGAAGAACACGGGGGTGTTGTTGCCGACGAGGTCGTAGTTGCCCTCCTCGGTGTAGAACTTCACCGCGAAGCCGCGCGGGTCGCGCACCGCGTCGGCCGAGCCGAGGTTGCCGGCCACGGTGGAGAAGCGCAGGAAGACCTCGGTCTGCTTGCCGACCTCGGACAGGAACGCCGCGCGGGTGTACTGCGAGACGTCGGCGGTCACCGTGAAGGTGCCGTACGCCGCGGCGCCGCGGGCGTGCACCACGCGCTCCGGGATCCGCTCGCGGTTGAAGTGCGCGAGCTTCTCGAACAGCAGCTGGTCCTGGATCAGGGCCGGGCCGCCGACGCCCGCGGTCTCGGTGTTCTGGTTGTCGGCGACGGGGGCACCCGCCTCCGTGGTGAGGGTCGGGCGCAGCTCGTCCTGCGTGGTCATAACGGGTGCCTCCGAGGGATCCGGTCGTGATGACACGATCCTAACCTGGACTTTGTCTAAGTCAACACTGGAACCAAACTCAGAGCGTGACTTACTCTGGTGCCATGAGTGACCTGCTGGAGAGACTGCGCGGACACGGCTGGCGGCTCACCTCGCAGCGCCGGGTGGTGGCCGAGGTCCTCGACGGCGAGCACGTCCACCTCACCGCGGACGAGGTGCACGCACGCGCCGCCGCCCACCTGCCCGAGATCAGCCGCGCCACCGTCTACAACACGCTCGGCGAACTCGTCGCCCTCGGCGAGGTGCTGGAGGTCGCCACCGACGGCCGCGCCAAGCGCTACGACCCCAACGCCCACCGCGCCCACCAGCACCTGATCTGCTCCGGCTGCGGCGCGATCCGCGACGTCCACCCGCACGGCGACCCGCTGGCCGACCTCCCCGCCGCCGAGCGCTTCGGCTTCACCGTCACCGCCGCCGAGGTCACCTACCGCGGCCTGTGCCCCGACTGCCGCCCCTGACCGGCGGCCGGCCGACGGCCCCGTTCGGGGCGACGGGCTACGCGCTGAGCTCCGCGTGCAACGCACCCAGCAGCCGCCCGGCCCGCTCGGCGACCTCGGCCGGCCCGTAGTCGATCGCCCGGCGGCACCAGTTCTCGGCCTGCACCGGCTCGCCCCGGCGCAGCGCCAGCAGCGCCAGGCGCAGCGCGGCGCGCCCGTGTCCGGCGTCGGCGGCCCGGGTGTACCAGAGCATCGCCTCCGCCTCGCTGTCCTGCCGGGCCAGCAGCAGCCCCAGGTTGAACGCGGCGCTGCGACTGCCCGCCTCGGCGGCCCGCCGGTACCAGCTCTCGGCGATCTCCAGCGCCCCGCGCTCGGCCGCCCGCACGCCCATCCGCACCTGCGCCCGCCGGTGCCCGGCGTCGGCCGCCACCGCGTACCAGTGCTCGGCCTCGGCGTCGGCGTCCCCGCGCCGGTCCAGCACCGAGGCCAGCCGGAACGCGCCCTCGGCCGAACCGCCGGCCGCCGCCTGCCGGTAGCGCTCCAGCGCGCCGGGCAGGTTGCCGCGCTGCTCCTGGGCGACCGCCAGCTGCAGGGCCGCCTCGCCGTGACCCTCGGCGGCAGCCCGCGCGTACCACTCCTGGGCCTGGCGGTGCTGGCCGCGCCCGGCGTGCAGCACGCCGAGGTTGAAGGCGCCGTCGACGCTGCCGGCCTCGGCGGCCTTGGAGAACCACGGCTCGGCGCCGGACTCGTCGCCGCGCTGGAGCAGCACCACGGCCAGCGCGTTGCAGGCCTCCCGGTGCCCGGCGTACGCGGCCCGGCGGTACCACTGCTCGGCCTGCTGCTCGCGGCCGGTGCCGGCGCAGAGCAGGCCGAGGTTGAAGGCGCCGTTCTGGTCACCCGCGTCGAGGGCGGTGCGGTACCAGTGCTCGGCCTGCTCGGCCTCGCCGCGGCTGGCGTGCAGGGCGCCCAGCGCGTTGGCGGCGTTGCCGTCACCGGCCTCGGCGGCCTCCCGCCACCACTCGGCGGCGGCGACGACCTCCCCGGAGTCTCGCAGCAGGAAGCCGAGCGCGCAGGCGGCGCGCGGCTCGCCGTTCTGGGCGGACTGGCGGTACCAGCGGGCCGCCTCGTCCAGCAGCGACTGGTCGGTGCCGGCGCGCTCCTCCAGCAGCACGCCCAGGCGCAGCGCGGCGCGGGGGTGGCTGCGGGCGGCGGCGGTGCGGTACCAGGCCTCGGCGGTGTCCTTGTCCCCGGCGGCCTCGCGCATCCGGGCCAGCCGGTAGGCGGCCTCGCGGTGCCCGGCGTCGGCGGAGACCTTGAACCAGCGCTCGGCCCGCACGTCGCGCCGGTGCTCCATCAGGTCGCCCAGCGCGTAGGCGCCGAGCGGGTGGCCGTGGTCGGCGGCGAAGTGCAGCCAGTACTCGGCGGCCTCCTCCTCGCCCTGGTCGCGCAGCTGGAGCCCGAGCGCGTGCGCGGCCGGGGCGCTGCCCGAGACGGCGGCCTGGCGCCACCACTGAGCGGCCTCGGCGCGGTGGCCCTGCTGGTGCAGCAGCACGCCGAGGTTGTTGGCGGCGGCGCGCAGCCCGGCGGCCGCGGCGGCGCGTAGGTAGGGCTCGGCGTCCTCCAGGTCGCCGCGGCGCAGCAGCAGGGTGCCGAGCCGGCAGGCGGCGTCCGGGTCGCCGTCGTCGGCGGCCTGCCGGTGGCGGGCCTCCAGGGCGGCGCACTCGCGGGCGGCCAGCGCGGTCTCGAAGCTGGTCGGGTCCAGGCCGGCCGCATCCAGCGCGGCGCCGGCAGGCGCGTCCTCGCCACCGGCCGCGCCGTACGGGCCGACGGCCGCGGAGAACTGACGGGTGGACACGTGGACCAGGCTGTCCGGGCCGAAGCCGCCGACCGAGGGGCGTTCGGACAGTCCGCTGGTGCGCTGGGCGGGCAGGGCTCCCGGGCGACCGTCGGGGTTCTCGGCGCTCTCCGCCCAGGCGTCGGTGTCCGCCTCGACGGCCGCACCGGACCTGGTCCCTGACTTGCCGATCAGCCTCATGCCGACTCCCGCTCCCCCAGAGTGTCGCGGCATCGTGCCCCGGCCCGCGGCCGGAGGGACTCGCGGGAGAGGCGCCGGACCCGACGGCCAGTCAGCAACCGTGCACCGTCCCCCATGTGTCCCATCGTCGCATCACCCGCTACCCGCGTACACCTGCCCCGGCCGAATTCAGGCGGGGCGAACCCGAAGCCGACGAAATTGCTTCGGCGCTTTGTCGATTTCCCGACACTTCCACCCCACAAACCCCAATGCCGTCCCCGTTGGCGACGGTCGATAGTACCGGAGCGGTTCCCCCCGCTTGGGGAGGGAAACGTCCGCGCCCGAAAACGCGAAGGGCCCGGAGGAAGAATCCTCCGGGCCCTTCGGCTACTGAGTAGCGGGGACAGGATTTGAACCTGCGACCTCTGGGTTATGAGCCCAGCGAGCTACCGAGCTGCTCCACCCCGCGTCGGTGGTTAAACCATAGCACGGACACGAGGTGGAACCGAAAACGGTTACCGCGGCTCAGCAGGGACTACGGGGTCGGGCTCGGCGACCCCGAGCCCGTCGGCGTCGCCGCCGGGGTCGGCGCCGGGCCGCCGCCGCGGGCCGCCTCGGCCGCCTTCAGGGCGTCGCCGAGCGCCTTCTGGGCGTTGCCGTACGCCGCCCAGTCGCCGTTCTTGAACGCGGTCTGGCCGTCGCTGTACGCCTTCTCCGCGTCCGCGAGCGCCTTCTGCAGCTCCGGCGAGATCGTCCCGCCGGCGCCCGGGATGGCCGGCCCGGTGGGCGAGGGCGTCGCCGGCGAGGTCGGCGTCCCGCCGACGCCCGTGGTGGACGGCGCGGTCGGGGTGGTCGCCGGGGCCGCCCCCGCGAACACCTTCTTCAGCGCGTCCTCCAGGGTGTTCTCGAACGCCACGTTGTCGTCCCCGTACACCGCCAGGACCTTCTGCAGCGTCGGGTACTTGGCGCCGCGTCCGCGCACGTACACCGGCTCGACGTTCAGCAGCCCGTTGCCGACCGGCAGGGTCAGCAGGTTGCCGTACTCCAGCTCCGAGTCGCCGCCGCTCTTCAGCAGCGTGATCTGCGAGGCCACCTCCTGACGGGAGTTGAACTTCGACTGCACCAGGCCCGGGCCGGGCGCGCCGCTGTCCCCCGTCATCTTCAGGATCCGGATCTTCCCGTAGTCGTCGCCCGGATCCGCGTCCACCGCCATGAACGCCGCCAGGTTCGGCCGCTGGTTGGGAACGAAGGTGCTGGTCAGCGAGAAGCTCGCGGCCTTGGTGTCCGGCATCCGCACCGTCACGTAGTACGGCGGCTGGACCTGCTTGGTGTCACTGGTCGGGTCCACCGGGACCTGCCAGATGTCGCTGCCGTTGAAGAAGGAGTTGGCGTCCGTCACGTGGTACTGGCCCAGCAGGTCGCGCTGCACCTTGAACATGTCCTGCGGGTAGCGCAGGTGCGGCAGCAGCGACTGCGGGATGTCCGCCTTCGGCTCGACCGTGCCCGGGAAGGCCTTCATCCAGGTCTTCAGCACCGGGTCCTTCTCGTCCCACTGGTAGAGCTTCACCTCGCCGGTGTAGGCGTCCACCGTGGCCTTGACCGAGTTGCGGATGTAGTTGACCTGGTTGGCGACGGCCAGCAGCTCACCACGCTGGTTGGTCAGCGAGTCCTTGGTCGCCGTGCCCAGCGTCGTCTTCGACGAGAACGGGTAGCCGTCCGAGGTGGTGTAGCCGTCCAGCACCCAGACCACGCGGCCGTCCTGCACCACCGGGTACGGGTCGGCGTCGATCGACAGCCACGGCGCGACCTTCTCCACCCGCTCCTTCGGCGTCCGGTTGTAGATCACCTTGGCGCCGTCGGTGATCGCCCCCGCGTACAGGATCTGCGGCTCGGTGAAGCGCACCGCGTACGCGGCCCGGGTGATCGGGTTGTCCAGCGAGACCCCGCTGTCCCCGGAGTAGGTGTACTCGGCGTTCTGGCCGGTCTTGGAGTCGGTGTAGTCGATCTCCTTGTTCGAGCCGCCGACGATCGAGTACGTCGTCGTCTTCTCGCCGTAGTAGATCCGCTGCTGGTAGTCGCCCAGCGTGCCGGTGGCCGGCAGGCCCGACTCGGTGAACACCGGCTGGCCCCGGTCGTCGACCTGGTTGCCCTTGGCGACCACCGCGCCGTAGCCGTGGGTGTACTTGAAGTGGTCGTTGATCCAGTTGCGCTGCACCCCGTTGAGGTCCAGCTCGCGCAGGCCGATCACGGTGTCCTGCTTGCCCGTGCCCGTGCCGTAGCGGTCCACGTCCAGCGTGCTCGGGAAGGCGTAGTAGTTGCGCTGCTGCTCCAGCGACTGGAACGTCGGCGAAACGATGTTCGGGTCCAGCAGCCGGATGTCCGCGATGGTCTGCGCGTCCGGCTTCAACGCGTCCGCGTTGGTCGAGCCCTGCGGGCTGTACTGGGTGGTCTGCGCGTCCGCGATCCCGTACGCCTGACGCGTGGCGTCGATGTTCTTCTGGATGTACGGCGTCTCCTTGGCCTGCTCGTTCGGCTTGACCTGGAACTGCTGCACGATCGCCGGGTACAGCCCGCCGATCAGCACCGCCGACAGCACCATCAGTCCCAGCCCGATCAGGGCCGGCGCCCAGGTGCGGCGGATCGGCGTCAGGAAGAACAGCACCGCGCAGATGATCGCGACGAAGAACAGGATCGTCTTGGCCGGCAGGAACGCGTTGGCGTCCACGAAGCGCAGGCCCGTCCAGCCCGAGACGCCCTTGTACGAACCGGTCTTCACCGCCAGCGCGTACCGGTCCAGCCAGTACGCCACCGCCTTCAGCAGCACGAACACGCCCAGCAGCACCGCCAGGTGCCCCTGCGCGCCCGCGCTCGCCCGCCGCCCCGGGCCCTGCAGCCGCAGCCCCCCGTACAGGTAGTGCACCAGCGCCGAGGTCAGCAGCGAGACGATCACCGCGCTGAACGCGAAGCCCAGCACGAACTCGTAGAACGGCAGGTCGAAGGCGTAGAACGAGACGTCCATGCCGAACTGGGCGTCCTTCTCCCCGAAGGACGTCGCGTTCGTCCACATCAGCCAGGTCCGCCACTGGCCCGACGCCGCCGCACCCGCCACCAGACCGATCACCAGCGAGACGCCGATCAGCGCCCAGCGTTTGAACGGCGCCAGCCCCGCCCGGTAGCGGTCCAGGCTCTGCTGCTCGACCGACATCGCCGACAGCGGCGGGCGCAGCCGGTGCGCCAGCCAGACGTTGAAGCCGACGATCACCGCCATCAGCAGGCCGAACACCGCGAACAGCCCGATCTTCGTCCACAGCTCGGTGGTGAACACCGAGGAGTAGCGGACCGACCTGAACCACAGCCAGTCCGTCCAGAACCCGGCGAACATGACGAACAGCAGGAACAGCACCGCGAGCACGCCCAGGGTCAGCAGGGCCACCCGCGCCCGCCGGGAGGGCGGGCCTACCCTGCGCCGGAAACCCGGCCCTGAGCGTTCCGGCATCTGGAATACCACGGTGGCACCTCAGCTGTGTCGTCTGGAATCGGTCGGTCGTCAGAGCAACTTAACCAGGCTTCGACCGAGTTCCCACCGTTAGCAGACGGTTACTACGCCGCTCCCCCACACCCCGCCACCTCACCCCCGCGCCCGCCGGGCGGGCGCCACCCGCCCGGCGTGTGAGGATTGAGTCATGTCCGACGCGTCTGCATTCACGAACTCCCCCGGCTCTGCCGACGATGTATCCAAGCTCCCCGCCGCCAACCCGCTCACCCGGGCCGCGCTGGAGATCGACGAGTACGCCGCCACCCTCGGCTGGGACCTCCCGGCCCGGCTGTTCGCCCTGGTGGACAGCGCCGCCCTGCGCAAGGCCGACCCGAGGATCGCCGAGCAGCTCGGCCTCGCCGAGGGCGACGAGCCCGGCCTCACCCCGGTCGAGCAGGACGAGCTCCCGGCCGGCATGGAACTCGACAAGTTCCTCGGCACCATCGCCTGGCCCGACGCGGTGGCCGGCTGCGCCCTGGTCGTCGAGCGGCTGATGCTGCCGCCGGGCGCCGAGCAGTCCCGCCCGCGGGGCGCCAGCGACGCCCAGCTCGCCGAGTGGGTGGCCAACCACCCCAAGCGCGAGGAGGTGCGGATCACCGCCGCGGTGCTGCGCGACGGCAAGAAGGAGATCGCCCTGCGGCTGCGTTCCAAGGACGTCGCCCGCGAGGTGCTGACCGGCCCGGACCTGGTGCCCGGCCTGACCGACGCGCTGCTGGCGACCTTCTCGTAACCGTCCCCGGGTCCGGGGCTACTTGGCGCAGGACGGCAGCGCGGCGGTCTGCCCGGAGCGGATCTGCTCCAGCGATTTCAGCGCGCCGTCCAGCGTGTCCGTCTTGATCAGGGTCAGCCCGGACGGGACGTTCTTGGTGGCCTCGGCGCAGTTCGAGGACGGGGTGAGGAAGTACTCGGCCCCGGCGTCCCGGGCGGCGATCAGCTTCATCGATATCCCGCCGATCGGACCGACCTTGCCGTCGTCGTCGATGGTGCCGGTGCCGGCGACGAACTTGCCGCCGGTGAGGTCGCCGCTGGGGGTGAGCTTGTCGATGATGCCGAGCGAGAACATCAGCCCAGCGCTGGGGCCGCCGACGTCCTGCAGGCCGATGTCGATCTGGAACGGGTAGGTGTGCCGGATCCCGGTGCCGATCCCGACCACCGCGAGGTCGGCGCGCTCGGCCGGGGCCTTCGGGTCGAGGTCCTTGGCCCGCACGGTCGGGACGGTGACGTCGGTCCTGGCCCCCGGGGTGGCGGTGCCGTTGCCGGAGGCGTCCTTGGCCCGCGGGACCACGGTGAAGACCACCGACTCGCCCGGCTTGTGCTTGGTGACGGCGGCGACCACCTGGTCGACCGAGGTGACCGGGGTGCCGTCCACGGCGACGATCTGGTCGCCCGCGTGCAGCCGGCCCTCGGCCGGGGCGCCCGCGGTGACCGACTTGACGATCAGCTCGTTGCCGACCGGGATGCCCAGCTGGTTGAGCGCGGCGGTGCGGGCGCTGTCCTCGGAGGAGGCGAACTCCTCGGCGTTCTGCTTCTTGGCGTCGGCGTCCGACTGCCCCTTGGGGTAGACGTTGTCGTGCGGCACCACCAGCACGTCGTCGCGCAGCCAGCCGACCACGGCGTTGACCAGGCTGGGCTCGTACTTGGCCCCGGTGACCTGGACGGTGGTCATGTTGAGGTGCCCGCTCGTCTTGTACGAGTCGTGCCCGGTGATGGTGATCACCGGCTTGCCGCCCTGGTCGCCGAGCGTGTTGTACGTCGGGCCCGGGCTCATCTCCGTGTACGGCACCTTCATCAGCACCGAGACGCAGAGCAGCGCTATGAGCAGCAGGGTGGCAGCGAGCATCGTCGCGGAGCGGCGTGGCATGCCTCGACAGTACGGGACGCGGGTGACGCGACGCCCGGCGGGCTACCGGCCGGCGTGCTCGCCGGGGCCGACGGTGTCGGCGGTGGTGCGTTCCATCGCAGCCATGAAGCGCCGGTGCTCGGCGAGTGAGGCAGGGTCCCCCGTGGCCTTCGGGGCCCGCTGGGCCCAGCCGGCCCAGACGGCGGCGGCAAGGACGGCGATTACCGGAATGATCAACCAGGCGAGCGCACCCATATCAGTACTCCCAGCTCGTCGTGTCTATGAGCAGATTAACCACTCCGGCGGACAACGCGGCTGGCGCCGTCCGGGTAACGGGACGGCCGATCGGCTCACTTCCAGGGACTATTCGGCGCAGCCGCCCAGACCCGTTCGGGTGAGGAGACGGCGCGCCTGACCCCGGGGACGCGCTCCGTGTGCATCCGGTTCCGCCGCACACCCGACGAGGGTCAGCAGCCGCCGGCGCCGACCCACTCCTCCTCGCCGTCGGCGAAGACCTGGTGCTTCCAGATCGGCACCTCGTGCTTGAGGTCGTCGATCAGCCGGCGGGCGGCCGCGAAGGCCTCGCCGCGGTGGGCGCAGGAGACCGCGACGATCACGGCCTTGTCGGTGATCTCCAGCCGGCCCACCCGGTGGACCGCGGCGAGCGCCTTGACCGGGAAGTCGGCGACGACCTTCTCGGCGATCCGGCGCATCTCCTGCTCGGCGGTGGGGTGGCAGCTGTACTCCAGCGCGGCGACCGACTTGCCGCCGTCGTGGTCACGGACCGTCCCGACGAAGACGGTGGTGCCGCCGGCCGCGTCGTCGCCGACCGCCTCGTACACCTCGTCCAGCGAGAGCGGGGTGTCGCGGACGGCGAGCAGTCGGATGGGGTCGTGGTTCTCGGACATGACCCCATGATTCCCCATCCCGGCCGGATCCGGGCAAGGGGTTTCCACATCACGATGTGGAAATTTCGCATCGTGAGAAGTGTCGCCGCTCGACGGGCTCGACGGGCGCCCCGGGCCGATCCGGGGGCCGACCCCGGGCCGGTCAGAACCGGCGGCGCTTGCGCGCCCTGCGCACCAGCGCCGCCGTACCCACCAGCGCCACCGTCGCCCCGGCCGCCCCCAGGCTGGTCGCCGCCTCCTTGCCGCCCAGCCGGCGCCCGGCCACCGCGTGCTTGCCGGACACCTGGGCCAGCAGCTCCGCCAGCACCTGCTCGTTGGTGAACTCCGGACGCCACCCCGCCTCGTGCAGCCGGCTGCCCGACACCACCCACGGGTACATCGTGTACGCCAGGTCCCCCGCCGGGGCCGGGGTCAGGCCCAGCCGGTGCAACCGCGCCGCCGTACCCAGCGCCAGCGACGCCGGCAGCTCCATCCGCCGGATCCCCGACAGCCGCTCCACGTCCTCCTGCTCCAGCCAGCCGTCGCAGCCGACCGTCACCTCGCCCTCAACCAGGCCCAGCGCCGCGTACTCCAGCGCCGCCGACAGGTCGTCCACGTGGCAGAACTGCCAGCACGGGCGCGAGCCGGCCACCACCAGCAGCCGCGGCGCCTCGAAGTGCCGGGTCAGCACCGTGTCCACACCGGGGCCCACCACCACGGCCGGGCGCAGCACCGTCACCTGCAGCCCCGGGTGGGCGCGCGGCGCCCGCCGGGCCAGGCGCTCGATCTCCAGCAGGTCCCCGACCAGCGAGGCCTCCTCGGTCGCCCGCAGCTCCGAGTCCTCGGCCAGCGGCACCTCGTTGTCGGCCAGCGCCCCGTAGACCATCGCGGACGTGCACAGCACCACCCGGTGCACCCCGGCCGCCGCGGCCGCGGTCAGCACCGTCTGGGCGCCCCGCACGTTGTAGGCGCTGCGCGCCCGGGGGTCGGACTCCATCCCGAAGTCCATCGCCAGGTGCACCACCACGTCCACCCCGGCCAGCCGCTCGGCCACCGCCGGGTCCCGCACGTCCAGCACCCGCCACTGCACACCCGGCACGTCACCGCGCCGGTCGTCCACCGCCAGCACCCTGCGCACGTGCGGGGAGGCCACCAGCCGGGCGGCGACCCGCTCGCCCAGCACCCCGGCGGCACCGGTGACGGCCACGGTCAGCGGCCGCCCGCCGTAGGCTGGAGGCGGCGACGCCGTGGTGTCCGACGCGTCCTCTCCTCCGGTCAGCCCAGAGCGAACGTCCGAGGGCGGGGAACTCACCGGCCATCCTCCACGGTTAGCTTATGTGCGTACGGACGTGTGTCACGTACGTCCATCCTGCCCGAGGCGAAGGCCCGGCGGTGCACCCGGCGCGGGCCTGCCGCGTGGGAGCCGCCCACGAGTCCGCTCCACCGCAACCCCGGGCGGGCAGTACTTCCCGCCACACCCGCATGACGGCCGACCGGATCGAGGACCCCGTGAGCGACCTTCCCTTCGGATTCGGCGTTCCGCCCGAGGAGCCCGAGGACGGCAAGGCCAAGCCCGACGACGCGCAGAAGAAGAAGGACCAGGGCCCGGCCGGCTCCGGCGACAGCGGCCCGCAGCCCTTCGGCTTCGGGGTCGGCAACCCCTTCGGCGCGATCTTCGGCATGCCCGGCGCCCCTGGCGGCCCCGGCGGCGCCGGTGCCGACAACCCCTTCGCCGCGATGTTCGGCGGCCTCAACCCCGGTGATCTCGGCGCCGCCTTCCAGCAGCTCGGCCAGATGCTCTCCTTCGAGGGCGGCCCGGTGAACTGGGACCTCGCCACCAACATCGCCCGGCAGACCGTCGTCGCCGAACCCGCCGAGGGCAAGAGCAAGGACCGCTCCGTCAGCGCCACCGAACGCGCCGCCGTCGCCGAGGCCGTCCGCCTCGCCGACCTGTGGCTCGACGGCGTCACCGAGCTCCCCTCCGGCGCCGGCACCGCCGTCGCCTGGAGCCGCGCCGAGTGGATCGAGGCCACCCTCCCGGTCTGGAAGGACCTCGTCGACCCGGTCGCCGAGCGCGTCGGCAACGCCATGGGCGGCGTCCTGCCCGAGGAGATGCAGGCCATGGCCGGCCCGCTGATGGGCATGATGCGCTCCATGGGCGGCGCCATGTTCGGCACCCAGATCGGCCAAGCGCTCGGCGCCCTGGCCGCCGAGGTCGTCGGCTCCACCGACGTCGGCCTGCCGCTCGCCCCGGCCGGCAAGGCCGCCCTGCTGCCGCAGAACGTCGCCGAGTTCGGCGAGGGCCTGAGCGTGCCCGCCGAGGAGGTCCGGCTCTACCTCGCCCTGCGCGAGGCCGCCCACCAGCGGCTCTTCGCCCACGTGCCGTGGCTGCGGGCCCACCTGCTGGGCGCCGTCGAGGCCTACGCGCGCGGCATCAAGGTCGACACCTCCCGCATGGAGGAACTCGTCGGCCAGCTCGACCCGAGCAACCCCGAGGCGCTCCAGGAAGCCCTGGCCGGCGGCCTGCTCCAGCCCGAGGACACCCCCGAGCAGAAGGCCGCGCTCGCCCGCCTGGAGACCGCGCTCGCCCTGGTCGAGGGCTGGGTCGACGCCGTCGTGCACGCCGCCGCCGAACCCCACCTGCCGCAGGCGGGCGCCCTGCGCGAGACCGTCCGCCGCCGCCGCGCGGCCGGCGGGCCCGCCGAGCAGACCTTCGCCACCCTGGTCGGTCTGGAGCTGCGCCCGCGCCGTCTGCGCGACGCCGCCCGGCTGTGGGCGCTGCTCGCCGACGCCCGCGGCGTCGAGGGCCGCGACGCCCTGTGGGAGCACCCCGACATGCTGCCCACCGCCGCCGACCTCGACGACCCGGACGCCTTCGTGCACCGCGGCGGCAGCGACGACCTGGAGGGCGGGATCGACTTCGACGCCCTCGACAAGCTGCTGGGCGAGGCCGCGGCCGGCAAGCCCGACCTGACCAAGAGCGACCAGCCGAGGGCCGAGGAGCCGAAGCCCGACCAGGACGGCACCGATGGAAAGGGCGAGCCCACCGCATGACGGCCACCGACACGGGCGCGTCCGCCCTGCACGCGGACGCCGTCCGCACCCTGACCGACTGGCGGCCCGCCGACGAGGACCAGGAACAGCTGCGGCGCGACTACCTCGCGCACCTGGCCGAGCAGCCCGGCGGCCTCTACCGCTCCTGCCTGCCCGCCCACATCACCGCGAGCGCGGCGGTCGTCGACCCGGCCGCCGGGCGGGTGCTGCTCACCCTGCACCCCAAGGTCGGCATGTGGCTGCAGATGGGCGGACACTGCGAGCCCGGCGACGCCGACCTCGCCTCGGCCGCGCTGCGCGAGGCCGTCGAGGAGTCCGGCATCCCCGACCTGACCCTGCTGCGGGACAACGGCACCCCCGTACCGGCCAAGCTGGACCGGCACCTGGTCCGCTGCACCGGCAAGGACCGGCCGGAGAACACCCACCTGGACGTCCAGTACATAGCACTGGCCCCGGCCGGGGCACAGGCGCTGATCAGCGAGGAGTCGCTGGACCTGCGCTGGTTCGACTACGACCGGCTGCCGGAGCTCACCGACCACTCGGTGCGTGACCTGGTCGCCCGGGCGCGGCAGCTGACCGGCTGAGGTGCGACGCGGAAAGGGGGCGCGGGCCATATCGGCCCGCGCCCCCTTTCGTCGGCCCTTTTCGTCGGCCCTTCTCGTCGGCCCGTTCCCTCGGCCCTTCCCGGTGGCGTTCCTCCCGGACTCAGCCGCAGGAGGCCGCCGGATCCTCCCCCGGGGTGCCGTGCCGGGCACCCGGGATGTGCGGCAGACGGGCGGCGGAGACCACGCCCTCCAGATAGCCGCGGGCCCGCTCCGTACGCGGGTAGGCCTCCAACAGCGCCCAGAACGCCGGCCCGTGGTCCGGCACCAGCAGATGCGCGAGCTCGTGCAGCAGCACGTAGTCCAGCACGTACTCCGGCATGCCCTGCAGCCGGTGGGACAGCCGGATCGTCCCCTCACTGGGCGTGCAGGAGCCCCAGCGCGAATTCTGGTTGGTCACCCAGCGGACCTGCGCGGGTTGGGCGCGACCGTCCAGGTAGGCCGCCGCCAGCTCCCGGGCCCGGGCCATCAGGGCGTCGTCCCCGAGGATCCGCCGACGCTCCTGGGCGGCGAGCTTCTCCAGCATCTGCGCGACCCAGCGCTGCTCCTCGGCATGCGACATCCGGGCCGGGATCAGCACCACGGTGCGGTCGCCCTCGCGGTAGGCGGAGACGGTACGGCTACGGCGGGCGCTGCGCCGCACCTCGACCCGGCTGCGGTCGTGCGCTTCGGGCGGCACCGCCCCGGTGGGCGGGTGCTGCGGCCTCGCCTGCGGCTTCTCGTGCTGCTGCTCGTGCTGCTTCTCGTCCGGGCGCCCACGTGTACTCGGCGCCGCCGCCTGAGACCCGGACGCTGCACGGGCACGCCGACGCGACACCGGTGGATGGGAGTCCCGCTCGGCCGCCATGGCACACGACGTTACCCGGTACCACTGACAGAAGTCCGCTGCCATGGCCGAAATCTTTCGTGGAGCGATCGGGAACGAAAGGCCGACGGAGGGTGTCCGGAAATCGACATTCGGGCGGATGAGCAGTTATCCACAGGGCCTGCGAACAGATGGTGTGATCATGCGCCCGGACCTGTGGATAACTTTCAGCACGCGGTCGGCGCGATGGGGCATGCTGCGGTCAGCCGTCCGGAAACGATCGGAAGGGAGATCGTCGTGCGCCTCGCCCTGAAGCCCGCTCTGTCCCGCAGCTGGCGGGACTCCGAGACCCTGCAGTTCGGCACCGTCACCCGACATGCGGGGGTGCTCGAAAACGCCGACAAGACCCTCTGCGACTTCCTCGGGCTGGTCGACGGAACGCGCGACCGACCCGAGCTCCTGGAGGCCGGCGAGCGAATCGGCCTCGGCCGCGAGCCCGCCGACACCCTGCTGACCGAACTGGAGGAGATCGGGCTGCTGGACGACGCGGAGGCGACCGACCGGGTGCTGTCCCGCTTCCCCCAGCCCCACCGGGACCTCCTCGGTCCCGACCTCGCCTCGCTGTCCCTCGTCCACTCCGGCCCCGGCGCCGCACCGGCGGTCCTGACCCACCGGGCTGAGACCCGGATCGAGGTGCGCGGCGCGGGCCGGGTCGGCGCCGCCGTGGCGGCGGTGCTCGCCGCGGCGGGCACCGGCACGGTCACGGTGTCCGACGGCGGCCGGGTCAAGCCCGGCGACTGCTCCCCGGCCGGGCTGCCACCCGCGGACATCGGGCGGCTGCGTTCGACGGCCGCAAGGGAGGCGGTGCAACGGGCCGCGGGCCGGCCACTGGTGCCCGTCCTGCGGCGGAAGTCAGAGGACCCGCCGCCCGACTTCGTGGTCCTCGCGCCCCGGGACGGCAGCGCCGCCTTCGCGGGCGGGACGTACGAGGCCAAGCTGCTGCTCCGGGCCGGGGTGCCGCATCTGTACGTGGGCGTGGTCGAGGAGTTCGGCATCATCGGGCCGCTGGTGATCCCCGGAAGGTCGGCCTGCGGGCACTGTCTGGTGCTGCGCAGGGAGGACGAGGACGCCGCATGGGCGCGGGTGCTGGCCCAACTGGCGAACAACGGCCCGGGCCGGGCCCGCACCCCGGCCTGCGACACGGCACTGGCGACGGCCGTCGCCGGACTGGCGGCCCTGCATGTGCAGGTGTTTCTGGACGGCGGCCGACCGCCGAGCGTCGACGGCTGGTGCGAGGTGTCGGCGAGCGACGGGATGCCCCGCCGCCTGCGGCTGCGAGGACACCCGGACTGCGGCTGCCTGTGGCAGCCGCTGCCGCCGGGCTGAGGAGTCGTCGAGGGAGGAGGAATGAGAAGGGTGCCGGGAGCAGGCCCGGCGGCTGCGGGGCTCAGCAGCCGCCCGACCTCGACCCGGGGCGCAGGGCGCGGGCCGGGAGAAGCGGGAGCCGCTGTTCCGGGAGCAAGTCGGCCCCGCCGACTTCCTGCGCAGCCCCCGAGAGAACGCCGATGGCCGGCGCCCCCCGAGGGCACCGGCCATCTCAGCGAGCTCCCGGCCGAACCGGCCTCAGGCGGCGATCCCGATCTCCCTCGCCGGCTCCGCGGCCTCCTCGGCCGCGCCCTCCCCCGCCTTCCGGTCCCGCATCACCAGTACGGCCACCAGCGCCGCCGCCAGCACCCCGATCGCGCTGACCGTGAAGGTCGTCGACATCGCCCCGGCGAACGCCTCCCGGGCGGTCCGCACCAGCCCGGCGTCCCCGTTCGCGGCCGCCAGCGCCCCGGCGATGGAGCGCTTGGCCTGCTCCGGCGTCCCGGCCGGCATCCGGCTCGCGAAGCCGCTCGACAGCAGCGAGCCCAGGATCGCGATGCCGAGCGCCGTACCGGCCTGCTGGATGGTGTCGTTCAGCGCCGAGCCGACACCTGCCTGCTCCGACGGGATGGTCCCCATCAGCGCGCCGACCGCCGCCGGCATCGCCAGGCCCGCGCCGAGGCCGAGCAGTCCGAGCGCCGCCGCCGGGACGGCGAAGCCGGTCTCCGCGGAGACGGTGGTCAGCAGCGCGAAGGAGGAGGCCATGACGAGCATCCCGGCGAGGATCAGCAGCCGGTTGCCGAGCTTCGCCGCGAGCTTGGCGCCGACCCCGTTGCCGAGCAGCGCGGCGAGGGCCAGCGGCAGGAACGCGAGGCCGGCCTTGACCGGCGAGTACCCGAGCACGAACTGCAGGTACTGGGTAAGCACCAGCAGCAGCCCGCCATTGCCGATCTGTACGAGGGTCAGCGACAGCGAACCACCGCTGAAGTTGCGGGCCTTGAAGAGTGCCAGCGGCACCATCGGCGCGGAGGTGACGTTCTCCCACACGACGAACCCGGCGAGGGCGAGGACCGCGACGACCAGGGTGACCAGCGACCGGCCGGCGAAGGCGCCGTGCTGCGGGATCTCGATGATCCACCAGATCAGCGCGGTCATGCCGACGGCGGAGAGCACCGCGCCGAGCGGGTCGGGCTTCTGCCACGGGCCCTTGGACTCCGGCATCAGCAGCAGCCCGGCCAGGACCGCCAGCGCGACGACCGGCACGTTGATGAAGAAGATCGAGTGCCACGAGAAGTGGTTGATCAGCACCCCGCCCAGCACCGGGCTGCCGACCAGTCCGAGCATCGACACCGAACCCCACGCGGCCATCGCCTTGTTGCGCTCCTCCTCGTCGAAGACGGTGATGAGGATCGACAGCGTCGAGGGCATGATCAGCGCGCCGCCGACACCCATTGCGATCCGGGCCGCGATGACCTCGCCGGGGCTGGTGCAGAAGGTCGCCGCGAGTGACGCCGTCCCGAAGAACAGCAGTCCGATGATCATGACCTTCCGGCGGCCGAACCGGTCACCGAGGCTGCCCGAGGTGAGCAGCAGTCCGGCGAAGACGAGGACGTAGGAGTCGAGGATCCACTGGGTGTCCTGGGCGCCGGCGCCCAGGTCGGCGGTCATCGAGGGGACCGCGACGGTCAGGGCCATGCTGTCGACCACCAGGACGAGCGAGCTCAGGCAGAGCACGATCAGGATCCACCAGCGGTGCGGGTTGCGGCCCTCGGCCGGGTTGCTCGCTGTCATCGGACACCCTCCCCTTCTTGCGCACACCGTTCCCTCGATGCGCACTGCGTTCCGTCGATGAGAACACTGTACGCACAGCGGAACGGTGTGCGCAACACCCGGCTCCTGTACGCTCAATGCGAACGGCGTGCGCACCTGTCGGCCGGCCGACAGCGCGAGCGGCACCGGAAACAGCGCCCCCGCGAGAGGGCCCAGGAAGAGGAGCCACCCATGGCCGCCCGAACGAACCCCGTCCCGTCCGTCTGGGCCCGCCAGCCGCGCGAGCCCGAGCAGCCCTCCCTGAGCCGGGCCGCGATCGTCCGCGAGGCGGTCGTCATGCTGGACGCCGAGGGCATCGACGCCCTGAGCATGCGCAAGCTCGCCACCCGCCTGAACGCGGGCGCGACCTCCCTCTACCGCCATGTGGCGACCAAGGACGAGCTGATGGAACTCGCGGTGGACGAGGTCTTCGGCGAGATCGCCCTCCCGCCTGCCGACAGCCCGAACTGGCGCGCCGCCGCCGTCGAGGCCGCCCAGGCCTTCCGGGCGACCGCCCTGCGCCACCCCTGGCTGTCCTCGGTGCTGGGCCAGGCCGGTCTCGTCTACCTCGGCCCCAACCTGATGTCCTTCTCCGAGCGGCTGGCCGCCCTCTTCGCCGCGGCCGCCTTCCCCGAGCCGGCCCGGGCGATCGAGACCCTCATCTCCTACGTCGTCGGCATGAGCACCGCCGAGGCGGCCTGGCTCACCGCCGTGGCCCGCTCCGGCGAGAGCGAGGCCGAGTTCGTCGCCCGTCTGATGCCCGCCGCCGAGCAGGCCACCGTCGGCTACGAGCACCTCAACGGCGACTCCACGGCCGCCGCCGCCGAGGACCCGGCCGCCGCACGCGACGCCAAGTTCTCCTACGGCCTGGAGGTCGTCCTGGACGGCCTCGCCCTGCGGCTGCCCCGCTGACCCGTCGGTCCACCGGACCAAGCCGCCCAACTCCCCGCAAAGACCCCGCAAGGGACTCCGCGAGGGAACGGCGCCGCCCGCCCGCCCCGTAAAACACCGGCGGCCGCGGGGTGGGGAGCGGGCACAATGGCGTAGTGATGGTGGGCCGTCCGGTGTCGGGGGGCCAGGGATTGGAGGCCCGGGTGAGCGATCTTCCGCGCAAGGCAGTGACCCGCACGGCACGGCTCGCCGCCCTACCGCTGGGGATAGCCGGACGCGCCACGCTCGGACTCGGCAAGCGCATCGGCGGCCGCTCCGCCGAGGTGGTGACGGCCGAGCTCCAGCAGGCCACCGCCGACCAGCTGTTCAAGGTCCTCGGTGAACTCAAGGGCGGGGCGATGAAGTTCGGGCAGGTGCTGTCCGTCTTCGAGGCCGCGCTGCCCGAGGAGGTCGCCGGGCCGTACCGGGCCGCACTCACCAAACTGCAGGACGCCGCTCCCCCGATGCCCGCCACCAAGGTGCACGCCGCGCTCGCCCAACGGCTCGGGGACGGCTGGCGCGAGCTGTTCCGGGAGTTCGACGACCGCCCGGCGGCCGCCGCCTCGATCGGCCAGGTGCACCGGGCGGTCTGGCACGACGGCAGACGGGTCGCGGTCAAGGTGCAGTACCCGGGAGCGGGTGACGCGCTGCTCGCCGACCTGTCCCAGCTGAGCCGGGTGGCCTGGCTGCTCGGCCCGCTGGTTCCCGGGCTGGACATCAAGCCGCTGATCGCCGAGCTGCGCGAGCGGGTCTCGGAGGAGCTGGACTACGAGCTGGAGGCACAGGCCCAGCGCCGGCACGCCGAGGAGTTCGCGGGTGACCCGGACATCCTGGTGCCGAACGTGGTGGCGCAGGCCGACCAGGTCCTGATCACCGAGTGGATGGACGGCACCCCGCTGGCCGAGGTGATCGCGCGCGGCACCCAGGAGGAGCGCGACCGCGCCGGGCAGCTGCTGGCCCGGTTCCTGTTCGCCGGCCCGTCGCGGACCGGTCTGCTGCACGCGGACCCGCACCCGGGCAACTTCCGGCTGCTGACGGACGACGGCCCGGCCGCGGGCTGGCGGCTGGGCGTGCTGGACTTCGGCACGGTGGACCGGCTGCCGGGCGGGCTGCCCGAGCCGATCGGGGCCTCGCTGCGGATGGCGCTGGACGGGGACGCGACCGGCGTGCTGAAGATGCTGCGCGAGGAGGGCTTCGTGAAGCCCTCGATCCGGCTGGACCCGGACGCGGTGCTGGACTACCTGCTGCCGATCATCGAGCCGGCCACGGTGGACAGCTTCCACTTCACCCGGACGTGGATGCGCGCCCAGGCGGCCCGGATCGCCGATCCGCGCTCGCCCGCCTACAACCTTGGCAAGCAGCTGAACCTGCCGCCCGCGTACCTGCTGATCCACCGGGTGACGCTGAGCACCATCGGGGTGCTGTGTCAGCTGGGCGCCAAGGCGCCGTTCCGCGCCGAGATGCTTCAGTGGCTGCCCGAGTTCTCGGACGGGCCGTCAGCGGAGCCGGCCGAGTCCGTGGGGCGCGCCAAGCCCGCCCGCAGGCGCTGACCGAGGGCACCGAACGGCCGCAGGCCGCTCCCCGTGGACGGGGGGCGGCCTGCGGCACGACAGGGGCGGTACTACGGCGGTCGGCGCTTACATCAGCGCGACGGCGAGGGCCTTGCGAGCCCGCAGCGAGGCCCGCTCGGCCCGCTGCCGGAGCTTGCGGGCCCGGACGACCCGGCTGACGAGCCGTTGGTTCTCGGCCTCGTGCAGCCTGTCTTGCATATGGGCACGGGCCAGGGATTCATGCAGGAGTTGCATCTCGAGGATCCTGTTCTGGGTCTGAAGTTCGGCGGCCTGCTCGGCGCGGACGGTCGGATCGATGGCGGCGGGGGTCATGTGGTGGTCCTGCTCGTGGTGCGTGCTCGGGAATGGGCGGGTGCGGGCCTCTGAGTCAGCCTTGGCGGCGGCGATCCGTACGGACCGGCGGAGGGCGGTATCCAGCGGGGACTGCTCTCCCCGGCGGATGGCCCTGGCGTGGTCGGCGGGGTTCACGCCATGACCTCGGTCTTGCGCGGACGGCCACGCGGCCGCTTGCGGGCCACGACGACGCCCTGGACGAAGAGCTCGCCACCCCAGACGCCCCACGGCTCGCGCCGCTCCAGTGCGCCGGCCAGGCAGGCCTCCTTCACCGGGCAGGTGCCGCAGAGGGACTTCGCGTACTCGACGTCGGCGGGCGTCTCGGCGAAGAAGACCTCGGGGTCGAAGGCGCGGCAGGGGATGGGGAGACCGAGTGCCTCGGCCTGCTCGATCGAGCTGATCTGCATGGAAGGAACCTCCGGGGGGTCGGCCTGGTCGGCCTTGGTGATCTGGCTTGTCGGCGGTACGGACGGGATGGGCGGCGTGATGACCGTGGACACTGTGGGCGTCTTCCTCGTCTTCTCAGTGGTTCCGGCCCAGTGGACTGGTGGTGCTGGGCCGGAGGCCCCGGGGGGCCTGGGTGGTCTTGCGTACCGGACAAAACAGAAGGGCCGCGGATCCCGGTGTGACGGGTTCCGCGGCCCTGGAGGTGCCGACCTGAGGCTGACTCAGGTTCGTTCTCTCCAGGGTTCAGGCCCGCGGAAGGCCCGCATCCGGATGGCCTTGGCGCCGATAAAGGCGGCCGTGGCCTGCTTGATCTGCTGCTCGTTCTGCTCCTGGGCGTTTCCGGCACCGATGACCTGCGCATAGCCGCCATGCATGGCGGCGGCTACGGCCGCCTTCGGTGCCTGGATCGGTCGCTCATCGCACATGGGACGCGACGCATCGACCGACGCCCAGTCACGGGACAGACCGGCCTCGACAACGGTGCCTTCGACACTCCTGCCGCCCGTGATGCGCAGATCAGTGTGTCCAAGACCACTGACAACGGAGGCGACGGAGACACCGGTGGTGTCGAGACCCAGACCGGTTCCACCGAGCTCGGCGAGCGCCCGCAGGCGGGCGGCACGCAGGGAGGCAGCGACAACGGTCTGGCCAGTCATTTTGGTGATCATGATGTTTCCCACTGTCTTCGCCTCCTCTCGGCGTCTCGCGGAGCCTGGTTCCCCTGGCTCCGAATGTTCGGATGTCTGTCTCGGTAAAGCTGTGGGGCGAGGGGAATCGGCACAGGTGTCACCCCGTGCGACCGCGTCCCCTTGACCGCTCCGGCAGGCTATTGCGCTCCCGGTATGCCGCGCAAACTATTTTTCACGCGAGTTCTGCGGCGCGTTACACGGCGCGATCCGCGACACGTTCCGCGGCGGCTTCGAAGTCCCCCGAGCAGTCCCCTGGACCGCGCCCGCGCCGGCTCACACCGGATCGACCGGACCGTCGTCCTCGACGCCGTCCGGATCCTCCTCGGGCTCCTCCCCCGCACACAACGAGAGCACGGCGGCCCCGTACTTGTCCAGCTTCATGGCGCCGACCCCGGAGATCAGGGCCAGTTCCCGGCTGCTGGAGGGCACGTCCTCGGCGATCGCCATGAGCGTCGCGTCGGTGAACACCACGTAGGCCGGGGCGCCCTGCTTCCTGGCCTGCCGGGCCCGCCACTCGCGAAGTCGCTCGTACAGGCCCTCGTCCATGGAGGAGGGACAGTCCTCGCAGCGGCGCAGCTTGCGTTCGACGGCCTCGGTGAGGACCTTGCCGCAGACCCGGCAGGTGACCGGGCCGCGGACCCGTCGGGCGGCTGAGCGCTCGCCGGTCTCGACACTCCCCCTTCCGCCCCGCGCGCCGGTGCGCGCGCCGGGGGCGGCGGAGCCGGGGCGCAGTCCGTCGAGGAAACGGCTGGGCTTGCGGCCGGCGCGGCCACCCGGGGAGCGGGCGAGGGCCCAGGAGAGGCTGAGGTGTTTGCGGGCGCGGGTGACGCCGACGTAGAGGAGGCGGCGTTCCTCCTCGATCTGTTCGTCGGTCTTGGCGTAGATGATCGGCAGGGTGCCCTCGGTGAGGCCGACGAGGAAGACGGCGTCCCATTCGAGGCCCTTGGCGGCGTGCAGGGAAGCGAGGGTGACGCCTTCGACGGCGGGGGCGTGCTGGGCGGCGGCGCGGGCGTCGAGTTCGGCGACGTAGGCGGCGAGGTCGGTGGTGCGGCCGTCGGCGGTGCGGGTGCGCTCGAACTCCTCCGCGAGGCGGACGAGGGCGGCGAGGGATTCCCAGCGGTCTCGGACGGCGCCGGAGCCGGCGGGGGGTTCGGGGGTGAAGCCGCGGCTGGCGAGGACGGCGCGGACCTGGCCGGCGAGGTCGGGGGCGCCGGCGATGAGCGGGTCGGCGGCGGCGCGGGCGGCGCCGCGCAGCAGGACGCCGGCGTCGCGGACCTCGGGGCGTTCGAAGAACCGTTCGGCACCCTTGAGCTGGTAGGGGACGCCGAGGTCGGCGAGGGCCTGTTCGTAGACCTCGGACTGGCCGTTGGTGCGGAACAGGACGGCGATCTCGCTGGCGCGCACGCCGGTGGCGAGGAGGTCCTTGATGCGGCGGGCGGTGGTCTCGGCCTCGGTGGGTTCGTCCTCGTACTCGGTGTAGACCGGTTCGGGGCCGGCTTCGCGCTGGGAGACGAGTTCGAGGCGGTGGCGGGCGGCTTCGCCGCGGGCCTGGGCGAGGAGTCCGTTGGCGAGGTGGACCACCTGGGGGGTGGAGCGGTAGTCCCGGACGAGTTTGACGACGGTGGCCTCGGGGTGGCGGCTGCGGAAGTTGAGAAGGTAGTCGGGGGTGGCGCCGGTGAAGGAGTAGATGGTCTGACTGGCGTCGCCGACGACGCAGAGGCTGGCGCCGCCGCCGGGGCCGGTCCACTGGTCGAGCAGACGCTGCTGGAGCGGGGAGACGTCCTGGTACTCGTCGACGGTGAAGTGCCGGTACTGGGAGCGGACCTGGTCGGCGATGTCGGGGCGGTCCTCCAGGATGGCGGCGGTGAGGAGCAGGACGTCCTCGAAGTCGATGGTGCCGCGGCGGCTCTTGGTCTCCTCGTAGACGCGGTAGACCTGGGCGGTCTCGGCGGGGTCGCGGGGGGCTTCGCGGCCGGACTTGGCGACGGCCGCGGGGTAGTCCTCGGGGCCGGTCTGGGTGACCTTGGCCCATTCGATCTCTGCGGTGAGGTCGCGCAGTTCGGTGCGCTGGACGCGCAGCCCGCAGCGGCCGGCGGCTTCGGCGACGAGCTGGACCTTGCGTTCGAGGAGCTGGGGTACGGGGCCGCCGACGGCGCGGGGCCAGAAGTACTGGAGCTGGCGCAGGGCGGCGGCGTGGAAGGTGCGGGCCTGGACGCCGTCGGCGCCGAGCTGGCGCAGGCGCCCGCGCATCTCGCCGGCGGCGCGGGCGGTGAAGGTGACGGCGAGGACCTGCGAGGGCTGGTAGACGCCGCTGCGCACGCCGTAGGCGATGCGGTGGGTGATGGCGCGGGTCTTGCCGGTGCCGGCGCCGGCGAGCACGCAGACCGGGCCCTGCAGGGCGGTGGCGACGGCGCGCTGTTCGGGGTCGAGCCCGGCGAGCACGGCGTCGGGGCCCGTGGCGGCGCCGGGGTCGGCCCAGGGGGAGCCGTGGGGGCCGTCGTAGGGGCTGCCGCTCAAGAGGTCTTCCTGCATGCGTTCCATCCTCTCAGTCCGGTGGGACAACGGGGGCGGGGTTGTCCACAGGCCCGGTGTGATCGCAGGATGATCGCGCCGCGTGCCGACCGTTGGCATGGCGGAATGCCCGCCGCCCGGCGGACGTTTGGTCCAGGGACCGCGTGAACCTCTCTTTCGAAGGAGCCCCCTCAATGTCCGGCACCGTGACGATGTACAGCACGACCTGGTGTGGGTACTGCAACCGCCTCAAGAGCCAGCTGGACCGTGAAGGCATCGGCTACACCGAGATCAACATCGAGGAGGACCCGACTTCGGCGGCCTTCGTGGAGTCGGTGAACAACGGCAACCAGACGGTGCCGACGGTTCTGGTGCAGCCGGTCGGCGGCGGCGAGCGGGTCGTGATGACCAACCCGAGCCTGCTGCAGGTCAAGAAGGCCCTGGCGGCCTGATCCGCCCGGTCCCGGCCGGGTCGGCGCGCGTCACGGCGCGTCGGCCCGGGCGGGGTCGACGGGGGCGGCGGGGGCGGGCAGGGTGGTGCGCGCGCCGAGGTCGCCGATGCCGTAGACGAGCCGGCTGCGGTCGGCGGAGTAGCGGGTCTCGATGACCCGTACGGGCCCGCGCCGGTCGTAGGTGACGCGGGTCTGCACCATGAGCGGGACGCCGGGGCCGCCCTGGAACCACTGGGCCTCCTCGGGGCCGGGCATCCGGGCGACGAGGTGGTCGACGGCGCCGATCTCGGTGCGGCCGAGGGCGGCGAGGACGGCTTCGTCGCCGCCCTCGACGGGGTCGGGTTCCATCAGCGGGGTGCCGGCGGCGAGTCCGGCCCGGTAGTGGCTCTCCTCGATGGAGTAGGGCTCGCGGTCGAGCAGCCGCAGTTGGCGGCGGACCACGATGGCCTCGCCGGGGCGCAGTCCGAGGCGTTCGGCGATATCGACGCGGGCCCGGACGATCATCATCTCGAAGTCGGTGCCGAGTTCGCGCCCGGCGTCGGCGGCTTCGCCGAGGTAGACGGCGGAGGGCGCGCCCAGGCAGTCTCGGGGCTCGGGGGCCAGGTCGGGGCCGTAGGCGCGGTGGTCGAGGACCGGGTGTTCGCGCAGGTAGGTGCCCTTGCCCTGGAGGCGGACGAGTCGGCCTTCGTTGACGAGGACGTCGACGGCGAGGCGGACGGTGTTGCGGGCGACGCCGTACTGGCGTTCCAGTTCACTCTCGACCGGCAGGGCGGCGTCGGCGGTGAACTCGCCCTCGGCGATCCGGCGGCGCAGGTCGGCGGCGAGGCGCTGGTATTTGGGGGATTGGGCGGTGCCCCGGGGGATTGTCACCCGAGTGAATGTAGCGAGCGCGGCGACGCGGTTTCAGCCGTTTCCGGCAATGTCGTCCGCGCGGGTTGACGGTGGGGGCAAGGGAACGTCCTGCGGTAGCAGAACTGGCCCGTCCGGCCACGAACAGCAGGTCGTGGCGGGTTCGGGAAGGGCTGGAAAAGAAAAACGGGGGCGCGCGGCATAAGCCGCACGCCCCCTTTCGCACGGAAGCATCGGGAATTCGTACAGGATTACCAGCGCGCGGCCGCCGGCAGCGGCTCCCCGTACCAGAGTTCGACCAGGTGACGGGCGATCGAGATGCCGGAGGGCGGCAGGATCTCGCCCGCGGCCATCCCGGCCCGCAGCTCCTCGCGGGAGAACCAGCGCGCCTCGGCGAGCTCCTCGCCGTCCACGGTGATCTCGGTGCCGCCGGGCAGCGCCTTGCCCGCGAAGCCGAGCATCAGGCTGGACGGGAACGGCCAGGGCTGGCTGGCGACGTAGCGCACCTCGCCGACCCGCACCCCCGCCTCCTCCTGCACCTCGCGGGCCACCGCCTGCTCGATCGACTCCCCCGGCTCGACGAAGCCGGCCAGCGTGGACCAGCGGCCCTCCGGCCACAGCGCCTGGCGGCCGAGCAGGCAGCGGTCCTGCTCGTCGGTGATCACCATGATCACCGCCGGGTCGGTGCGCGGGTAGTGCTCGGCCGCGCAGGAGGTGCAGCGCCGCACGTGCCCGGCGCCGGCCTTCTCGGTCGGGTGCCCGCAGCGCGAGCAGAAGCTGTGCAGCCGGTGCCAGTGCTCCAGCGCGACGGCGTGCACCAGCAGCCCGGCGTCCCGGTCGGACAGCAGCGCACCGACCTCGCGCAGCCCGGCCGGGCGGGCGTCGCCGTCCAGCCGGCCGGGCAGGCTCTCGCCGGCCAGCGCGAAGTAGGAGACGCCGTCCTCGTCGGTGCCGAGGAAGTACCGGTCCCCGGTCTGCGGCGCCTCGAAGGAGGGCAGCAGCACGAGTTCGGTGCCCTGCGCGGTGTCGACGACGAAGGCCTCGCCGCCGGCGATCGGCAGCACCCGGGTGGCGGGGTGGCTCCACGCGGCCGCCAGCCAGGGCTCGTCGAACCGGTGCTCGGCCGCCCGGTCCACCCCCGACCTGGCCAGGGCCAGGGCCAGTGGGCGCTCGGTCTCAGGCACGGTGCTCACGTCGTTCCATCCCCACGTGGTGAATCATCCGGATGAGTGATCTGACTGCCATGTGCACGGACCCGTGCACCGAACGGACTCATGCGCCTGCCTCGCTTCGCTCGACAGGGGCATGCGCCCACGCGCACCCCTCGATGGTGAGCTCGCTCCGCTCGCTCACGCGCCCACCTCGCTGCGCTCGGCAGGCGCTTCGCGCAACGCGCACCCTCGATGGTGAGCTCGCTCCGCTCGCTCACGTGCCGGGCCGGAAGTTCTCGGCCAGGTCGCCCCACAGGTACGCGGCGGTCTCCACGCCCTTGGCCAGCAGGTCCAGCTCGACCTTCTCGTTGACCGAGTGCCAGCCGTCCGAGGGCACCGAGATGCCGAGGAACAGCACCGGGGCGCCCAGCACGTCCTGCAGGTCGGCGGCGGGGCCGGAGCCGCCCTCGCGGGTGAAGAGGATCTTCTGCCCGAAGGCGCGGCCCATCGCACGGACGGTGGACTGCAGCGCCGGGTGGTTCAGCGGGGTCAGGCACGGCCGGGTCGCGCCCGGGAAGGCCAGCTCGTACCGGATGCCCTCGGGCACCTGCTCGGCGACCCAGGCGCGCACGGCCTCGCGGACCTTCTCCACCTCCATCCCGGCGACCAGCCGGAAGGACAGCTTCAGGTGCGCCGAGCTCGGCACGATGGTCTTGCCGCCGGGGCCGGTGTAGCCGCCCCAGATGCCGTTGACCTCGGCGGTCGGGCGGGCCCACACCCGCTCCAGGGTGGAGTACCCGGCCTCGCCGCGGGTGCCGTACGACTTGGCGACGCGCAGCCACTGCGCCTCGTCGAAGGGCAGCTCGGCGAACAGCTCGCGCTCGCGGTCGGTCAGCTCCACGATCCCGTCGTAGAAGCCCGGGATCGCGACCTTGCGGTCGGCGTCGTGCAGGGCGGCGGCCAGCTCGGCCGCGACCTGGGCCGGGTTGGGGACGGCGCCGCCGAAGGAGCCGGAGTGGATGTCGGTGTCCGGCCCGTACAGGTCGAGCTGGGCGTCGGCCAGGCCCCGCATGCCGGTGCAGACGGTCGGCGTGGTCTCGGACCACATACCGGTGTCGGAGATGACCACCACGTCGGCGGCCAGCCGCCCGGCCTCGCGCCGGACCAGGTCGGCGAAGTGCGGCGAGCCGGACTCCTCCTCGCCCTCGATCAGCAGCTTGAGGTTGACGGCGGGCGCGGTGCGGCCGGTGGCGGCCAGGTGGGCGCGCACCCCCAGGGTGTGGAAGAACACCTGGCCCTTGTCGTCGGCGGCGCCGCGCGCGTACAGCCGCCCGCCGACCACGGTCGGGGTGAACGGCTCGGTGTCCCAGCCGTCCTCCTGCGCGGCGGGCTGCACGTCGTGGTGGCCGTAGACCAGGACGGTCGGCGCGGACGGGTCCCCGGAGGGCCACTCGGCGAACACCGCCGGCAGCCCGTCGGTCTCCCACACCTCGGCGACCGGGAAGCCGGTGTCGCGCAGCTTGGCGGCCAGCCACTCGGCGGAGCGGCGCACGTCGCCGGCCCGCTCCGGGTCGGCGGAGACCGAGGGAATGGCCAGCCACTCGGAGAGGTCGGCGAGAAAGGCGGCCTGGTGCTGGTCGATGTAGGAGCGGACGGCGCTGTCCGGGGTTCTCGTCATACCGACGACTGTAGTTCGCCCGTGCGGGTGCCCGCCCCGGCCGTCCGGTTGCTGCCGCCCGTCGGGGCTGTAACCTCCGTCACCCCCGCCGCCGGGAGGGGCGGACGGGGGTGACGGAGGCCGCGTGGGAGGTCAGCCCGTGCGGCGCAGCAGCGAGATCCGCGAGCGGGTGAGCAGCGCGGCCAGGCCGGCGGCGAGCAGCGGCAGCGCCACCACGGTGGCGGCGATGGTGGGCCAGGGGAAGACCACGGACGACCTGTCGGCGAGATCCTCGGGGCTCATGCCGGGGTAACTGTCCGCGATGCCCTGGATCTTGCGCAGCGCCACGGCCGGCAGAACGCCGCAGACGGTGCCGAGCAGGGTGCCCATGGCGGCGATCACCCCGCACTGGAAGCCGGACAGCGAGCGCCGGATGCGCGGTTCGGCGCCGACTGCGGCGAGGGTGGTCAGGTCGCGCTGGGAGTCGGCGGCGGCCAGTCCGGTGGCGATGCCGGCCGCGCCGAGGGCGACCAGGGCCGCGAAGCCGGCCAGGCCGAGGCCGACGAGTCCGGCCTTGGACTGGTAGCCGCGTTCGACTTCGAGGACGGTGTGGTCGGTGAGCTTGGCGAGCGCGCCGTCGGCCTTCTGCTGGTCGCCGTCGGAGGGTGCGGCAGCGGGCAGCCAGACCGAGCCGGCCGGCCTGGTGGTGAAGCCGAGCCGGGTGGCGGCGTCCGGGGTGATCACGGCCTGGCCGGGGGCCGGCGCCGCGGCGGAGGCGAGGACGGCGTCGACGGCGGCCTCGGTGATCTTGGGCTTGCCGGGCACGGTGCCGTCGGCGCCCGTGGTCATCGGCTCGCTGTACTGGAGGACGACCTTGCCGTCCTTGATGTAGCGCGGGTCGAAGACCACGGCCTTGCCGGCGGCGAGGGCCTGGCCGGCGGCCGGGTCGGTGACGCCGTACAGGTTGCGCAGCAGGGTGGCGTCGCCGGCCGTGATGTCGCCGTAGTGGCTGCCGCGGCGTTCGTGGACCTGGCAGCGCGGGTCGCTGTTGCGGAGCCGTTCGGCCTCGCCGGAGCTGAGCGGGGTGTCGCCGTCGTAGATCGGGCAGCGCCGTTCCTTGGGCGGCATGACCTGGATGTAGCCGCAGGATCCGCCGTCCCGGCAGTCGCCCTTGTAGTCGACGTGGGAGACGTCGGCGCGCGGGCCGAGGGCGGGGATGCTGCGTTCCACGCTGTCGCGCATCTGCGGCAGCAGCTTGCCGTCGGGGCCGCTGGTGTAGCCGCTGCCGAGCATGACGGCGCCGGAGGGACCGGAGGCGACGTACTCGCGGCGGTACTGGTCGTCGTAACTGGCGATGTAGACGTTGACGGCGACGGAGCCGGCAACGGCGGCCATCACGGCGGCGACGGCGGGTGCGGTGCGGCCGCGGTGGCGGACGGAGTCGCGCAGGGCGAGCCGGGGGCCGAGCGGGAGCAGGCGGCCGAGCTTGCCGAACAGGCCGACCAGGTACGGGGTGAGGGCGACCATGCCGAGTTCGGCGACGAGCGAGCCGCCGAGGACGGCGATGCTGCGGCTGGCGAAGCCGCTGGTGGCGCCGAGCAGGGCGAACGCGGCGCCGCCGGCGAGCATCAGCAGGCCGAGCAGGGCGAGTTTGCGGCTCGGGGGCTTGAGCGAGTCGCGGCCGGTGAGGGCGGAGACGACGTCCTGGCGGGAGGCCTGGACGGCGGGTACGACGGCGGCGAGCAGTCCGGTGACCAGGCCGACCAGGAGTACGCCGAGCAGGTCGAGCGGCTGCAGGTTGAAGTGGCCGAAGCGGGCGCCGGAGTACTCCTCGGCCCGGGTGCGCAGCAGGGCGACCAGGCCGACGCCGAGGCCGAGGCCGGTGGCGGCGCCGGTGAGGCCGAGGACGATGCCGCCGCCGAGGACGACCGCGCGGACGTTGGCGCGGTCACCGCCCGCGGCGGCGAGCAGGCCGAGCTGCCGCCGTGAGCGTCGGGCCCCGACGGCGAAGGCGGGGCCCGCGAGGAGGACGATCTCCAGCAGGGCCATGCCGACGACGGTGGCGAGGATGACGACGGAGGTGCGGTCGAGGAGGGCGGTACGGAAGCCGCTGTTGTGCCGGTCCATCTCGACGTAGTAGGGCACGTCGCCGCGCGCGGGCGGGTCGAGCAGGACGGCGCGGGAGGTCAGGACGAAGCCGTAGCCGTTGAGTTCGGTGACCTTGGCCCAGTCGAGGGTGGCGCCGGCGGGGAGCCTGACCAGCCAGCGGGTGGCCGGGCCGGAGTCGTGGCCGGGGTCCTGGGAGAGCTTTCCGATCAGGGCGCCGGGCCGGGCGATGAGTTCGGTGCCCGCGAGGTCGCCGGGGTACTCGACGACGGCGGTGATGGTGAAGGGGCTGGACTCCAGGCCGCGGACGGTGGTGCGGTCGCCGATCCTCAGGCCGGAGCGCTTGAGGAACGCCCGGGTGACGGCGGCCTGTTGGTCGTTGGTGGGGGCGCTGCCCTCGACCAGGTCGACCCGGCCGTTCCAGATCGGGTCGGTGAGGTCGGCTTCGCTGGTGCGGGTGCTGAGCAGGCCCTGGGTGCTGGTGGCCGCGGTCTCGGGGCCCTGGGACTCGGGCACCAGGGTGCTGCCGGGCGGCAGCAGCTGCCGAGCCAGCTGGGCGGGTTCGGTGTCGAGGGCGCGTCGCTGGGCAGGGGTGTACTGCGGGGCGGCACCCTCCTTGGCCTCGTACCTGGGGTTGTCGACCATGAGTCCCTGGTCGGGGTCGGGGGCCTGCTTGACGGCGGATCCGCGCTGGTCCATGGCCAGTTCGCCGTCGGCCCGGCCCATGATCCGCACGACCTTCTCGGCGGGTTCGAGGGTGGCGCTGCGGAAGACCACGTCGGCGCCGGTGACGCCGAGGACGGGCAGCGCGACCATGGCGATGACCAGGGCGCTGCGGCCCTTGGCGCGTAGGGCGTCGCGGCGGGCGATGCGCAGGGCGAGCCGCCAGGCTCCGGGCTTCACTCGTCCACCTGCTTGCTGTTCGCGGCGGCGCTGACGAGCAGGCTGGCGGCGTCCTGGCTGACGGATTCGTCGACCATGCGGCCGTCGCGCAGGAAGACCACGCGGTCGGCCCAGGCGGCGTGGCGGGCTTCGTGGGTGACCATCATGGCGGCGGCGCCGGCGTCGCAGCGGGCGCGCAGGACGGCGAGGACGGCTTCGCCGGTGGTGGAGTCGAGGGCGCCGGTGGGTTCGTCGGCGAGGACGAGGCGGCGGTCCCCGATCAGGGCGCGGGCGATGGCGACGCGCTGCTGCTGGCCGCCGGACATGTCGTCGGGGAAGCGGTCGGCGAGTTCGGGGATGCCGAGTTCCTCCAGGGCGGCGAGGGCTTCGCGGCGGGCGGCGCGGGCGGAGAGGCCGTCGAGTTCGCGCGGCAGGGAGATGTTCTCGGCGGCGGTGAGGGCCGGGATCAGGTTGTAGTCCTGGAAGACGTAGCCGACGGAGCGGCGGCGGACCTGGGCGAGTTTCTTGCGGGTGAGGGCGCCGAGGGCGACGCCTTCGACGAGGACCTGGCCGTCGGTCGGGGTGTCGAGGCCGCCGGCGAGGGTGAGCAGGGTGGACTTGCCGGAGCCGGAGGGGCCCATGACGGCGACGAATTCGCCGGGGTGGACCTTGAGGTCGACGCCGCGCAGGGCCTGGACCTCGGCGGCGCCCTGGCCGTGGACGCGGGTGACGTTCTCCAAGTGCAGCACCGGTTCCTGCCGGGGCTGTCGGGTGTGGGACATGCTTCCCCCCTTGTTCTGGGACATGGTTCCCCCGTTGTGCTGGGTGCGGGTCCGGCGCCGGGGCGCCGGCCGGTGGTTCGGGACGGCCGGTGGTTCGGGACGGCCGGTGGTTCGGGTCGGCCGGGGCCGATGGGACGGGCTCTAGGTGCGGGTGCGGCGGCCGAGCCGGGTGGGCTTCTTGGGCGTGGCCTCGGCGTCGCGGGTGGTTTCGGCGGCGCGGGCCCGGTGGAGTTCGGCCTGTTGGGCGAGTCGGGTCTCGCAGTGGTCGAGCCAGCGGATCTCGGCTTCGGTCTGGAAGATCAGCTGGTCGAGGACGAGCAGCCAGGCGAGTTCGTTGCTCCCGGTGGGCACGGTGCCGGGTCCGACCTCGCCGGCGAGGGCGCGGCCCTTGAGCCGGGTGTAGTCCTGCAGTGCCTTGATGCTGTGCCGGCGCTGGCCCTGGACGACGGCGGAGACGTCTACTCCGGGGACGGTGACGGCCATGGCGAGTTTGATGGCGAGTTCGTCGCGCGGGGGGTTGGTCCGGGGCACCGGGGTGTCGAACCAGGCCCGCAGTTCGGCGCGGCCGGCGTCGGTGGCGGCGTAGAACTGGTGGCCCTCCTCGTCCTCGCCCGCCGGTTCGACCAGGCCGTCGCGCTCCAGTCGGGAGAGCGTGGTGTAGACCTGCCCGACGTTGAGCGGCCAGGTGGCGCCGGTGCGGGCCTCGAACTCGGTGCGCAGTTGGTAGCCGTAGCGGGGGCCCTGGTCGAGCAGGGCGAGCAGACCGTGGCGGATGGACATACTCGGTATGTATACCCGGTATGCCCTGCCGCCTCAAGCCGCGGCCCCTCGGGTACCGTCGTGCGGTGTGAGCCATTTGCGCATCGCCACCTTCAACCTGTTGCACGGTCAGCCGCTCGCCCCGGACGGCGCGCCGCGGCCCTACCCGGCCGACGCGGGCGCCCCGTTGGCGGAGGCGGTGGCCGCGCTGGACGTCGACGTGCTGGCCCTGCAGGAGGTGGACCGGCACCAGGCCCGCTCGGGCGGCACCGACCAGGCGGCGGTGGCGGCCACGGCCATGGGCGCCGGCGACTGGCGCTTCGCCGCCGCGCTGCACGGGCGCCCGGCGCCGGTGGCGGGCTGGGTCCCGGAGCCGTCCGGGCCGAACGGGCTGCGGGTGTACGGGCCGGGCGAGGTGGGCGACGGCGCCCCGCCCTCGTACGGGACGGCGCTGCTGACCCGGCTGCCGGTGCGGCACTGGCGGGCCCGGCGGTTCGCCCCGGCACCGTTCGGGCTGCCGCTGCGGGTGGCCGGGCGGCGTGGGCTGACCCCGGTGCCGGACGAGCCGCGGGCAGCGCTGGCCGCGGTGCTGGAGGGCGGGCGCGGGCCGTTCACGGTGGTGGCGGCGCACCTGTCCTTCGTCCCGGGCTGGAACATGGCGCAGCTGGCGGGCATCCGGCGCTGGATCGCCGATCTGCCGCAGCCGCACCTGGTACTGGGGGACTTCAACCTGATCGGCGCGGTGCCGCGCACGGTGCTGGGCGGGGCGACGGCGCTGGAGCGCACCGCGCCCCGGGCGCGGGTGCGGGTGCGCGAGCTGCGGGCGGCGCGGCGGGTGCGGCCGGCGTTGGCGGAGCCGCGCCGGCGGCGGGTGCGGGAGCCGCGGGCGCGGCTGCAGGGCTGGTACGACCTGGCGCGCACGCCGACCTATCCCTCGCATCGGCCGGCGGTGCAGTTCGACCACGTGCTGGCGGTCGGGGTGCCGCGCGCGGCGGTGGGCCCGGCGGCGGCGCCGCGCGCGGTGGTGTCGGACCACCGGCCGCTGGTGGTCCGGGTGTCGCTGTGAGCCGTCGTTGAGCTAGTGGGTCGTCAGGACGGCGTTCTGCTGCGGCAGCTGGAAAGCCGGGGTCGGCTGGGGGTCGTACTGCAGGAGCAGCATGGCCGCGTCGTCACAGAGTTGGCGGCCGACGTGGCGTACCACGTCCTCGTGCAGGCGCTGCAGGACGTCGGCGGGGCGGCCGTCGGCGCAGCGCGGGAGGCGTTCGGCGAGCGGGTAGAAGGCGCCGGAGCGGTCGCGGGCCTCGATCACCCCGTCGGTGAACAGCAGGACCCGGTCGCCGCTCTGGAGCGGGACCCGGTGCACCGGGGGGTGGACGTCGGCCGGGTCGAGGACGCCCAGCGGCGGTACGGTGTCGGCGAGTTCGAGCGGGCGGACGGTGTCGCCGCGCAGCAGCAGCGGCGCGGGGTGTCCACAGTTGACGAGTTCGGCGGTGCCGTCGGGGCCGACGCCGATCAGCACCAGGGTGACGAACTCCTCCTCCACGCCGGGGTGGTCGTTCTCGTGCAGGGCGCGGTCGAGGCTGACGGCCAGCCAGCCGGCCACCCGGTCGAGCGCGGGTTCCTGGTGGGCGGCCTCGCGGAAGGCGCCGAGGACGGCGGCGGCGGTCTCGACCGCACCGAGACCCTTGCCGCGGACGTCGCCGACCACGGCCCGGACGCCGTGGCGGGTGTTGACGACCTCGTACAGGTCGCCGCCGATGCGGGCGTGTGCGGCGGCGGCCTCGTAGTGGACGGCGGCGCGCATGCTGCCGACCTTCTCGGGGACGGGCCGCAGCAGGACCCGGCGGGCGATCGAGGCGACCAGCTGGGCGTCGGCGAGGGCGCGCTCCTGGCGAAGTCTCAGGGTGGCGCTGACCCAGCCGATCGTGGCGACCAGCAGGACCGCGATGACGCTGGCGGCGTGCACGGACTCGCCGAGCGCGTCGCTGTGGAAGGCCATCAGGAAGGCCGCCGCCTCGGTGTACAGGCCGATGACGAGCGGGTACCAGGTGCGGCGGCTGACCACGGCGGCCAGCGCGGGAACGGCGGTGAGGGCGGGTTCTACCGTCACCTCGGTGCCGCTGAGGTAGTCGAGGACGACGATCAGCGCCATGCCGATGAGGGGCAGCGCGAGCGCCGTCCTCGGCCAGGTGCCGGTCGCGCCCGGGGCGGGTCCCGGGGTCGGCCCGGTGAACCGCTCTCTGATCCATCCGGTCGCGCTCAACTTCGGTCTCTCCAGCAGAAGGCGCCGATGCCCGGGGGCACCTGCGGTGATGACTGAGGGTTAGGGAACGCGGGCCTCGCTGGCGGCCGGAGCACGGGGGTTGACCGGTTACCGACCCCACAATAGGCGCGAAACGTGCGCGACGCACAGGTTTCGGACGTCGACGTGATGACTTGGATGCTCTGCGTGACTCATTAGTCACTGTTCCCGATCAGGAGCCGTTCCAACTCTTTTCGGTCGGGAAGTCCTTCCGGACGGACGATCCGCCCGCTGCGGACGTACAGGAACGAAGCCGTGACCTGCTCGGGATCCACGCCTGCCTGCTCGGCCCAGGCCAGTCGGTAGACCGCGAGCTGCAGCGGGTCGGCGGTCTCCTCGCGATGGGTCTTCCAGTCCACCACTTCGTAGCGTGACGCACCACCCGATTCTGACAGTACGTCACCGCCCCGATAGACCGCGTCGATCCGGCCGCGCACCACCCGCCCCGCCAGCACCAGCTGGAACGGCGCCTCCACCCGGTGGGGCTTGCGCTGGGCGTACGGGGTGCGCAGGAACGCCTCCTTGAGCCGCTCCAGGTCCTGCTCGTCCTCGATGCCGTCGTCGTCGGCGCCGGGCAGCGCGCCGGGCTCGATCAGCAGCAGCGGCTCGATCCGGGACTGCACCCAGGCGTGGAAGCGGGTGCCGCGCCGGGCGGCGGGCTGCGGGGGGCGCGGCATCGGGCGGGCCAGGTCGCGCGCGAAGCCGTCCGGGTCGGCGGCCAGGCGCAGCAGCTGGGTGGCGGACAGCGCGGCGGGCAGCGGCACCTCGCGGGCGGTGCGCCGGGAGCGCTCCAGCTCGCCCAGCAGCGCGGTCAGGTCGCGGTCCCAGGAGGCCACCTGGCGCTGGTCCTCGGCGGACATGGGCTCGGGTCCGCCCTGAGCCGGCGCCGGATCCGAGGGCCCGGCGGCGAACGGGCGAGTCACAGCTCCGCCCGCGATCCTGCCGCGCACCACCTCGGCGACCCGGCGGCGGGCGTGCTGCGCGGCCGGGTCCAGCGGCAGCGGCCAGGGGCGTTCGACGGCGGCGGCCAGCGCCGGGTTCTCGGCGCCCTTGTCCGGCTGCTCGGCCCAGTGCTCGACCTCGCCGGCGCCCGGCCGCTCGCAGTGCTCGCGCAGCCGCTCCAGGAAGGCGGACGGGCCGCGGACGGTCTTCTGGCTGGGCCCCCACCAGTGGCCGGAGGCCAGCAGCAGGGACCGCGGCCGGGTGAACGCGACGTAGCCCAGGCGCAGTTCCTCGGTGCCGGAGTGCTCGGTCAGCTCCTTCTTGAACGCGGCCATCGACTTGCCGTTCCAGCCGCCGCGCACGTCGGGCAGGGTGGCGGCGTCGCCGCGCAGGGCGTGCGGGAGCACGCGCTTGGTGCTGGTCCAGCGTTCGCGCGGGGTGCCGGACGGGAACGCCCCCTTGACCAGGCCGGGGACGGCCACCACGTCCCACTCCAGGCCCTTGGACTTGTGGGCGGTGAGCACCTTCACGGTGTCCTCGCCGCCGGGCAGGCTGCTGTCCAGGCCCCGCTCGTACTCCTGGGCGGCGCGCAGGAAGCCGAGGAAGGCGGCCAGGCCCGGGTCGCCGTCCAGGTCGGCGAAGGAGGCGGCGACGTCCAGGAAGGCGTGCAGGGTCTCCCGCCGCCGGGCGGCCAGCGCCTGCGGGGAGGCGGCGAGTTCGACCTCCAGGCCGGTGGCGGCCAGCACCCGGTGCAGCACGTCCATCAGCGGGTCGGCGAGCGAGCGGCGCAGCTCGCGCAGTTCGGCGGCGAGCCGGGCGAAGCGGACCCTGGCCTCGGCGGAGAACGGCAGGTCGTCCGGCTGGTCACCCCCCTCACCGGGTGAGGTGGTGAGGAAGGTCTCCACCGCGTCGGCCAGCGAGACCACCTCGGTAGGGTCGGCCTCGGCGACGGCCGCGGCCAGCGCCGTCACGCCCTCGGGCCGCTCGGTGCGCACCAGGTCGGCGGCGCGGCGGCCGAGCAGGGCGAGGTCGCGCGGGCCGATCCGCCAGCGCGGACCGATCAGCAGGCGCACCAGGGCGGCGTTGGCGGTCGGGTCCTGCAGCACCTCGCAGACCGCCACCAGGTCGGCCACCTCGGGCAGTTGCAGCAGCCCGCCGAGGCCCACGACCTCGACCGGCACCTCGCGGGCGACCAGGGCGGCGTGGATGTCGGGGAAGGCCGCGCCGCCGCGGCACAGCACGGCGATCCGGCCGGGGGCGGTGCCGGTGCGCACCAGGTGGGCGATCGAGTCGGCGAGCCAGTCGACCTCCTCGGCGTGGGTGGGCAGCAGCGCGGCCCGCACATAGCCGTCCTGTTCCGCGCCGGGGGCCGGGCGCAGCGCCTCGACGCCCTCGTGCATGGCACGCAGCGGGGCGGCGAGTTCGTTGGCGAAGGCGAGCAGGCGCCCGCCGCTGCGGCGGTTCTCGCTGAGCGCGTAGCGGTCGGCGGGGCGGCCGTCGGCCTTCGGGAAGTGCCTCGGGAAGTCGTCCAGGTTGGCGACGGAGGCGCCGCGCCAGCCGTAGATGGCCTGGCAGGGGTCGCCGACGGCGGTCACCGGGTGGCCGCCGCCCTGCTGGTCGGGGCCGGCGCCGAACAGGCCGGCGAGCATGAGCCGCTGGGCGACCGAGGTGTCCTGGTACTCGTCGAGCAGGACGACCTTGAACTGACCGCGGAGCAGTTCGCCGACCTCGGGGCGCTGCTGGGCGAGGCGGGCGGCGGCGGCTATCTGGTCGCCGAAGTCCATCAGTCCGGCGCTCTGCTTGCGGCGACGGTACTCCTCGACCAGGCGCAGCAGTTCCAGTCGGGCGCGGGCGGTGGCGGGGACGGCGCGCAGGTCGTCGTTGCTGAGCTTGACGGTGGCGAGGGTGTCGAGCAGTTCCTCGTCGTGGGCGCGCAGGGCGGCGGGCTCGACCAGGTGTTCGGCGAGTTCGCCGTCCAGGGCGGTGAGGTCGGCGACGAGATTGGCGAAGGTGCCGGTGAGGGCGGGGAAGGGGCCGCGGGCGGTGCGCAGCACCTTGGCGGCGAGCTGGAAGCGGGTGGCGTCGGCGAGCAGCCGCACGTCCGGTTCGATGCCGATCCGCAGGCCGTGCTCCTTGAGGAGGCGGCCGGCGAAGGCGTGGTAGGTGGAGATCTCCGGGTCACCGAGGGGGTCGGTGTCGGCCCGGTCGGCGACCCCGGCCCGGAGCAGGCTGGCGCGGACGCGTTCGGCGAGCTCGCCGGCGGCCTTGTTGGTGAAGGTGAGGCCGAGGACCTCCTCGGGCCGTACGGCGCCGGAGCCGACCAGCCAGACGACCCGGGCGGCCATCACGGTGGTCTTGCCGGAGCCGGCGCCGGCCACGATCACGGCCGGTGCCAGGGGGGCGCCGATGGCCGCCATCTGCTCCCGGTTGAACGGGATGCCCAGCAGCTCCTTGAGCTGGTCGGGATGGCTGAGCACGGCGGTCACCCCGCAACCGTAACCGGAGCGGCGGACATTCCCCGCCGGGCGTTCCCCTAGCCGAAAGGCGCTCCGCCCCGGAGGCGAGCGGGCGCTCAAAAAGTCAGAGAAGCTGTGCGCCGTCGCGCTGGGCGGAGCAGCTGCGGCGGAAGGTGCAGCGGTCGCAGCCGCTGCCGGTCTGCGGGACGAAGCGCTCGGCGAGGACCTTGCCGGCGGTCTCGGCGAGCAGGTTCTCGATCCACGGGTCGCCCTCGGGCGGCTCCTGGCGCTGCACCTTGGGGGCGTCCGGGGCGGCCTTGGCGGCGGGTTCGCGCAGGTGGACGAGTTCGGCGCCGCCGGTGGCCGGGGGGCGGGCGGTGAAGCCGGGCAGCTCGTTGAGGGCGCCGGCGCGCACGGCGAGCTGGTAGACGGCGAGCTGCTTGTGCTCGGGCAGCGACCTGTCGGTGGGTATCTGCTTGCCGGTCTTGAAGTCGACCACGTAGGCGCGCCCGGCCCGGTCCTTCTCGACCCGGTCCATGGAGCCGCGGATGCGCACCGAGACGCCGCCGACGTCGAGGGTGACGTCGAAGCCGTGCTCGGTGGCGACGACGTCGCGGCCGCGTTCCAGGACGTGCCAGTTGAGGAAGCGCTCCAGGGCGGCCCGGGCCTCGCCCTTCTCCTGCTGGGACTTCCAGGGGGCGTCGAAGGCGAGCGCGTCCCAGACGGTGTCCAGGCGTTCCATGAGGACGGCGAGGTCGGCGGGGGTGCGGCCGGAGCCGACCTCGTCGGCGAGGGCGTGCACCACGTTGCCGAAGCCCTGGGCGGCGGAGCCGGCGCTCCGGGCCTTGACCTCCTTGTCCAGGAACCACTGCAGCGAGCAGTTCTCCAGCTGTTCCAGGCCGCTGCCGGACAGCCGTACGGGCAGGTCGGCGCTGCGCAGCGGTTCGGGGGCGGCGGTGGCGTCGTCCAGGCCCCACCAGCGGTCGGGGTGGGCGGCGGGCACCAGCGGCAGGCCCTCGTCGTCGGTGGCGGCGGCGAGGGTGGCGAGGCGTTCGGCGGCGGCGCGGCGCAGTTCGGGCGAGCGGGCGGGGTCGACGGTGACGGCGCGCAGTTCGGCGACCAGGGCGGCGACCGACAGCGGGCGGCGCGGGCGGTGGGTGACGTCCTCGACGGTGACCGGCGGGGTGCGGCGCAGTACCTTGCCGGTGCGCGGGTCGACGTCCTCGCGGTAGAGCTCGCGCAGGAAGCGGGAGGGCTTGTCGCCGTCGTCGGCGGGCGCCTTGACGGCGGTGACGATCAGTCGTTCCTCGGCGCGGGTGGCGGCGACGTAGAAGAGGCGGCGTTCCTCGCCGAGCAGGGCGGCCGGGGAGAGCGGTTCGGCGAGGCCGTCGCGGCCGATCCGGTCGGCCTCCAGCAGGGAGCCGCGGCGGCGCAGGTCGGGCCAGAGGCCGTCCTGGACGCCGGCGACGACGACCAGGCGCCATTCCAGGCCCTTGGAGCGGTGGGCGGTCATCAGCCGGACCGCCTCGGGGCGCACGGCGCGGACGGTGAGGGTGTCGGCGGCGATGTCCTGGGCTTCGAGTTCGGCGAGCAGGTCGAGGGCGCTGCGGTGGCCGGTGACCTGTTCCTCGGCGCGGGCGGCGGTCTCGAACAGGGCGCACAGCGCGTCCAGGTCGCGGTCGGCGTTGCGGCCGGCGGCGCCGCCGCGCAGGGCGGCGCGTTCCAGACGTTCGCGCCAGCGGCGGCTGCCGTCCCACAGCTCCCACAGGGCGTCCTCGGCGGTGCAGCCGCCGGCGAGGCGTTCGCGGACCTTGCGCAGCAGGGTGCCGAGGTCGCGGGCGCGGCGGGCGATCGCCGGGTCGAGGGCGATCAGGCGCTCGGGTTCGGCGAGGGCCTCGCGGATCAGTTCGCCGGCCGGGCGCGGAGCGGCGGCGGGGCGGCCTTCGGCGCGCAGGGCGGCGCGTTCCTCCTCGCGCAGGGCGCGGCCCAGGCGCCGCAGGTCGGAGCCGTCGAGGCCGCCGAGCGGGCCGGTGAGCAGGGCGTGGGCCAGGTCGACGGTGAGGGGGTCGGGGGTGTCCGGGCCGGCAGTGTCCTGCTCCGCGGAGTCCGGGTCGTCGTGCCGGTCGCGGGCGGCGAACCGGGTCGCCTGTTGGGCGCAGACCCGCAGGGCGAGCAGCAGTTGGGCGACGGCGGGCTCCTCGCGCAGCGGCAGGTCGTCGCCGTCGATCTCCAGCGGGACGCCGGCCGCGCCGAGCGCCCGCCGCACGCCGGGGATGGAGCGGGCGCCGGCCCGTACCAGCACGGCCATCTCGCCCCAGGGCACGCCGTCCTCCAGGTGGGCGCGGCGCAGCAGGTCGGCGATCGAGTCGAGTTCGGCGCCGGGGGTCGGGTAGGTGTAGACCTCGGCCCGGCCGCCCTCGCGGGAGGGCAGCAGGGCGCGGTGCTGGGCGAGTTTGTCGGCGGGCAGCCGGCCCATCGGCATCCGGCGGGCGAGTTCGCGGGAGGCGGCGAGCAGGACGGCGCCGGAGCGGCGGGAGACGCGCAGCACCTTGACCTCGGCCGGGCTGCCGTCGGCCTGTCGGAAGGTCTGCGGGAAGTCGAGGATGCCGTTGATGTCGGCGCCGCGGAAGGCGTAGATCGACTGGTCGGGGTCGCCGACGGCGACGAGGTCGCGTCCGCCGCCGGCGAGCTGGCGCAGCAGCCGGACCTGGGAGGGGTCGGTGTCCTGGTACTCGTCGACGAAGACGACCTCGTAGCGCTGCCGGAGCTCCTCGCCGACCTCGGGGCGTTCGGCGAGCAGGACGGCGCGGTGGACGAGTTCGGCGTAGTCGAGGACGCCGCGCAGGTCGAGGACGTCGAGGTAGTCGGCGAGGAAGTGCGCGGCGGCGGCCCAGTCGGGGCGCTGGACGCCCTGGGCGAAGCGTTCGAGTTCGGCCTCGCCGAGGCCGAGTTCGCGGCTGCGGGCGAGGACGGCGCGGACCTCGTCGGCGAAGCCGCGGGTGGTCAGGCAGGCGCGCAGGTCCAGCGGCCACTGGATGCGGGTACTGCCGAGCTTGGCGTCCTCGGCGCCGCCGGCGAGCAGTTCGCGGACCATGACGTCCTGCTCGGGGCCGGAGAGCAGCCGCAGCGGTTCGGCGTAGTCCTGCGGGTCCTGGTGGGCGCGCAGCAGGGCGTAGCAGAAGGAGTGGAAGGTGGTGGCCTGCGGGGCGGCGGCGGTGCCGAGGCGGCCGGACATCCGGTCGCGCAGTTCCATCGCGGCCTTGCGGCTGAAGGTCAGGACGAGGATCTTCTCGGGGTCGGTGCCGTCCTGGACGCGCCGGGCGACCGCCTCGACCAGGGTGGTGGTCTTGCCGGTGCCCGGTCCGGCGAGGACGAGCAGCGGGCCGCCGGCGTGCTCGACCACGGCGCGCTGGTAGGCGTCCAGCACGGGCGGGTCGGGCTGGACGAGCGGGCTGCGCACGAGCCGGTACGGCGAACTCACGCGCCCGCCCCGCCGCGCTCGGCAGGGGCGTTCGCCCACACGCGCCTTTCGATGGCTCGCTCGCTTCGCTCGCTCACGGATTTTCCCAGGTCGTACAGAGGGGCATGGCCGGGCGGGCCCGCCGGGGCCCGCCCGTATCGAGCCTACGATCCTGCCCCGTCAATCCCGCCCGCGCGAAGGATCCGGTGAAATCTGCTCGCCGTCCCAGCGGGCCCGCCTCAGGTCGACCCGGGGCGGGTCGGCGAGTTCGCGCAGCGGGGTGCCCTCCTCGCTGTAGTGGGCGAGGGCGCGGTGCTCGTGCCCCGGCAGAAAGCGGCCGTCGGCGCGGATCACCCGCCACCAGGGCACCGAGCCGCCGTACAGTGCCATCACCCGGCCGACCTGCCGGGGGCCGCCCTGGCCGAGGTACTCGGCGACGTCGCCGTAGGTCATCACCCTGCCGGGTGGAATCCGCTCGGTCAGGTCGAGCACGAGTTCGGCGAAGGGCGGTAGGGCGCCCGGGAGGCCGTCGTCTGTTACGTCCGTCACCTGCGGCATTCTTCCCTACAGGGGCGCACGAGCGGCCCCGCGCCTCCGATCCGCCGCGCCCGATCCGCCCCCTGTCCAGCACAGGGGCGCGGGGCATGCCACCATCTTCGGGGCGGTGAGTGGTGATACGAGGACAAGACCAGATGACCGGGACGGCTGACGTGGGCGTGGACAGGGACTCCGACGAGTCCGGATCCGCCGTGCCCCCGGCGCCCGGCGGCGAGTCCGACGGCGGGCCCGAGCACGGGCCGACGCCGGAAGTCTCCCTGATCAAGGACCCGACGATCAAGACCCCCACGCCCGAGAAGACGCCCGAGCCGGTCGAGCGGCCCCTCGTTCCGGTGCAGCCGGCCCAGCGGGGCGAGTACCACGACCCGCTGGACGACGCCCCGCACCTGGACGTCGACGAACCGCTGCTCGCCGCCCGCGCGCACCGCCCGTCCGACCTGATCCGCTTCCTGGCCGGTGTCCTCGGGATCGTCGCCGTCTTCGTGCTGGCGGGCATCGCCACGTCGACCACCACCGGCATCGAGCAGGACATCGCCACCAACGCGCCGCACTTCTCCGCGGTGCTGTCCACCATCACCGGCCTGGTCTCCAGCGTCGCGGTGCTGGCCGTTCCGCTGGCGTTCGCCGTCGAGCGGCTGATCAAACGCGACGGCCTGCGGGTCGCCGACGGCGTGCTCGCCTCGGTGCTGGCGTACGGCGTCTCGCTGGGCATCGACTGGTGGGTGGCGGAGGGCGCCTCCGAGCACATCCAGGTCGCGCTGACCCGGCTGCCGCTGGACAGCAACGGCACCCTCACCGACCCGGTGCACGGCTACCTCGCCCCGGTGATCGCCTACATGACCGCCGTCGGCATGTCGAGCAGACCCCGCTGGCGGGTGGCCCTGTGGGTGGTGGTGGTCTTCAGCGGCGTCACCGAGCTGCTCGGCGGCTACACCACCCCGCTGTCGCTGCTGCTGACCGTGCTGATCGGCTGGTCCGTCGCCTACGGCACGCTGTACGCGATCGGCTCCCCCAACATCCGGCCCACCGGCCAGCACCTGATGATCGGCCTGCGCAAGGTCGGCTTCACCCCGGACAGCGCCCACCGTGCCCCGGACGCGCCCGGCGGCACCCGCCGCTACTACGTCACCCAGCAGGACGGCCCGCCGCTGGACGTCCACATCATCGACCGCGAGCAGCAGGCCTCCGGCTTCTTCTACCGGGCCTGGCGGCGGCTGCGGCTGCGCTCGGTGGCGGTGCGCCGCAGCCCCCAGTCGCTGCGCCAGGCGCTGGAGCAGGAGGCCCTGATCGCGTACGCGGCGGCCGCCTCGGGCGCCCGCGCTCCGCAGCTGGTCGCCACCTCCGAGCTGGGCCCGGACGCCGCGATCCTGGTGTACGAGAACGTCGAGGGCCGCACCCTGGACGAGCTCGCCGACGAGGAGGTCACCGACGAGGTGATGGCCTCGCTGTGGCATTCGGTGGCGGCCCTGCACGAGCGCCGGATCGCCCACCGCCGGCTCACCGGGGAGTCGCTGCTGGTGGTGGACGGGAAGACGGCCTGCCTGGTCAACCTGTCCGGCGGCGACATCGCCGCCACCGACCTGACGCTGCGCATCGACGTCGCCCAGCTGCTCACCACCTTCGCGCTGCGGATCGGCCCCGAGCGGGCCGTGGCCACCGCCAACGCGGTGCTCGGGGCCGACCGGGTCGCCCAGGCGCTGCCGCTGCTCCAGCCGGTCGGGATGAGCCGCTCCACCCGGATCGACCTCGCCAAGCTCACCAAGGAGCGCAAGGCCGCCGCCCGGGCCAGGGCGCTGGAACAGGTCGCGGCCGGCGAGCGCACCCAGCAGCAGGCCGAGGAGGACATCGCGGCGGCCGGCGAGGACCTGCTCAGCCGCATCCGCGGTCAGATCCTGCAGATCGCCCCCGAGGCGCCGATGGAGCCGGCCAGGCTGGAGCGGCTGAAGCCGAAGACGCTGATCATGGTGATCGCGCTCACCTTCGCCGCCTACCTGGCGCTGACCACCATCAAGCCGGCCCAGCTCAAGCTGTCCCAGATGAACTGGGCGTGGGCGGCGGCGGCCCTGCTCGCGGCCGCGTTCAGCTACGTCGCCGCCGCGATGAGCCTGACCGGCTTCGTCCCCGAGCGGCTGCCGTTCCGGCGCACCGTCGCGGCCCAGCTGGCCGGTTCCTTCGTCAAGCTGGTGGCCCCCGCCGCGATCGGCGGCATCGCGCTCAACACCCGCTACCTGCAGAAGGCCGGCATCCGCCCCGGCCAGGCGGTCGCCTCGGTGGGCGCCTCCCAGCTGGCGGGCCTGGCCGGGCACCTGCTGCTGCTGTTCAGCTTCGGTCTGATCACCGGCAGCCAGACCAACGGCGACCTCTCCGCGTCCCGCGCGGTGATCATCGGTGTGCTGACCGCCGCCGTGCTCGCCCTGGTGGTGGCCGCCGTCGCGCCGCTGCGGCGCTTCGTGCTGGGCCGGCTGCGCGCGCTGTTCTTCGGCGTGGTGCCGCGGATGCTCGACCTGATGCAGACGCCCAGCAAGCTGTTCACCGGCTTCGGCGGCATCCTGCTGCTGACCCTCTCCTTCACCGCCTGCCTGGACTTCTCGGTGCAGGCCTTCGGCGGTGACGTCAGCTTCTCGGCCGTCGCGGTGGTCTTCCTGACCGCCAACGCGGCCGGCTCGGCGATCCCCACCCCGGGCGGCATCGGCCCCGTCGAGGTCGCGCTGATCGGCGCGCTGACCGTCGCGGACGTGCCCCCGGCGGTCGCCACCCCGGCGGTGTTCCTCTACCGGGCGCTCACCTTCTGGCTGCCGGTGCTGCCGGGCTGGATCGCCTACAACGTGCTGCAGCGCAAGCACGCGCTCTGACCGTACGGGAAGACCCACGGGGGACGTACGGGAGGACACGCGAAGGGAGGGCCCGCCGTCCGGCGGGCCCTCCCTTCGCGTCAGCCTCTCAGTAGACCGGCTTGTGCGGCTCGATCTGGTTCACCCAGCCGAGCACGCCGCCGCCCAGGTGGACGGCGTTGGCGAAGCCCGCGGCCTTCACCACGGCCAGCACCTCGGCCGAGCGCACGCCCGACTTGCAGTGCAGCACGATCTTCCGGTCCTGCGGCAGCTTCTCCAGCGCGTCGCCCATCAGGAACTCGTTCTTCGGGATCAGCACCGCGCCGGGGATGTTGACGATCTCGTACTCGCCGGGCTCGCGGACGTCGATGAGGTAGATGTCCTCCTTGTCGTCCTGCCACTGCTTGAGCTGCTTCGAGGTGATGGTCGAACCGGCGGCGGCGGCCTGCGCCTCCTCCGAGACGACGCCGCAGAAGGCCTCGTAGTCGATCAGCTCGGTGACCGTCGGGTTCTCACCGCAGACGGCGCAGTTCGGGTCCTTGCGGACCTTCACCTGGCGGTAGTTCATCTCCAGGGCGTCGTAGATCATCAGCCGGCCGACCAGCGGGTCGCCGATGCCGGCCAGCAGCTTGATCGCCTCGTTCACCTGGATCGAGCCGATGGACGCGCACAGCACGCCCAGCACGCCGCCCTCGGCGCAGGAGGGGACCATGCCCGGCGGCGGGGCCTCCGGGTACAGGCAGCGGTAGCAGGGGCCGTGCTCGGCCCAGAACACGCTGGCCTGGCCGTCGAAGCGGTAGATCGAGCCCCACACGTACGGCTTGCCGAGCAGCACCGCGGCGTCGTTCACCAGGTAGCGGGTGGCGAAGTTGTCGGTGCCGTCCACGATCAGGTCGTAGCCGGAGAAGATCTCCATCACGTTGGAGTTGTCGAGGCGCTCCTCGTGCAGGATCACGTCGACGTAGGGGTTGATCTCCTTGACCGAGTCCCGCGCCGACTCCGCCTTGGAGCGCCCGATGTCGGCCTGGCCGTGGATGATCTGGCGCTGCAGGTTCGACTCGTCGACCACGTCGAACTCGACGATGCCCAGCGTGCCGACACCGGCGGCGGCCAGGTACATCAGCGCGGGCGAACCCAGGCCACCGGCGCCGACGCACAGCACCTTGGCGTTCTTCAGCCGCTTCTGCCCGGCCATCCCGACGTCCGGGATGATCAGGTGGCGGGAGTACCTGCGGACCTCGTCAACGGTGAGCTCGTCGGCCGGCTCGACCAGGGGTGGCAACGACACGGGGACTCCGATGGGTGTCTTGTTCAGGTGGCCCGGGGCCGCCTCGGACGGGGTTGTTGCTCCGCCACTCAGGTGGCTCTCTAGGCCAACAGTGTCACGCCCCTCCGGTATTCCGAGACAGCCCGTCCGATGGGCGAGACGGCCGACGCCGGATCGTGGAACCGGCCGACGGGCCCCTCCGGGCCGCCCCGGGCCCGGGATTCCGGGCCCGGGACACCCCCGGTGCGAGCTCACACCCGGCAGGCCGTCTCCAGCCAGACGTCCCCCAGCGACTCCTCCAGCGGCACCTGTGTCCGCCAGCCGAGACGGTCCCGGGCGGTGCGCACGTCCGCCTGCCGCCACGGCACCGGCTCGCCCGGGGCGGGCCGGCCCTCCGGCCGCTGGCCCTCCGCCCGGTGCCCCGGCAGGTACTGCCCCGGCGGGTGGTGATGGCCGGGCAGGTGGTCGCCGCCCGGCCCGCCGGCCTGCGCGGGCAGCAGGACCTGGCGGTTCTCCTCGACGATCGACCCCTCGAAGCCCGAGGCCCGCACCAGCAGCTGGGCCGCGTCCCGGGCCCGGACGGCGTGGCCGCTGCCGATGTTGATCACCCCGGTGGCGGCCGAGACCGCCGCCGCCTGGATCGCCCGCGCGACGTCCCGCACGTCCACGAAATCCCGGTATCCGGACAGGTCCGGCATCCGCACCTGGTTCTCGTCCCGCTCCAGCGCCCGCCGCAGGCCCTCGGCGAGCCGCCCGAACAGCGAGGCGGTCGGTGCCCCCGGGCCCACCACGTCGAACACCCGCAGCACCGCCGCGTCCAGCCCGGAGGCCAGCACCAGCTCCGTCCCGGCCAGCTTGGACACCCCGTACGGGCCGACCGGCCTCGGCTCGGCCTGCTCCGAGACCGGCACCCCGCCGGGCACCGGCCCGTACTCGGCGGCCGAGCCGACGTGCACCAGCCGGGCGGGCTCCCGGCTGCGCCGGATCGCCTCGCAGACGGTCGCGACGGCCAGCGTGTTCGACCGGATCAGGGTGCGCGAGCTGCCGTAGGTGGCGCCCGCGCAGTTGATCACCACCTGCGGCGCGACCGCGTCCAGGAAGCGGGCCAGCGCGCCCGGGCTCCCGGTGGTCAGGTCGAAGCGGATGTCGGCCGAGTCGCGCCGGCCGAGCACCGTCACCTGCAACTCCTGGTCCATCAGCAGACGATCGGTCACCCGGCGGCCGATGAAGCCGTCGGCGCCCAGCAGCAGCACCCTCATCGGGGGCGTCCTTCCACGAAGCGAGGTCGGGGACGACCTGGCGGACTGAGAACTACGAACGAACAGCGTTTTTCGAGCGTCGGTGGGTCGGGGCGTCGGGGCGGCGGAGGGTCACGGCGGCGTACGGCCGGGCGTCGGGACGTCAGCGGTGGGCGTCGGCCCGGCCGAGCAGCGCCCAGGCGTACGCCAGCAGCGCCGCCGCGACCGCGCCACCACCCAGCAGCACGGCGGCCGGCACGGAGCGGCCCAGGGCGAGCGGCACCGCCGCCGCGGCGGGCCCGGCCAGCGCGCCCAGCGCGGCGGCCGTCCTCCGGCCGCAGCGGGCCAGCAGCACGGGCAGCACCAGCAGCAGGCCCAGCACGCCCTGCGCCGCCCACTGCGCGGGGCCCGCCCGCTCGGCGGCCAGGTGCAGCAGCCCGCCGCCGTGGCCCGGCCCGGGGTGCGGCGCCACCACGGCGAGCACCGCCAGCGCGGCGTACGTCAGCACCGCGAGCACCGCCAGGTGCAGCGCGACCGCGACCGGTAGCACCGGCCGCATCCGGGCCCGGAACCCGGCCAGCGTGCGGGCCGCCCCCAGGTGGCTGCGGCCGACCTGCCGGTACCAGCGGGCCGCCCGCTCGGCCGAGCCCGCCGACACCGCGGCGGCCAGCACCAGCGCGACGGCCAGCAGCCGGTCCCCGCCCGGTACGGCCAGCGGGAGCAGCAGCAGCGCGGCCAGGCCCAGCCCGTGGCCGAGCGCGGCGGGGCGCAGCCGGGAGCCGGCGGACGGGGCCGGGACGCGGCCCGGGGCGGGGCCCAGGGCGTCGGGGCGGGCCGGGGCGGTCGGCGGCGGGCCGGGCTCGGCCGGGGCGGTCAGCGCGGGCAGCAGCACCAGCGGTACGGCGGCGGGCAGCAGCACCGGCCAGCGGGCGCCGAGCGCGGCCACGGCGGCGCAGGGCGGCGCGGCCAGCACGGCGGCGGTCAGGGCGGCCCGAGCGGCGGCACCGCGCCGCCCGGGCCGGGGTGGGTCCGGCGCTGCGGGCGGGCGGCGGGGCACCCGGGCGTACAACTCCTCGGCGAGCGAGAACAGGTCGGTGTGCCGGCAGCGGGCGGCGGCGTCCGGGCCGAGTCCGGCCTCCTCCAGCCCGGCGGCGATCTCCAGCGGGTCGACGGCGCGCTCGCACAGCTCCCGGTGCTCGGCCATCACCTCACGCACCGGGTCGACGCTGCCCGCCGCCGCGCCGCCGGGCATCAGACGGCCCCCGCGAGCTCTTCGGCGTGCTCCCGCCCGCCGGGGTCGTCGTCGCGCTCCCGTCGGGCGTCGGTGCCGGAGGGCAGTGCGGCGAGGTGGGCACCGCGGGGGTGCCGGACGGCGGGCTGCTCCGGGGAGCCGGGGTCCTCGCCGCCGCCGTCCGGGGCCCCGCCGTGGCCCGGGCGCGGGCCGTCGGTGAGCCAGTACTCGGCGGGGCGGGCGAAGGGGCGCGGCGCCCGGCCGTCCTCGCTGCCGTCGCCGCCGGGGAAGGCCGGGTAGTGGGAGACCAGTTCCAGGTAGATCTCCCGGAAGGCGCCGATCACCGGCTCGACGGCGAAGCGTTCCTGCGCCCGCAGCCGCCCGGCCAGCCCGAGCCGGGCCCGCCGCTCCCCGTCGCGCAGCAGCGCCAGGCAGGCCCCGGCCAGGGCGCGCGGGTCGCGGGCGGGCACCAGCAGCCCGGTCGGGCCGACCACCTCGCGGGCCACCCCGACGTCGGTGGTCACCACGGCCCGCCCGCTCAGCATGGCGTCCGCGAGCAGTCCGGGGCCGCGCTGGGAGAGCGCCGTGAAGACGGCCACCGTGCCGCCCTCCCAGGCCCGGGCGAGGGAGCCGGGCCGTCCGGCGAAGTCCACCGCCCCGGTGACGCCCAGCCGCTCGGCGACCGCCGCGCAGTGCGCCCGGTAGCCGGGGGCCGTCTCCTCGCCGTGGATCACCAGGCGGGCCTCGGGCAGTTCGGCACGGACCCGGGCGAAGGCGTGCAGCATCAGTTCGGGGTCGCGGCCCGGTTCCAGCGCGCCCGCCCACACCAGGGTGGGCCGCTCGGGCTCGGGCCCGGCCGCCGGGCGGTCCACGGCCGGGGTGCCCTCGTACACCACCCGGGTGCGCGCCGGGTCGGCCCCGCAGCGGCGCTGCCACTGCTGGTCGTGGGCGCTGCCCGGGGTGAGTATCGCGGCCCGCCGGTAGGTCTCCTCGGTGAGGGCCCGGAAGAAGGCCAGCAGCAGCGCCCGTACCGGCCATCGGTACGGCGCCTCGCGGTAGCCGAGGTACTGCTCGCGCAGGTGCAGGCCGTGCTCGGTGACGACGAACGGCACCCCGTGCAGGTGCCGGGCGACCAGGGCGGGCAGTGCGGCGGGGCCGCCGCCGACGACGTGGCACAGGTCGACCCCGCCCAGGCCCCCGGGCCCGGTGCCGTACCAGGGCGCGGACAGCGGCCGCAGGCACTGCTCCAGCAGGTCCGCAGCGACCAGGACGTCGCACACCAGCGGCTGCCCGGCGGAGGTGTCCGCGCCGGGCAGCCGCCAGGTGCGTTCCAGGACCCGCCGGGCGTGCGCGGAGGCGAGGAAGGCGGGCAGCGTGCCGTCCTCCCCGGCCAGGGCCGCCAGCCGGTACAGCCCGGCTCCGAAGCCGGCCCGCTGCCCGGGCAGCACGAGCGCCCGCACCAGTTCCTCGTACGCGCCGGCGTACTGGCGTCTGCGCAGCGCGCCCGGCGCCCGGCCGCGCGGCCGGCGCCCCCACAGCGCGAGGTCGCGCGCCCCGCGCCAGGCGGGCGAGAGCCGCTCGGCGGCGCCCGGGACGGGCCCCGTGCGCTCGGGGCCGGTCAGCAGGTACAGCTCGAACCGGTGCTCCGGCAGGCCCTCGGCCAGCCGGTCGCACCAGGCTCCGGCACCACGCCGGGGATGCGGACGGGTACCCTCGGTGAGCAGGGCGACGCGCACGGAAGACCTCCTTCTGCCTCGGAGCGGGGTGGTGACGGCAGCCCTCGGTCAGGGCCGGCTGTCCCCTCGCGCCCCTGGGACGCCCCTCGGGAAGGGGCCACGGGAGCCGCGGGGCCGTACGCCGGGACCCTTGCTCGGGCCGCCCGCCGTGTGCTCCGGCGTCAGCGGCCCTCCCCCACACCTGTTCGGTCCGGCAGCAGAAAGGTAGGACCGGCCCGGGGCGATCCATCGGTCACATGCCTGGCTGCCACCTGAACGAGTGAACCGTCGTGACCTCGCCCCGAACCGGGCCGTTACCGGGCGCTATACGCGGGCGTCGTCCGCGGGGCGCCCGGTGCGCCGTGCTCAGCGGCCGGCGTGTGCGATCAGCTCGCGGACGGCGCGGGCGACCGCGTCGGGGTGCTCCATCATCGCCACGTGCCCGGACTCCGGCAGCACCAGCAGCCGGGCGTCCGGGAAGGCCGCGCAGGCGCGGTGGGCCGAGCGGTAGGCGACCAGCTTGTCGCGCAGCCCGTACACCAGCAGCACCGGCGCCTGGACCTGCTCGGCCTGCCGCCACAGCGCCTGGTCGCCGCGCTCGGTGTACGCCGAGACGATGCCGCGGGCGGAGCCGATCAGCGCCTGCATCGCGTGCGGCACCTCCAGCCTGCGCCGGTACTCGGCCACCGCCTCGGCCCGGGTGGCCGGGCTCAGGGCGGCCGGGTCGCCGTAGACCAGCCGCAGCAGGTCCTCGGTGGCGGCCTCGACGTCGCGCCGGCCCGCGGGCAGCCGTCGCAGCCGGTGCAGCAGCGCGGGCACGCCGGGCAGGGCGAGCAGGCCGGTGGGCCAGGCGGAGCGCTGCGGGGGCAGTTCGGGCAGGGCGGGCGAGACCAGGGTGAGGCTGCGGACCAGGTCGGGGCGCAGCGCGCTGAGCCGGACGGCGACGGCGCCACCGAGCGAGTTGCCGAACAGGTGGACCGGTCCGCGCCCGGTCGCCTCCAGGTAGCCGATGACGGCGCGGACGTGGCCGGAGACGCTGAGGTTGCCGTCGGTGGGCGGGGTGGAGCGGCCGAAGCCGGGCAGGTCGACGGCCTCGCCGTCGACGAGGCCGCCGAGGCGGTCCATGAGGGCGGTCCAGTTGGCGGCCGAGCCGCCGAGGCCGTGTACGAAGAGGCCGGGTTCGCGCCCGTCGGGGCCCGCTCCGTCGGCGGGGCGGTGCACCGCGAGCACGGCGCCGGGGACCTCGACCGTTCGTACCTGCTGCTCAGTGCTGCTCATGGTGGACGATGGTATTGAGCCCCGGCCGGGGGCGGTGTGGGGTGGTCCGGCCGTTCTACCCCTCGTCACACCACTGCCGACGCCGAGGTCAGCGCCGTATTGTGGGCTCCTGACAAGGAGGCCGGGCAGCTTTTCTCGCCTTCGCCGAACGCGGGCGCGGTTACCGAAAAGTAGAATCGGCCCTCTTGCCAGCCCCGAACAACCCGAAGTGAGGAGCGCCGTGACGGCCATCCAGGAGGCGCAGGAGCGCCCGCGCGGTGCCCGCCTGCCGCGAAGCGCCCGCCGTGAACAACTGCTCGGTGCCGCCCAGGAGGTGTTCGTCGCGCAGGGTTACCACGCGGCCGCCATGGACGACATCGCCGACCGCGCCGGGGTCAGCAAGCCGGTGCTCTACCAGCACTTCCCCGGGAAGCTGGAGCTGTACCTGGCACTGCTGGACAAGCACTGCGACGCCCTGGTCGAGTCGACCCGCGAGGCACTGGGGACGACCACCGACAACAAGCTGCGGGTGGCCGCGACGATGGAGGCGTACTTCAACTACGTCTCCAGCGAGTCGGGCGCGTTCCGGCTGGTCTTCGAGTCGGACCTGACCAACGAGCCGGCCGTGCGCGAGCGGGTCGAGCGGGCCTCCGAGGCGAGCGCGACGCTGGTCAGCCAGGTGATCCAGGAGGACACCGACCTTCCGGAGTCGGAGTCCAAGCTGCTGGCCGCCGGGGTCTGCGGCCTGGCCCAGATCACCGCCCGCTACTGGCTCTCGCAGGGTCTGGAGATCCCGCGCGACGAGGCGGTGCGGCTTGTCGCCAGCCTGGCCTGGCGCGGGCTGAAGGGCTTCCCGATGCACCCGGGCGATCAGGCCGGGGAGGCCTCCGCCCAGCAGTGACGATCCGCTGACCTTCGCCTGGGCGGTGATCGGGTGCTCTATGGTGAAGCCGTACGGCGCGGTCGCCGCGAACGCCTGTTCCGGGCGGTCCGGTGCCGCGCGTGGAGGCTGCAACCCCGGAGGGACGGAAGCCGTGGAGGTCAAGATCGGCGTGCAGAACGCGCCGCGCGAGATCGTGATCGAGAGCTCGCAGACTGCCGATGAGGTCGAGAGCCTGGTCGCGAAGGCGCTGGAGGGCTCCACCAAGCTCTTCTCGCTGACCGACGAGCACGGCCGCCGCGTCATCGTCCCGGCCGAGCGCCTGGCGTACGTGGAGATCGGCGAGCAGGCCGCCCGCAAGGTCGGTTTCGGCACCCTCTGAGGCGCCGCCCGAAGCTCGTCCCGGTGCCCCGTTCCCCTCAGGGAGCGGGGCACCGGCGCGTGTACGGCGGGGTGGGGCGGGGTACGCCGACAGGTGCGGCACCGCTGCCGCACGCCCGTCCCCCGGGGAGGCTGCCTTGCTGGTCGAGTCGATCGCCTTCGCCCTCGTCGGCCTGGTCGCGGGCGCGGCCGCGCTGCTGGGCCTGCCCCGGTACTTCCGGGCGTCCCGTCCGCTGATCACCGGCACGGCGCTGGCGGCGGCGCTGCTCGGCGGGGTGGTCGCGCACTTCTGCCTGGACGGGCGCTACCCGGTGGTCGCGGTGGCCTTCTCGGCGCTGGCCGCGGGGGTGCTCACCTCGCTGCTGGCCCGGCCGGACCTGGCCGCCGGGCGGGCGCCGGCGCACCGACACCACCCGCACCGGTCCGGTGCCCACCGCGCGCCGCGGCGGCACCGGCCGGCGTGACGCCGCTCAGGAGGCGAGGCCGAGCGCGGCCATCCGCCTGGTGTGCGCCTCGGTGATCCGGTTGAACATCTTGCCGACCTCGACCAGGTCGAAGCCCTGCACATGGACGCCGCCGACCAGCAGGTTGGACAGCGCGTCCCGCTCGGCGACCACCCGCTGGGCCTGGCTGAGCGCCTCGCCCATCAGCCGCCGGCCCCACAGGGCGAGCCGTCCGCCGGCCCGCGGGTCGGCCTCGATGGCCTGGCGGACCTTGTCGACGGCGAACTGGGCGTGGCCGGTGTCGGACATGACGCCGAGGACCAGCTCGCGGGTGTCGTCGTCCAGCCGGACGGCCACCTCGCGGTAGAAGTCGGTCGCGATGGCGTCGCCGACGTAGGCCTTGACCAGGCCCTCCAGCCAGTCCGAGGGCGCGGTCATCCGGTGGAACAGCTCCAGCGGCTCGACGAAGGGGCGCATGGCCTCCTGCGGGTCGGCGCCGATCTCGGCGAGCCGGTCGTGCAGCCGCTGGTAGTGCTGGAACTCGGAGGAGGCCATCCGGGCCAGAGCCGCCTTGTCGGCGAGGTCGGGCGCCAGCTTGGCGTCCTCGGCGAGCCGCTCGAAGGCGCTCAGCTCGCCGTACGCGAGCGCGCCGAGCAGGTCCAGCACCGCCGCGCGGTAGCCCGGCTCGGCCGAGCACGTGGCCCAGTCGCCGATCGAGCCGGCCCCGCCGTCCTGCGTCTCACCATGGGTCTCCATGACCCGCCACCTTAGTCCCGCCACGGCTTCCGCCCCACCACCCGGCGCGGTCGGGTGACCGCCCGGAGTGCCCGTTCACGGGCCGGTCCCCTGGGGCAATGTCAGACGCGTCACGTGTTCGAGTCGTCGCCTGACTGTATGGTGGTACGGAGCCCCGTCGTGCTCGCACGGTGTCACCGCCGTCTCGGTGGCCCGCGCAAGCCCGCTCCGTAGCGGCACCGTCCCCTCGGACGTGTCCGCACCGGAGGCACGGGTACTCACGTACGCGGATGCCCGGTCGGAGAGCCGATCGGCTCCGACCATGGCTTGGACTTCAAGCCTTGGCACCGCATCAGTGGCCGAGCGAGGGCCGCCGAGACCACGCCCCCTGGCGGAGGTCCCGCGCAGGTCCCTCACGGGAACCCTCCCCGACGCCGCCGGCGACGCGCCCCGCACCGGGCCGCGCGCACCGGCCGGCCGCAGGGACCGGCGCGGTTGTGCGTCCGCGCAGCTGTAATCGGGGCCGCCCAGGCCCGTTCGCAGCCGCGCGGCTGCCCGCCCGCCGCTCGCTCTCGGCCCCTCCGAAAACGGAAGAGGCAGCACCCTGTCCACCACCGCTGAACCCATCAAGACGACGTTCCGGGACCTGGGGATCCTCCCGGAGACCGCCGAGGCGCTCGAGTCCGTCGGCATCGTCCATCCCTTCCCGATCCAGGAGATGACCCTCCCGGTCGCGCTGACCGGCCACGACGTCATCGGCCAGGCCAAGACCGGCACCGGCAAGACCCTCGGCTTCGGCCTCCCGCTGATCGAGCGGGTCGTCGTGCGCGCCGACGTGGACGCCGATCGGGCCACCGAGGAGCAGCTCTCCGAATTCCCGCAGGCGCTGATCGTCGTCCCGACGCGTGAGCTCTGCACCCAGGTCACCAACGACCTGCAGACCGCCGGCAAGGTCCGCAACGTGCGCGTCCTGGCCGTCTACGGCGGCCGGGCGTACGAGCCGCAGGTCGAGGCGCTCGCCAAGGGCGTCGACATCGTGGTCGGCACCCCCGGCCGACTGCTGGACCTGGCCGGGCAGCGCAAGCTCAACCTGTCCAAGGTCCGCGCGCTGGTCCTGGACGAGGCCGACGAGATGCTCGACCTCGGCTTCCTGCCGGACGTCGAGAAGATCATCACCATGCTGCCGGCCAAGCGGCAGACGCTGCTGTTCTCGGCCACCATGCCGGGCCAGGTGATCAGCCTCGCCCGCCGGTACATGAGCCAGCCGACCCACATCCGGGCCACCGCGCCGGACGACACCGGCTCGACCGTCGCCAACATCGAGCAGCACATCTTCCGTGCGCACTCGCTGGACAAGGTCGAGATGGTCTCGCGCATCCTGCAGGCCGACGGCCGCGGGCTGGCGATGATCTTCTGCCGCACCAAGCGCACCGCCGCCGACGTCTCCGACCAGCTGACCCAGCGAGGCTTCGCGGCCGGCGCGGTCCACGGCGACCTCGGCCAGGGCGCCCGCGAGCAGGCCCTGCGGGCCTTCCGCAACGGCAAGGTCGACGTGCTGGTCTGCACCGACGTCGCGGCCCGCGGCATCGACGTCGAGGGCGTCACCCACGTCATCAACTACCAGTGCCCCGAGGACGAGAAGACCTACCTGCACCGGATCGGCCGCACCGGCCGGGCCGGCGCCTCCGGTACGGCCGTCACCCTGGTCGACTGGGACGACATCCCGCGCTGGCAGCTGATCAACAAGGCGCTGGACCTGCCGTTCAACGAGCCGGAGGAGACCTACTCAACCTCGCCGCACCTGTACGAGCTGCTGAAGATCACGCCGGGCACCAAGGGCGTGCTGCCGCGCTCGGAGCGCACCCGGGCCGGGCTCGGCGCGGAGGAGATCGAGGACCTCGGCGAGACCGGCGGACGCGGTTCCCGCTCCGGCCGCGGCGGGCGAAGCGGCCCGGGCCGCGCCGCCGTCGAGACCCCGGCGGAGGAGAAGCCGCGCCGCACCCGTGAGCGCCGCCGCACCCGCCGCGGCTCGGAGGTCGGCGCCGAGGGCGAGGCCGCCGCTGCCGCTCCGGTGACCGAGAGGGCCCCGGCCGTCGAGGGCGCCGAGGGCGAGGCCGCGCCGCGCCGTCGCCGCCGCCGTTCGCGCGGTGGCGCCGCCGTGGCCGAGGCCGCCGTGGCGGCGACCGAGGCCGTGGTCGAGGCGGCTCCGGCCGTCGAGACCGTCGCCGAGCCGGTCGCCGAGGAGAAGCCGCGCCGCACCCGGACCCGCAAGCCGAAGGCGGAGGCCGTCGAGGTCGTCGAAGCCGTCGTCGAGGCGCCGGTCGAGGCCGCCCCGGCCGAGAAGCCGGCGCCCCGCACCCGGACCCGCAAGCCGAAGGCCGAGGCCGTCGAGGCGGCGACCGAGGCCCCGGCCGAGGAGAAGCCCGCCCCCCGGACCCGCACCCGCAAGCCGAAGGCGGAGGCCGTCGAGGCCGTCGTCGAGGCGCCGGCCGAGAAGCCCGCGGCCCGTACCCGGACCCGGAAGCCGAAGGCCGTCGCGGAGACCGCCCCGGAGGCTCCGGCCACCGAGGCCCCCGCTGAGGTCCCGGCCCCGCGCAAGCGCACCCGCACCCGCAAGGTCGCGGCCACCCCGGAGAGCTGACACTCCCACCCCGAGGGGGCGGGCGGAGCCGTAACGGCCCCGCCCGCCCCCTCGGGCATTCCCACCCGCCACCACCGGGACGACAGCCGGCGACGCGCCGTCGGCGTCCGGGCTGGTAGGAGTGGGTGTCAGGGACCCCTAAGCTCGGGGTGTCGGCCTGTCGCGGGAGGGAAGCTACCCATGAGTACTCCGCCGTTCCTGACCCTGCCCGGTTGTGCCCGGGCGGAGCGCGTGGTGACCGCGCGCGGGGAGTTCGCGGCGTTGCGGGCGGAGCCTGACGGGCCTGTTCGGGGGGCGGCCCTGCTGGTGCCGGGGTTCACGGGCAGCAAGGAGGACTTCATCGGGCTGCTGGAGCCGCTGGCGGCGGCCGGGTACCGGGTGACGGCCGTGGACCAGCGGGGGCAGTACGAGACCGGCGGGCCGGACGAGGCGGCCGCGTACGAGCTCCCGGCGCTGGGCGCGGACGTGCGGGCGCTGACCGAGGTGCTGGCGGCCGAGGGCGGGCCGGTGCACCTGCTGGGGCACTCCTTCGGCGGTCAGGTGGTGCGGGAGGCCGTGCTCGCGGCCGCCGCGGCGGGGCCGCTGCCCTGGTGTTCGCTGACCCTGATGGCCACCGGGCCGGGGGCGATCGACGCGGCCGAGGCGGCCCGGACCAAGCTGCTGCTGGACGCCCTGCCGGTGCTGACCCTGGAGGAGATCTGGCAGGTCATGCGGCAGATGGACGAGAGCAGCGACACGCCCAAGCCCGTCCTGGAGCCGGATGTCACGGAGTTCCTGCACCGCCGCTGGGTGGCGAACGTGCCGCAGGCACTGGCCGTGGTCGGCGGGCACCTGGTGGCCGCGCCGGACCGGGTGGACGAGTTGGCGGCGGTGGCCGCCAGGGCGCTGCCCGTACTGGTGCTGTCCGGGGTGCGGGACTACGCCTGGCCGGTGCCGGAGCAGTCCCGGATGGCGCAGCGGCTGGGCGCCCGCCGGGTGGTCGTCGCGGACGCGGGCCACTCCCCCAACGCCGAGCAGCCCGCCGTCACGGCCGAGGCACTGGCGGCGTTCTGGGCCTGAGCTGCTGCTGCTCGCCCGCTCGTACTCGCCTGCTCGCCTCCGGGGCGGGGGCCCCGCCCGGCACCCTCACCGGAGTGGTCTGAACCACTTTTGGCAGTCCGGCCGTCCTCCACGCGGGACAAAATTCGTTAGTTACGGTAATCTTTGATTCTGTCCGGGAATCATCGCCGGCCCGCACGCGGTTGCCGATCAGGCGAAACCTGGACGTTACGGACGGGCAACGGCCCAGTAGCACCGCCACGACACCGTGGTTGCACGAGGCATTGGACGCACCAGGCAAGCAGGGGGAGCCCTTGCCGCAGCAGACCGCCGCACGTACGACGCGATCGGTCCGGCCGTACCGCCGGATCCGCAAGACCCCGAATGGGCTGATACCGACTCAGCCGCAATCGCCCCGCCCCGCGGGGCCAGGAAAGGAGACGCCCATGACCAAGCCCATGCGCTTCGAGATCCTCCGACTGGACGACACCGACGGCTCCGCCACCGACCGCCTGATCGCCGACGCCGAGACCGTCCGCGAGTACGTCGAGGCCGCCGCCCGCACCGGCGAGCGCCTGCTCATCCGCCCGTGCCCGACCGTCTGACCAGGCGCGGCGCCTCCGACCGGGAGCCCTCACCCGCCGCCGACGAGCCCGGCGCGTCCGATCCGGACGTTCCGATACCCGACTGACGCCCTGTCACCGCATTCGCCGATGACGGGGCGTCAGTGCGTCCGGGGCCTGACCCGCGCGACGTTTGCCGCCGGCCGCGACGGGACATCCCCCAACGGGAACCGCCCGCGCCGCGCCGGCCGGGAGTCCGCCACCGACAGGTGCCGCCGAGCCCTCCGTACGGGTGATCGTCCTTGACGCGGCGGTCCGGAGGGAGGAGCGTTGTCGGCTATGAGGGGCGAGCCAAGCTGCCCGAGGTGCGCCGGTCGGGTCCGCGCCCCCGGTCTGTTCTCAGACACCTGGCAGTGCGATCGGCACGGAGCCGTGCACCCGATGCAGCCGGTGCTGCCCCCGAGTGTGGAAGCCCTGGGGGTGGCCGTCGCCCGCTCACAGGTCCCGGTCTGGCTGCCCTGGCCGCTCCCGGTCGGCTGGCTCTACACCGGCATCGGCCACGTCGGCGACGACGTCTCGGGTGCCCGCGCCACCGCCGTCGCCTGCTCCGGTCCGGCGCCGCTCGGCGGCTTCGGCGAGCTGGTGCTGATCGCCGAGGAGCTGGGCGTCGGGCTCGGTGCACGCTACGCCGGGCTGCCCGGGCCGGACCCGGGCGACTCGGTCGGCCTCTACAAGCCCGCCGACGCCAAGCTGATGGCCGCAGGGCGCCCCACCCCGATGTTCCACGTCCCGGACGCCCCGGCCGACCGCGCGGTGTTCGCCGGCGAGGCCCGCGGGCTCTGGCTCTGGGCGATCGCCTGGCCCGAGCAGTCCGCCTTGGTGATGTACGACGAGCTGGTGCTCACCGACCTGCGCGAGGCCGGCGCCGAGCTGGACCTGCTGCCCTGTGGGGCCCTCTCCCCCCGTCTGCTCGGCTGAACGCCCGAACGGCCTATCCTGGGCGGCACCCACGAGCCTCCAGGAGTCCGCCCCGTGCGCATCGACCTGCACGCCCACAGCAACGCCTCCGACGGCACCGACAGCCCGGCCGAGCTGGTCGCCGCGGCGGTGGCCGCCGGCCTCGACGTGGTGGCGCTCACCGATCACGACACCGTCGCCGGCCACGCCGAGGCCGCCGGGGCGGTGCGCGCGCTGCCGGACGGTACCCGGCTGACCGTCATCCCGGGCGCCGAACTGTCCTGTGTGGTGGGCGACATCAGCATGCACCTGCTGGCGTACCTGTTCGACCCGGAGGAGCCGGAGTTCGCGCGCGAGCGGGAGCTGGTGCGCACCGACCGGTTCCGGCGCGGGCGGGCGATCGTCGAGCGCTGCCGCGAGCTCGGCGCGGACATCAGCTGGGAGCAGGTGCAGCGGATCGCCGGGGCCGGCTCGGTCGGGCGGCCGCACATCGCCAGCGCGCTGGTCGAGGCGGGCGTGGTGGCCACCGTCTCGGACGCCTTCACCCCGGACTGGCTGGCCAACGGCGGTCGGGCGGACGTGCGCAAGCACGAGACCGACCCGGTGGAGGCGGTCCGGCTGGTCCGGGCGGCCGGCGGGGTGCCGGTCTTCGCCCACCCCGGCGCGGTCAAGCGCGGCCGGACGGTCTCGAACCAGGTGATCGCCGACCTCGCGGCGGCCGGGCTGGCCGCGCTGGAGGTCGACCACACCGACCACGACGAGGAGACCCGGCAGCGGCTGCGCGGCCTGGCGGGCGAGCTGGGCCTGCTGGTCACCGGCTCCAGCGACTACCACGGCAGCCGCAAGCCCGTCCGGCTCGGCGAGCACACCACCGACCCGGCGGTGTACGAGGCGCTGCTGGCGCAGGCGACCGGGGCCAAGCCGATCGAGCGCTGAGCCGGTCCGGCGCGCTGCGCCGAGCCGATCGGCCGCACGAGCAGCCGTACGGGTAACCGTGCGAGCGGCTGGCACTCCCCGGCCGCGCTCCGGCGTACGGGGGTGCGGCACGGGCGCGCACAGCAGCCCGCACGCCCCGTACGCCCCGGCCCCCAACGCCCCGCCTGGGCGTCCGTCAGTCCAGCCGGACGCCGCGCCGGTCCGGGTCCCTCAGGTCGGTGCCCTGGTCCAGCCAGCGTTCCTGGAGCGCGGCCGCCCCGTGCACCCGCTTCCAGCCCGCCTCGTTGGGCGTCATCGGCAGCAGCGGCAGGAAGCGCACCGGCTCGGCGGGTTCGGCCAGTTCGAGGTCCTCCACCAGGCCGCCCGGCTCGGCGGCCAGCACCGAGGTGAAGGGGGCGCCGTCCCACAGCGGGGCGCCGAGGTCCAGCGAGCCGCCCGGGGCCACCACCAGGCCCTCGACCTGCGGCGTCGCGGCGAAGGTGGCGAGGCTGCGCAGCACGCTGTCGTGCCCGCCGCGCACGGTCAGCACCAGTTCGACCCGGGGGCCGCGCAGCTGGTCGGCGACCAGTGCGGTCGGGTCGGCCATCGGCGCGGCGGCCATCCCGAGCGTGGTGTAGCGGACCAGGCCCTCGGCGTCCGGGCCGAAGCGCAGCACCTCGATCCGGTCGGCGCCGAGGAAGGTGACGGCGGCGCGGCCGCTCGGCTCGCCGAAGGTGGAGATCAGCCGGGCCTCGACGGCGGCCAGCACCGCCTCCCGGGTGAGCTCCGGGGAGCTGCCACCGTGGGGGTCGCCGAAGGACGGGAAGTCATGGGCCATGCCGGTGAGCGTAACCCGCCGGGTCGCGCGGGCTTCGTGCGGGCGGCGGACCGGGCGGCGGGCGGGGCGGACCCGTCAAGGGCCCGTAAAGGACGGCTGAATCCCTCGGCGCCGACGCCCGGTCAGATGTTAGGGTGAGCGACTGGCCACCGGGATCGTTCGTCCCGGGGCGGCGGCGCGAAGGAGGTGGTTGCGGTGGATACCGGCCGACCATGCAGTACCGGCAGCTCTGCCCGGCCCCGACTTCCCCGCATCCCTCGCCTCGCAGGCCGTACCGGCTGATCCAGCCGTAAGCGGCCCCGGGCGCGGGTCGACGGCGGACGGACCGGCCGGGAGAGCACCCTCATCCCCTTCACCGGTGTTCCTCGCCGTCGCACCACGGCCCTGCGTTCCCGCGTTCTCCGTGCCGCCGTGCGACGGCTCCTGTTCCAGGGAGCCTGCCATGTCGATGATCAACAGCCTGCGCGCCGCCGTCCGCACCAACCGTCGTCGGGGCGTCCCCGGCCCGTACGACGCCGTGCCGGAAGGCAGCGGCTCGGCGGTCGTGGACTGCGCGGTCTACCAGCACGGCCGGCGCAACGGCGAGACCTGCAGCCCGCGCGAGGCCGCCCGCCGGGTCAAGGCGGCGCACCAATTCCCGGACAGCGCGGGCTCGTTCAGCTGGATCGGGCTGCACGAGCCGACCGAGGCGGAGTTCGAGGGCATCGCCCAGCGCTTCGGCCTGCACCCGCTCGCGGTGGAGGACGCGGTGCACGCCCACCAGCGGCCCAAGGTGGAGCGCTACGACGACGTCCTCTTCGCCGTCTTCAAGACCATCCGTTACGTCGAGCACGACCAGCTCACGCCCACCAGCGAGGTGGTGGAGACCGGCGAGCTGATGGTGTTCGCCGGGCGGGACTTCGTGATCACCGTCCGGCACGGCGGCCACGGTTCGCTGCAGGAGCTGCGGCACCGGCTGGAGGCGGACGCGGACGAGTCCGGGCTGCTGGCCAAGGGGCCGTCCGCGGTGCTGCACGCGATCGCCGACCACGTGGTGGACAACTACCTGCTGGTCGCCGAGCGACTGCAGAACGACGTGGACGAGATCGAGTACGGCGTCTTCTCAGCCAAGGGCGGGCGCAGCGCCGATGTCGGCCGGGTCTACCAACTCAAGCGCGAGGTGCTGGAGTTCAAGCGCGCGGTGGCGCCGCTGCTGCGTCCGATGCAGCTGCTGTCGGAGCCGTCGCAGGGCCTGGTGGACCCGGACATCCAGAAGTACTTCCGGGACGTCGCGGACCACCTGGCCCGGGTGACCGAGCAGGTGCACGGTTTCGACGAGCTGCTGAACTCGCTGCTGCAGGCGAACCTGGCGCAGGTGTCGGTGGCGCAGAACGAGGACATGCGGAAGATCACCGCCTGGGCGGCGATCTTCGCGGTGCCCACCATGATCACCGGCGTGTACGGGATGAACTTCGACTACATGCCGGAGCTGCACAACCCGTACGGCTATCCGGCGGTGCTCGGCGCGGTCACACTGATCTGCGTGGGGATGTACCGGGGCTTCCGCCGCAACGGCTGGCTGTAAGCCCGCTACCGGCGTCCGCCGCGGGCGACCAGGACCAGTCCGAGCAGGATCAGCACCACCGCCGGGTAGGCGGCCGCCGGGGGCCACTGGCCGAGCCAGAGGGCGGCGATCAGGGCGGCACCCGGGGTCTCCAGCAGGATCGCGGTGGAGGTGATCGACGGGCCCAGGTTGCGCACCACCCGGTTGCTGAGCGAGTGCCCGAGCAGCTGGGCGGCGACCATCAGCAGCACGATCTGCCACCAGGCCCCGGCCGACCAGCCGGACAGCGGCGTCCCGGCGGCCAGGCAGATCACCAGCAGGCCGACCGCCGTGGTGGTGTAGCAGACCAGGGTGTACCCGGTGGTGCTGACGGTCTTGCGGACCTCGGCGCCGAGCAGCATGTACCCGGCCGCGGCGAGGCCGGCGGCCAGGGCGAGGGCGTCGCCGAGCAGGGCGCGCGGGGAGAGCGAGAGGTCCACGCCGGTGAGCACCAGCACGCCGGCGAAGGCGACGACGGTGCCGAGCCAGACCATGCGGGGGGCCCGGACGCCGAACAGCCGCATCAGCAGGATGGTCCACAGCGGGGTGGTGGTGACCAGGGCGGTGGCGGAGGCCACCGAGGTCATCCGCAGGCTGGGCATCCAGAGCGCGAAGTGGACGGCGAGCAGCGCGCCGGCGGCGATCGCGAGCAGCAGCGCCCGGCTGCCGATGCCGCGCAGTTCGGCGCGGTGGCGCAGCAGCGCGTAGGGGCCGAGGACGCCGACGGACATGACGTTGCGCCAGAGGGCGATCGCCAGGGCGGGCGCGGCGGTGGCGCTGATCAGCGGGCCGGAGAACGAGATGCCGGCGATGGAGACGGCGAGCAGCAGCAGGTCGAGGGTGGGGAGCGGATGCGCGGGCCGCGGGTCGGCGGCGGGGATGGCAGGGGCGGTCGCGGGCCGGGCGGCGGGCACGGCGCTCCTTCGCTGGTCACGGTGGTTGGGCGCTCATACGGTAAGGCCCGTGCCGCCGCAATGGAACTGTCGCCCGGAGGCTGAGACATCTGGTGGACAGGAGCTGAGACGTCCGGTGGACGGGAAGGGACGGCGGCGGGGGCGAAGCCGTACGCTGTCCGCCATGGACCGTACGCCCGCCGCCGCGACCGCCGACGACTTCCTCGACCAGGCCCTGCTGGAGGAGGCCGCGAAGAAGTCCGGTCTGCTCTGGGTGCGCGCGGACGGCCAGGAGCAGGCCCGTCCGCTCTGGCACGCCTGGCACGACGGCGCGGTGGTGGTGGTCGGCGGGGGCGGCGAGCAGCCGCTGCACGGCCTGGAGCCCGGCGTCGTGGCCGTGGTCACGGTGCGCAGCAAGGACAAGGGCGGCCGGCTGACCGGCTGGGGCGCCAGGGTGGTGGAGCTGGCGCCGGACGGCGAGGCCTGGCGGGGCGCCGTGGAGGAGCTCAAGGGCAAGCGGCTGAACGCGCCCGACACCGACGCCATCGCCGAGCGCTGGGCCCGGGAGTGCCGGGTGCTGCGGCTGGAGCCGGTCGGCGCGCTCAGCGAGCGCCCGGGCGCGATGCCGGACGACTCGCACGCGGCCCGGCCGATGCCCACCCCGGCCACCACCCGCCGCCCGATCCCGGCCGGACTGCCCAAGCTGCTGTTCAAGCGCCGCTGAGGGCCGCTGAGGGCCGCCCAGCCGTAAGCAGGAGTTGGCGTCCACGACTCCTGCGGCCGCTACCGTGCCCAGCGGGCCCGGCCCCGGACACACGGGTAGCCTTGGGCCGCGGGTGTGTTCGGCGCACCCTTGCCGAGGCGTCGAGCGATCAGAGGGAGTCCATGGCAGGGCCAGGCACCCGGGTCTTCATCTCCCATCTCTCCGCCATCGCGGTCTTCGACCCGAACGGCGACCAGGTCGGGCGGGTCCGGGACGTGGTGGTCTCGCTGCGGCTCGGCGGCCGCCCGCCGCGGGTGCTCGGCCTGGTGGTCGAGGTCGTCGGCCGGCGCCGGATCTTCCTGCCGATGACCAGGGTGACCAGCCTGGAGTCCGGCCAGGTGCTCACCACCGGCCTGATCAACCTGCGGCGCTTCGAGCAGCGCCCGTCCGAGACCCTGGTGCTCGCCGAGCTGCTGGACCGTACCGTCACCTGGTCCAAGACCGGTGAGGACGTCACCGTGCTGGACATCGGCATGGTGCAGACCCGCCTGCGCGAGTGGGAGATCAGCAAGGTCTTCGTCCAGGTCGGCCGGGCCGGCCGGCTGCGCAAGGGCAAGGGCGAGCGGCTCACCCTGGACTGGCAGGACGTCACCGGCTTCTCGCAGCCCGAGCAGGACCAGGGCGCGGCCAACCTGCTCGCCACCTTCGAACAGCTGCGCCCGGCCGACCTGGCCAGCGTGATGCACCACCTGTCCGCCAAGCGCCGCGCCGAGGTGGCCGCCGCGCTGCCGGACGAGCGGCTCGCGGACGTCATGGAGGAGCTGCCCGAGGACGACCAGGTCGAGATCATCGGCAAGCTGAAGGACGAGCGCGCCGCCGACGTCCTGGAGGCGATGGACCCGGACGACGCCGCCGACCTGCTGTCCGAGCTGCCCGGTGACGAGGCCGAGCGGCTGCTCCAGCTGATGGAGCCGGAGGAGGCCGCGCCGGTGCGCCGCCTGCTGTCGTACGAGGAGGACACCGCCGGTGGTCTGATGACCACCGAGCCGATCGTGCTGGAGCCGGACGCGACGGTCGCCGAGGCGCTGGCGCGGATCCGGATCAGCGACCACAAGCCCGCGCTGGCCGCCCAGATCTTCGTCTGCCGCCCGCCGAACGAGACCCCGACCGGCCGCTACCTGGGCACCGTGCACTTCCAGCGGCTGCTGCGCGAGCCCCCGTACATGCTGGTCGGCTCGCTGGTCGACGACGACCTGGACCCACTGCCGCCGGACACCCCGCTGTCGCTGGTCACCAGCTACCTGGCGACCTACAACCTGGTGTCCGCGCCGGTCGTGGACGAGGCGGACCACCTGCTGGGCGCGGTGACCGTCGACGACGTGCTCGACCACCTGCTGCCCGAGGACTGGCGCGACGCCGCGCTGCACGCCCGCGACGACGAGAGAGAGGAGATGGCCGATGGACGGTGACCGCAACGGACGGCCGGACGACTCCGCGCGCCGGCGCCTGCAGGGCGAACTTCGGGAGCTGCGCCAGCTGCGCGAGCTGCGCACCCGCGAGGGCGGCGGCCGGCTGGAGACCGCCCCGATCAGCGGTTCCAGCCGTACCCGGCTCGACCAGCCGCGCACCGTCCGGCCCGGCCTGCTCTCGCTGCCGTCCTACGACCCCGAGGCCTTCGGCGTGCTGTCGGAGCGGATCGCCCGCTTCCTCGGCACCGGGCGGTTCATCGTCTGGATGACGGTGGTGGTCGTCATCTGGATAGGGTGGAACTCCCTGCTGCCGACCACCGTGCGCTTCGACGAGTACCCGTTCATCTTCCTGACCCTGGCGCTGTCGCTGCAGGCCTCCTACGCGGCGCCGCTGATCCTGCTGGCGCAGAACCGCCAGGACAACCGGGACCGGGTCAACATGGAGCAGGACCGGGCCCGCAGCGACCGCAACATCGCCGACACCGAGTACCTGACCCGCGAGGTCGCCGCGCTGCGGCACGGGCTCGGCGAGGTCGCCACCCGAGACTTCATCCGGTCCGAGCTCCAGTCCCTGCTCAAGGAGATGGACGAACGCCGGGACGCCTCCGGGACGTTGTGACCGGCAGCACGCTACCGACCGGTTAAGCGGTTCGCCCGGAGCCGTACCATCAAGGCATGGCCAACGAGACAGAGGTCGCTGCCGGCGTCACGGAGGAGTCCGTACGCGAGGCCCTGGCGACCGTCAACGACCCGGAGATCAACCGCCCGATCACCGAGATCGGCATGGTGAAATCGGTCGAGATCGCCGAGGGGGGCGCGGTTCGCGTCGCGGTCTACCTGACCGTCTCCGGCTGTCCGATGCGCGACACCATCGTCACCCGGGTCCGCGACGCGGTCGGCCGGGTACCGGGCGTGACCGGCGTCGAGGTCGAGCTCGACGTGATGAGCGACGAGCAGCGCAAGGAGCTCTCCCAGCTGCTGCGCGGCGGCGCCCCCGAGCGGGAGATCCCGTTCGCCAAGCCGGGCACGCTGACCCGCGTCTACGCCGTCGCCTCCGGCAAGGGCGGCGTCGGCAAGTCCTCCGTGACGGTCAACCTGGCCGCCGCGATGGCCGCGGACGGCCTGAAGGTCGCCGTGGTGGACGCCGACATCTACGGCCACAGCGTGCCGCGCATGCTGGGCGTCGAGGGCCGACCGACCCAGGTCCAGGACATGATCATGCCGCCGCAGGCGAACGGCGTGAAGGTCATCTCGATCGGGATGTTCACCCCGGGCAACGCCCCGGTGGTCTGGCGCGGCCCGATGCTGCACCGCGCACTGCAGCAGTTCCTCGCCGACGTGTGGTGGGGCGACCTGGACGTGCTGCTGCTGGACCTGCCGCCCGGCACCGGCGACATCGCGATCTCGGTGGCCCAGCTGATCCCCAACGCGGAGATCCTGATCGTCACCACCCCGCAGATGGCCGCCGCCGAGGTGGCCGAGCGGGCCGGCACCATCGCGGTGCAGACCCACCAGAAGATCGTCGGCGTGATCGAGAACATGTCCGGCATGCCGTGCCCGCACTGCGACGAGATGATCGACGTCTTCGGCACCGGCGGCGGCCAGACCGTCGCGGACGCGCTCACCCGCACCGTCGGCGCGACCGTCCCGGTGCTCGGCTCGATCCCGATCGACGTGCGGCTGCGCGAGGGCGGCGACGACGGCCGCCCGGTCGTGCTCGCCGCCCCCGACTCCCCGGCCGGCGCCGCCCTGCGTGCCGTGGCCGGCAAGCTCGGCGGCCGCCAGCGCGGCCTGTCGGGCATGTCGCTCGGGCTGACGCCCAAGAACAAGTTCTGACGGGGCGGGCGAGTCCCCGCCCCGAGCCAGCGACTCACAGGCGAGCGGGCGAATAGCAGGGCCCGGGTGGATCCCACCCGGGCCCTCGACGTATCCACGACTCCTACGGCCGGGTGTAGCCGCCCAGATCGGCGACGGTGGCGAAGCCGACGCCGTAGGCGCTGACGCCGCGGCCGAAGGCGCCGAGGAGGACACCGGGGGCCTCACCCGCGAGCACCCAGCCGTACTCGGACTCGCGGTAGCGGAAGGGCTGCGGCAGGCCGTTGACCGGCAGGCTGAGGGTGGACCAGCCGGGGCCGGCCAGATCGTCGGCGAGGTCCCACGCCAGGCTGCTCTGCTGGTCCAGCCAGTCCTGGCGCAGCGCGCGGTCGAGCTGGCCGGGCCAGGTCGCGGCGAGCAGGCCGGAGCCGGCCAGCCAGGCGGCGGAGGAGGCGGAGGTCGCCTCCAGAGTGCCGGTGTTGTCGGCGCTGCGGCGGCTGTCGCGACGGGCCACGGTGACTACGACCGCGAACTTGCGCATCTCGCGCGGCTCGTACTGCTTGGCCGGCTCGTCGCCGTGGCCGAGGGTGCCGTAGTCGATGCTGCCGGCCGCCCAGCCGCGGGGGCCGCTGGCGCCGGCCTGCATCAGGTAGCGGCGGCCGGTCCAGCCGTCGTCCAGGCCGTACCAGGGGAAGTCCGCGGACAGGTAGGGCACCAGCGGATCCGCCGGACCGGCCTGCCCGCCGACCACCGGGCCGCCGGCCGTGGCCGTCGCCCCTCCCGCCTGACTCGTCGCGTCCATCCCCGGGCCTCCTCAAACGCACGTGTGCCTGCCGTGGCGCGCTCCCATGGTGGCGCACCTCGGCGTTCCCGGGGGCCGTTCCTGGTCCGCGCAAGCGCGGATGTGACGGACGGCTCAGCGGGAACAATCAGCACAATAGCGGCGCGGATGCCGCCGCCCCGCTCAGCCGGACGGCCGGGCGGGGCGGTGGCGTCGTGTTCCCGCGGGGTGCGCGCGGGCTCGATCAGGTCGCGTCGGGGTCGAACGGGGGCCGTTCGCCGGGCTGCAGCGGGGCCCCGGCGGAGGCGGGCGCCGGGGCGGCCTTGTCGAAACTCACGCTGCCCGCGCGGCCGTTCACCGGTGCCGCGGGCTTGTCGTCCAGGACGGAGCGGATGTCGAGCGAGTCCTTCATGTCCTTGAGGCCCAGCGGGTCCTCCTCGCCGCCCATGAGCTGCTTGCGGACGAAGGTCTTGGGGTTGAGGTCCTCGAACTCGAAGTCCTTGAACTCGGGGCCCAGCTCGCTGCGGATGTCCTCCTTCGCGTTGTCGGCGAAGGAGCGCACCTTGCGGATGAAGCCCATGGTGTCCTGGATCAGCTTCGGCAGCTTGTCAGGGCCGAAGATGATGATCGCCATCACGATCAGGGTCAGGATCTCCAGCCCGCCTACGTCGCTGAACACCTATGCTCCCTAGCTCGCCGGACGACGGTTCCTCCAGAGTAGTGGCCACCGGCGGGTCCCCGCTCCACGCTGCGATGAAGCCGTGGTGAAGACCAGCCGGTGGCCGGGCCCGAAGGCGGGGTGTCGGCTAGCGGATCTGCTGGCGCAGGGCCGCGATGCCGCCCGGGTAGCGCTCCGGCGAGGAGGAGGGGCTCGCCTCGCGGGTGGCGGCGACCGGGCGGGCCGGGAAGTCCACCGGGACCTGCGCGGTCATCGGGACCAGGCCGCCGCGGCCGGTGGTGCCGCCGCCGATCGGGCTGACGGTGGTGCCGTGCTGGTCCTCGCCCTGGGCGAGGCCGCCGACGCCGCCGAGCGTCACCGCGGCGACCGAGAACGCGCCCGCGGCGGCGAAGACCAGTCGGCGGCCGCGCGCGGCGGAGCGGACGGCGGCCGGCAGCGGCCGGGCGGCGGTGCGGTCGGGGCCGACGGCGGATTCCGGACGGCCGGTGCGCCGACCCATCAGCGGCCGCAGCATCGAGCCGCGGCCGAAGGCGCGCGGGTCGACCCCGGGCACCGGGGTGTCGGCGCCGAGCGCGCCCGCGCCGAAGGAGGCGCCGGCGCCGCGGCCGAAGGAGCCACCGGTGAGCCGGCTGCCGCCGAGCGTGCCGGTGACGCCGAGCCCGCCACCGGGCAGGTCGTCGTCGTCGCGCCGACCGCCGCCCTGGCCCGGCCAGCCGCCGTCCGCCGGGCCGTCCTCGGGCAGGTTGCCGACGGCCATCAGCCGGGCCATCAACGAGGAGGAGGGGCCGGGGGTGTCGGTGCGGGTCAGCAGGTGCTTCACGGCGCGGCCCTCGTCGGCCTCGGCCAGGCACTGGGGGCAGGTGGCCAGGTGGGCCTGGACCCGCTCGCGCGAGTCGTGGCCGAGCTCGCCGTCCAGGAATCCGGACAGGCGCTCACCGAGGTGGTGTTCCTCGGCGGCGGGCTCGGCGGGGCGTACGGGCACGGCACGCAGCTCCGTGTCGCCCGGCAGCGGGACGGCGGTCGGCGGCGGCTCACCGGGGTCGTCACCGCCCCGGCGGCCCAGCGCCCAGCTCCGCCAGGTCTGGGGCCGGTCGGACGCCTCCGACCGTTCCGGACCGGACCGGCTGGCTCCGCTCACGATCGCCTCCGTCCGCGCCCGCCCGGTGTGGCCGCGGGCTCCGCGGCGACGGCGCCGACCGGCACCGGCTCCTCCGAGCCGCCGCGGCGCTCACGGCCGGGGACCTGGCCGGGGGCACGGTGCTTGAGCGCGGCGCGCAGGTGCGAGCGGCCGCGGTGGATGCGGCTGCGGACGGTGCCGAGCTTGACGCCCAGCGTGGCGGCGATCTCCTCGTAGGACAGGCCCTCGATGTCGCAGAGCACCACGGCGGCGCGGAACTCCGGGGCGAGGGTGTCCAGGGCGTGCTGCACGTCGGCGTCGAAGTGGGTGTCGCTGAAGTGCTGGGCCGGGCTGGGCTCGCGGGAGGCGAGCCGCTCGGCCGCGTCCTCGCCGAGCGCGTCGAAGCGGATGCGCTGGCGGCGGCGGACCATGTCCAGGAACAGGTTGGTGGTGATCCGGTGCAGCCAGCCCTCGAACGTGCCGGGGGTGTAGGTGGACAGCGAACGGAACACCCGGACGAAGACCTCCTGGGTGAGGTCCTCGGCGTCGTGCTGGTTGCCCGTCAGACGGTAGGCGAGGCGGTAGACGCGGGCGCTGTGAGCCTCGACGATCTCCTCCCAGGTGGGCGGAGTCCAGCTCTGCGCGTCGGGGCCCTCGGCGAAGGTCGCGAGGGCGGGGGCCTCGGTGGTACCGGCGGCCGGCGTCGCGGCGGCGGGCTGGTCCAGGTCGGAGTGCGCAGACTGGTTCATCACGGGCTTCGGCGTACGGGCCGACGCGGTGCCGCGGGAGTGCCGCCGCACGGGGACGTCGCCCTCGGCCACACCTCCTCGGTCGGCTCTTCTGCCCAGCAGGGCCACCACCATATCCACCTCACCCGTCAAGCCCGGATAAAAGTGCCCGGGAGGTCTCCCGCACCCGGTCCTCAGTGACAACGGCCCGCCGCCGTACGCGGTTCCCGCCCGGCCAGTAATCTGTGGCAGGAAATATCGACATCCCCCGGCACCGGGCCGCCACCCGGGGCTCCGAAAGAGGCAGCCATCAGCGAGTTCGGGCCCGCGCGCGCGGCCCTCGCCGACACCTACGTGGGCGAGGACGCGGTGCTGACCTACGCCCGGGCGCAGTCCGCGCGGACCGGGATACGGGCCATCGGGCCGAGCGGCGGGGCGTGCCTGCGGCTGCTGGCCGCCGCGCTGGACGCCAAGGCGGTGGCCGAGATCGGCACCGGCACAGGCGTGTCAGGCGTCTACCTGCTGCGCGGCATGCGGCCGGACGGCGTGCTCACCACGGTGGACTCCGAGCCGGTGCGCCAGCAGCTGGCCCGCGAGGCGTACCAGGCGGCCGGGTTCGCGGCCAACCGCTCGCGGTTCATACCGGGCCGGGCACTGGAGGTGCTGCCCCGGCTCGCCGACGGCCAGTACGACCTGGTGTTCTGCGACGGCGATCCGGCCGAGTCCCGGGAGTACCTGCTGGAGGCGCTGCGGCTGCTGCGGCCGGGCGGGATGGTCTGCTTCGAGGGGGTCTTCCAGGAGGGCCGGCTCGCCGAGCCGGAGCTTCAGGACCCGCAGACCGGCGCGGTGCGGGACCTGGTCCGGGACGTACGGGAGAGCGAGGCGCTGCTGCCCGCGCTGCTGCCGGTCTCGGACGGGCTGCTCTGCGCCGTCAAGCGGTAGGGGCCGCCCGCCCCGGAGACCGCGCGGGCCCGGGCCGACGTGACGTCGTACCCGGGCCCGGCAGTGCGTCTCCAGGAGACGGCGAGCACCCGCTGCGGTCAGCCGGTGACCTTCATGAGGGCATCGCCCAGGGCCTCGGCCTCGTCAGGCGTGAGCTCCACCACGAGGCGTCCGCCGCCTTCGAGCGGAACGCGCATGATGATGCCCCGCCCCTCTTTGGTGACTTCGAGCGGGCCGTCACCCGTCCGCGGCTTCATGGCCGCCATGCTCGTTCCCCTTCCTGCAACCGCTCAGCTACGCACCGGCAGTCCGTCCACCGCCGGTATCGAACGCATTGATCGGAAGCCATTATCCCGCATGCCACGGCCTGATGACCAACATCACTCTCGGTGCAACATCGGCCGGACCGACTCCAACCGCCGCAATTGGCGTCATAAGCCCCGGTGCGGCGGCGGTACCGGCACCACGGGAAGGTGCGATACCTCACACTCCCCAGTCCGGCCCGCGCTCCGGCATCCTGGCACGACCACCGACGCGACGATCGTTTAGGGAGCCCTCCCCCATGTCCGATTCCGTGCTGTACGAGCTGGACGGCGGCCTGGCCGTCATCACCATCAACCGCCCGGAGGCGATGAACGCCCTGGACGTCGCCACCAAGGTGGCGCTGCGCGACGCCGTGACCGAGGCGGCCGGGGACCAGGCGGTGCGGGCGGTGCTGCTGACCGGGGCCGGCGACCGGGCGTTCTGCGTCGGGCAGGACCTGAACGAGCACCTGGCGCTGCTGAAGCGGTTCGAGGAGACCGGCGAGGGCGCGCTGCGGACCGTCGCCGAGCACTACAACCCGCTGACCCGGGCGCTGGCCGGGATGCGCAAGCCGACCGTCGCCGCGGTCGGCGGGGTGGCGGCCGGCGCGGGCGCCTCGCTCGCCTTCGCCTGCGACTTCCGGATCATCTCCGACCGGGCCGGCTTCAACACCGCCTTCGCCGGGATCGGCCTGACCGCCGACTCGGGGGCGTCCTGGACGCTGCCCCGGCTGGTCGGACACGCCAAGGCAACCGAGCTGCTGATGCTGCCCCGCACGGTCAAGGCCGCCGAGGCGATGGAGCTGGGCCTGGCCACCAAGGTCGTGCCGGCCGAGGAACTCGCCGCCACCGCGCGGGTCTTCGCCCGCGAGCTGGCTGAGGGCCCGACCGTGGCCTACGGCGCCATCAAGGAGTCGCTGGCGTACGGCGCTTCGCACTCGCTGGACGAACTGCTCGACAAGGAGGACGAGCTGCAGACCCTGGCCGGCGAGAGCGAGGACCACCGGATCGCGGTGCGCGCCTTCATCGCCAAGGAGAAGCCGAAGTACGTCGGGCGCTGAGGCTCAGCGCCGCTTCCTCCCACCGGTGCGGACGTGGCAGTCCGCCAGGTGGTCGTCGACCAGACCGCAGGCCTGCATCAGGGCGTAGGCGGTGGTCGGGCCGACGAAGCGGAAGCCCGCCTTCTTCAGCGCCTTCGCCAGCGCCGTCGACTCGGGTGTGACGGCCGGCACCTCCGCCGGCGTGCGGGGGGCCGGCCGGTCCGGGTCGGCGGCGAACTGCCAGATCAGCGCGTCCAGGCCGCCGTCCAGGTCGCGGGCGACCCGGGCGTTGGCGATCGCCGCCTCGATCTTGGCCCGGTTGCGGATGATGCCGGTGTCGGCGAGCAGCCGCTCCTCGTCCGCCTCGCCGAACTCGGCGACCTCGGCGATCCGGAAGCCGGCGAACGCGGCCCGGAACCCCTCGCGGCGGCGCAGGATGGTCAGCCAGGACAGGCCGGACTGGAAGGCCTCCAGGCAAACCCGCTCGAACAGGGCGTCGTCGCCGTGCACCGGGCGGCCCCACTCGGTGTCGTGGTAGACGCGGTAGTCGTCCGTCGACTCGCCCCAGCCACAGCGGCGCAGGCCGTCCGCGCCGAGCACCGCGCCTTCGACGACCTCTGTCACTGCTGCGTCCCAGGCTTGGCGTCCTCGGGGGCCGGCTGCTCGGTGAGCGCGGCGGCGGGCTGGACCACCTTGGCGAACTCCTCCAGGCCCGGCAGCGGTTCGGCGCCCGGGTCCGGGGCGGTGGTGGCCTCGACCGCGCCGCGCAGGTGGGCGGCGGCCTCCAGTTCGGCGATCCGCGAGTCGCGGTAGGCGAGTTCGGCGCCGAGGCGGTCCAGGACGTCGTCCACCTCGTCCATCCGGTAGCCGCGCACGGCCATCGGCAGGCGCAGGTCGTCCACGTCCGTCCTGCTCAGCGGTCGGTCCTGCGGCAGCCGCGCGGCGATGCGGTCCGGCACCGCCTCCGGCATCGAGCCGCCCCCGCCCAGCGCCACCAGCGCGGCGCCGCCGACCACCACGGCCATGGCGACCACGATCACCCAGAACACGAGCTGTCCTCCCGAACTCCCGGCCGGTCCTCGATCAAGTGCCAGGGAACCAGACTGATCATGACAGCATGGTCCCTAGTGAGGCCGGGGGCCATCATCGCACCCGCAGGAGCTGTGGAGGAGACATCGGTGGCACTGCGCCTGGGACCGCGCGAATTCGGTGAGGACGAGCTGGTGATCATGGCGATCGTGAACCGGACGCCGGACTCGTTCTTCGACAAGGGCTCGACCTTCACCGACGAGGCCGCGTTCGCCGCCGCCGACCGCGCGATGGCCGAGGGCGCCGCGATCCTGGACATCGGCGGAGTGAAGGCCGGCCCCGGCGACGAGGTCACGGTCGAGGAGGAGCTGCGGCGCACCGTCCCCTTCGTGGCCGAGCTGCGCAAGCGCCACCCCGACGCGGTGATCAGCGTGGACACCTGGCGGCACGAGGTCGGCGAGGCGGTCTGCGAGGTCGGCGCGGACCTGCTGAACGACGCCTGGGGCGGGGTGGACCCGAAGCTCGCCGAGGTGGCCGCCCGGTACGACGCCGGGCTGGTGTGCACCCACGCGGGCGGCGCCGAGCCGCGCACCCGGCCGCACCGGATCGGGTACGAGGACGTGATGGCGGACATCCTGCGGGTGACCGTCGGGTTGGCCGAGCGGGCGGTGGGGCTGGGCGTCCGCCGGGACGCGGTGATCATCGACCCGGGGCACGACTTCGGCAAGAACACCCGGCACTCGCTGGAGGCCACCCGGCGGCTGCCGGAGATGACCGCGACCGGCTTCCCGGTGCTGGTCTCGCTCTCCAACAAGGACTTCGTCGGCGAGACCCTGGACCGGCCGGTGAACGAGCGGCTGCTCGGCACCCTGGCCACCACGGCGGTCTCGGCCTGGCTGGGCGCGCAGGTCTACCGGGTGCACCAGGTCGCGGAGACCCGCCAGGTGCTGGACATGGTCGCCTCGATCCGGGGCACCCGCCCCCCGGCGGTCGCCCGCCGGGGGCTGGCCTAGGTCTCCCGTTGGCGCTCGGCTCGCCTCCGGGGCGCTCGGACCCGGTGCCGACGTTCGTCACTCCGGCGCTCGTGCCTCGCTTGTCGCTCCTCGCTTTCGGCACCGGCGCGCCCCTTCGGCTCGCTCGCGGGCTCGCTCGCGCTAGATCTCGTTGGCGGGCCGGCGGGCGTCGGCGAGGATCTTCATGACCTCGTCGATCTCGTCGGTGATGTGGAACAGCTCCAGGTCGTGCGGGGCCGCCTTGCCCTGCGCGACCAGGGTGGTCTTCAGCCACTCGTAGAGGCCGCCCCAGTAGGCGCTGCCGTAGAGGATCACCGGGAAGCGGGTGACCTTCTTCGTCTGCACCAGGGTCAGCGCCTCGAACAGCTCGTCCAGCGTGCCGAGCCCGCCGGGCAGGACCACGAAGCCCTGGGCGTACTTCACGAACATCGTCTTGCGGACGAAGAAGTAACGGAAGTTCAGCCCGAGGTCGACGTACTCGTTGAGGCCCTGCTCGAAGGGCAGCTCGATGCCGAGCCCGACGCTCAGCCCACCGGCCTCGGAGGCGCCGCGGTTGGCGGCCTCCATCGCACCCGGGCCACCGCCGGTGATCACCGCGTAGCCGGCCTCGGCTAGGGCCCGGCCGATGGCCACCCCGGCCTCGTACTCGGGCGAGTCGACCGGGGTCCGGGCCGAGCCGAAGACGCTGATCGCGGGCGGGAGTTCGGCGAGGGCGCCGAAGCCCTCGACGAACTCGGAGGTGATCCGCAGCACCCGCCAGGGGTCGGTGTGCAGCCAGTCGGTGGGACCGGTGGTGTCCAGCAGGCGCTGGTCCGTGGTGCTCGTGCCGACCTGGTCCCGGCGCACCAGCACCGGGCCCTTCTGCTTCTCGGGCCAGGCCTTCTTCTTCCGCGGCACGCCGACCTGCTCGGGGCCGTGTCCGTAATGCTTGTCGTCTCCTGTGCCTGTCATGACGAAACCCTACGCCGACCCTCCCCCGTTTTCAGGCAACGGGAGAAGGTCGGTTGGGCAACCGGAAGATGGCCTTCAGCAGCTGATCGGATCAGTGGCCGAACGGGCCAGGTTCAGCTGGTCAGCCAGGCGCGCAGCCGGTCCTCGGTCTCGGCGATGGCACTCAGCGAGCAGTGCTCGTCCCGCTTGTGCGCGTAGTTCGGGTCGCCGGGGCCGTAGTTGACCGCCGGGACGCCGAGCGCGCTGAACCGGGCGACGTCGGTCCAGCCGAACTTGGCCCGGGCCTGGCCGCCGGTGGCCGCCAGGAAGGCCTGGGCGGCGGGCTGGGAAAGGCCGGGCAGCGCGCCCGCGGCGAAGTCGGTCACGGTCAGCTCGAAGCCGTCGAAGACCTCGCGCACGTGCTTCTCCGCCTCGGCCTCGCTGCGGTCCGGCGCGTAGCGGAAGTTGATCGTGATCACGCACTCGTCCGGGATGACGTTGCCGGCCACGCCGCCGTCGATCCGCACCGCGTTGAGTCCCTCGCGGTACTCCAGGCCGTCGATCTCCACCCGGCGCGGCTGGTACTGCGCGAGCCGGGTGAGCACCTCGGCGGCGCGGTGGATGGCGTTGTCGCCGAGCCAGCTGCGGGCCGCGTGGGCGCGCACGCCGGAGAGCCGGATCTGCGCCCGCAGGGTGCCCTGGCAGCCGCCCTCGACCACGGCGTCACTGGGCTCCATCAGCACCGCGAAGTCGGCGGCCAGCCACTCCGGACGGTCCTTGGCGAGGTGGCCGAGGCCGTTGCGGTGGGCCTCCACCTCCTCGCAGTCGTAGAACACGTAGGTGAGGTCGCGGTTGGGCTCGGTCAGGGTGGCGGCCAGGCGCAGCGCGACGGCCACGCCGGACTTCATGTCCGAGGTGCCGCAGCCGTAGAGCAGGTCCCCCTCGACGTACGAGGGCAGGTTGTCGGCGATCGGCACGGTGTCCAGGTGGCCGGCCAGGACGACGCGCTCGCCGCGGCCGAGGGTGGTGCGGGCGACCACGTTGTTGCCGTACCGGTCCACGGTGAGGTGCGGGTAGCCGCGCAGGGCGGCCTCCACGGCGTCGGCGAGCGCCTGCTCGTCGCCGCTCACCGAGGGGAAGTCGACGAGCCGGGCGGTCAGCGTGCCGCCGTCGAGAGTGAGGTCCAGGGGCGTCGGGTTCGGGCTGCTCATGGCGTCAGCCTATCCGCGTGGCCGTGCCGCCGATGTGGTCGTTCCGTGACACGGAAGGCACGTGGATCGGCAACCGGGATGCGCCGCACATCCGTCCGAGTAGGTACGGTGTCGGATCAAGAAGGCGGGCGCGAGAGGGGCGAGGGTGGCCAGGAGAAGGCGCGGCAAGGAGCTGGGCGAGGAGCTGGGCGATGAAGTGGCGCCCCGCCGCCGCGGTCCGGTGCGCGCGCTGCTGCTCGTGCTGGTCGGGCTGCTCGGCCTGGCGTTGGTCGCGGGCCTGGCGGTGGTCGGGATCTGGTGGTTCGGGTTCCGGCCGGGCGTCTCCGAGGAGTGCTCGGTGAAGACCGCGGCCGGCAGCGGGACGCTGGAGCTGCCGCAGGCCTCCAACGCGGCGACGATCGCCGCGGTGGCGCGGTCACGCGGGCTGCCGGACCGGGCGACGGCGATCTCGCTGGCGACCGCCATGCAGGAGTCCAAGCTGCGCAACCTCGCGGGCGGTGACCGGGACTCGATCGGCCTGTTCCAGCAGCGGCCGTCGATGGGCTGGGGCACCCCGACGCAGATCGCGGACCCGGTGTACGCGACCAACAAGTTCCTGGACGGCCTGGTCAAGGTGCCCGGCTACACCCGGATGCCGCTGACCGACGCGGCGCAGGCGGTGCAGAAGAGCGGCTACCCGCAGGCGTACGCCAAGCACGAGACCAAGGCGACCCTGCTGACCTCGGCGCTGGCCGGGCGCGAGCCGGCCTCCTTCACCTGCGTGGTGCACGACTACGCCAAGCCGGACCCGGCCGACTCGCCGTCGCCGACCGCGGGTGCCTCGGCCACCCCGGTCGCCCTGCCGGACCGTGCCCAGGTGCTGTCCGACCGGGTGCGCCGGGAGTTCGGCCGCACCGTCACACCGGCCACCGGCTACACCTCGACGATCAAGGGCGCCGAGAACGCGGTCTCGCTGACCCCGGACCCGGCGACCGCGGCGCTGACCTCCTCGGCGGACGCCGGCGGCGACGCCGGGGCGAGCGCGGAGCGGACCAGCGGCTGGGAGGTGGCCCACTGGGCGGTCGCGCAGGCCCAGCAGCTGGGCATCGCGACGGTCGCCTACGACGGGAAGATCTGGCGCAAGACCAAGTCCGAGGACGGCTGGCAGGCCCAGACCTCGGGGACGTCGACCAAGCTCGTTCAGGTCACCCTGGCCCCGTACGACAAGAGCTGACGCACAGACGTACGGGTTGCCGCCGGACGGGTGATTTCGGTCAACTCCGGTGGACCGGCCGCCCGTTCCGGCGAACCCGGGTGGAGAACCGTCACTTCCCTTGGCCGGGGCCGATCCGACGGGGTGCGGCGGGGTCCGGTGGACCCCGCCGCTGTGGTCATACGATCCGATGGTCGGCTTGGAACTTTCCTTGCCCCGGCCGAAACCTTCTGGCTTCTCAAGCGGTAACAACCTCGTCCGCCCGGTCCCGTCCAGGCCCGGTCGTCCACCCGGCGGACGGGACGGACCCAGACCCCTTCGAGGAGCCCCATGTCTCACCCCCTCACGCGCCGGATCGCCCAGGCCGCGCTCATCGTGGCCGCCGGAGCGACCCCGCTGGTCGCGGCCGGCTCCGCGTCCGCCCTGGGCGGGGACGCCCTGCTTCCCAAGAGCGACCTCGCGGCGCCGCTGGGCCAGCTGACCAACACCGACACCGGTTCCACCCTGCAGCACACCACCCACCAGCTCGGCCAGGCGGCCGGCACCACCGGCGCGGCCACCGTCGCCGCGGGCGTGCCGGCCTCCGCCGATGCCGCCGGCGGCATCGTCGCCCACCAGCTCCCCGAGGCGAACGAGAAGGCCAGCTCGCTGACCGCCCCGGTCGACCAGACCGCCGCCACCACCGGCCAGCTCTCCGCCATCACCCCGAAGGTCGCCTCGGCGCTGGCCGGCAAGCTCGGCGAGGCCGTCACCGGCAAGGGCACGGGCACCCGCAGCGCCAACGCCGGCACCGGCCCGGTCGGCGAGCTCGGCCAGGCGGGCGCCGTCGCCCAGGCCCTGCCCGGCACCGACAAGCTCTCCAGCGCCGTCCCCGGCCCCAACGCCGTCACCGACGCGCTGCCGCTCGGCTCGGTGCAGCGCGCGCTGCCGGTCGGCTCGGTCGAGCACGCCCTGCCCGGCGGCCTGCCCGGCACCGACGTCCTGGGCCTCGCGGAGCACGGCTCGGCCAACCGCCTCGGCGGCGCCGACCTCGGCCCGCACAACCCGCTCTCCGGCCTGACCGGCGCGCTCGGCCCGGTGGGCGGCCTGCTGGGCGGCGTCAACGGCGGCAGCATCAGCGGCCTGCCGCTGTAGTCCGCGGTGGTTCCCGGTAGCCCCCGGTAGTCCGCACAGGCCGAAGGGGCCGGCGTTCCCGCTCGGAACACCGGCCCCTTCGACGTGTCGTCAGCGCGCCGCGGTCAGCCGCTCGACGGCCGCGGCGACCCGCTCGTCGGTCGCGGTGAAGGCCACCCGGACGAAGCGCTCGCCGGCCGGGCCGTAGAAGTCGCCGGGCGCCACCAGGATGCCCAGAGCGGCCAGTTCGGCCACGGTCTCCCAGCACGGGCGGTCCTGGGTCGCCCACAGGTAGAGGCTCGCCTCGGAGTGCTCGACGCGGAAGCCGTACGCCTCCAGCGCCGCCCGCAGCGCCGAGCGCCGGGACGCGTACCGCTCCCGCTGCTCGGCCACGTGGGCGTCGTCCGCCAGCGCCGCGATCGTCGCCGCCTGGACCGGCGCCGGCACGATCATGCCGCCGTGCTTGCGCACCTCCAGCAGCTCCTTGACCACCACCGGGTCGCCCGCCACGAAGGAGGCGCGGTAGCCGGCCAGGTTGGAGCGCTTGGAGAGCGAGTGGACGGCCAGCAGGCCCTCGTGCTGCGTTCCGTCGTCAGGGCCGCCGCAGACGTCCGGGTGCAGGACGGAGACCGGGTCGGCCTCCCAGCCCAGCTCCAGGTAGCACTCGTCGCTGACCAGCAGCGCCCGGTGCTCCCGGGCCCACTCGACGGCGCGGCGCAGCTCGTCCCCGCCGAGCACCCGGCCGGTCGGGTTGGACGGCGAGTTCACCCAGAGCAGGCGCACCCGGGAGCCGTCCAGCTCGTCCACCGAGTCGTACTCGACCGGCTCGGCGCCGCACAGCCGGGCACCGACCTCGTAGGTCGGGTAGGCCAGCCGCGGATAGGCGACCTGGTCGCCCGGGCCGAGGCCGAGCTGGGTCGGCAGCCAGGCCACCAGCTCCTTGGAGCCGACGGTCGGCAGGACGGCCTGCGGGCCGATCTCGGCGCCACAGCGGCGGTGCAGCCAGCCGGCGATCGCCTCGCGCAGCTCCAGGGGGCCCCAGACGGTCGGGTAGCCCGGCGTGTCGGTGTGGGCGGCCAGCGCCTTCTGGATCACCTCGGGGACCGGGTCGACGGGGGTGCCGACGGAGAAGTCGCAGAGGCCGCCCGGGTGGGCGAGGGCGGTGGCTTTGCAGGGCTCCAGCTTGTCCCAGGGGAAGACGGGCAGCCGGTCGGAAACGCGGCGCGCCGCCCCCGGGTGGCCCGGGAACGGCGCGCGCGTGCTGTTCGTGCTCACAGCTCAGTAGCCACCGATCGTCAGTGGTCGGCGTTCTGCGGCGGCAGAGCGGCGATGAACGGGTGGTCCCGCTCGATCAGGCCGAGCTTCGAGGCGCCACCGGGCGAGCCCAGGTCGTCGAAGAACTCGACGTTCGCCTTGTAGTAGTCCTTCCACTCCTCCGGAGTGTCATCCTCGTAGAAGATCGCCTCGACCGGGCAGACCGGCTCACAAGCACCACAGTCGACACACTCATCCGGGTGGATGTAGAGGGAACGGCTGCCCTCGTAGATGCAGTCAACCGGGCACTCTTCGATGCACGCCTTGTCCTTCACGTCGACACAAGGCTGCGCGATGACGTAGGTCACGCTGTCGTTCCTCCTCGGAAGGGCCCTGGCGGCCCGTTCTGTTCTGCTCGCGTGCGCGGTGAGCGCGGCGTCGTCGATGCCCGCCCCTAGTATCGCGGGTCGGAGACCGCAAATGCACAGGAGGTGGCCGGATCATGACTCGGGACCCGCTGGACAGCCGCCCGGAAGTCCGGATAGATCGCTCTGACGTGGGACGACGCGTGTCCGTACGACGGGTGTCCGAGTTCGTGGACGACCGTCCGGTGTTCCGCGATGTGATCGGGGTGCTCACATCGTGGGACGATCATGGGCTCACCGTAGCACCGCGCTCGGGCGAGCCGGTCTCCTTCCCGGAGAAACTGCTGGTCGCGGGCAAGGCCGTCCCGCTGTTCCCGGCCCGGCGCGTGCCGCAGCCGGCCGCCACGCCCGTCGAGCTGCAGCGGATCGCCGGGCGCGGCTGGCCCGGGGTCGAGCAGGAGGCGCTCGGCGAGTGGACCCTGCGGGCCGCGTCCGGGTTCACCCAGCGGGCCAACTCCGTCCAGGCGCTCGGCGAGCCGGGGCTGCCGCTGCCGGAGGCGCTGGCCGCCGTCCGGGACTGGTACGCGGCACGCGGCCTGCCCGCGCTGGTCGAGGTGGTCACCCCCGGGACGACGGACGAACTGCGGGCGCTGCTGGGCCCACTGCGCTCGCCAACCCTGGTGCGCACGGCCCCGCTGGCCGGGGTGGCCCGGGCCGGCGCCGGGCACGACCGGGTCCGGCTCTCGCGGACCGCGGACGCGGACTGGATGTCGCTGTACGGGCGGCTGAGCGAGGACCCGGCGGTGTGGGAGGCGGCCCGGCGGGTGCTGCACGGCGGCCCGTCGGTCTGGTTCGCCACCGTGCCGGGCGCCCCCGGACAACCGCCGCTGGCGATCGGACGCTGCGTCATCGACGGGCCCTGGGCCTGCCTCGGCGCGATCGAGGTCCAGCCGTACGCCCGGCGGGCCGGGCTGGCGACGGCGGTCATGGCCGTGCTCGCCGCCCGGGCGGCCGAGGAGGGGGCGAGCGGCGCGCACCTGCAGGTCGAGGCCGGGAACGGCGGTGCGATCGCGCTCTATGACGGACTCGGCTTCACTACCAGTCACACTTACCACTACGCACCCCTGCCCCAGGGGTAGCCCCCCGACCGCTACGTCCCCGTTTGTCCGCTTGTCCGTCCGTCGCACGAAGGCCGTCGTCGTCACCGTGACCGAGCAGAGCAGAGACCGCTTCCGGACCGCCGCCCGCACCGAGCAGCCCGACCCGGTGCTGCTCTGCCTGCTCGCCGCCGCCGAGCACGCCCCGGTCCTCGACCCGGGCGACGTCGGCGAGCCGCCCGGCGTCGACGCCCTGCTCGCCGCCTGCGAGGCCGCGCTGGACCGGCACGCGGCCGCCGTGCGGCTCGCCGTCGCCGAGCGCTCGCCCTCCGGCCCGGAGGAGACCGCCGCCCTGCTCGCCGCCGTCCTCGGCGGGCGGGAGCGGTTCCACGGGCGGATGTCCGACTACAGGCGGCTGGAGTCCTCGCTGCTGCCGGACGTGCTGCGGCGCCGGCGCGGACTGCCGATCATGCTCTCGCTGGTGTGGACGGCGGTCGGACGGCGGGCCGGGCTCACCGTCCACGGCATCGGGCTGCCCGGCCACTTCATCGTCGCGGTCGGCGGCCCGGCCGGCGGCGAGGACTACGTGCTCGCCGACCCCTTCCACGGCGGCCGGCTGCTCGACCCGGCCGACGTCGAACAACTGGTCGCCACCGCCGGGCACGAGTTCACCCCCGACCTGCTCACCCCCGCCCAGCCGCTGGACATCGTGCTGCGGGTGCTCGGCAACATCCGGGCCTGGGCCGCCGACCGGCCCGAGCACGCCCGCACCCAGCTGTGGGCCACCGAACTCGCCCTACTGCTCCCCCGGCACCCGGCCCAGCTCCGGCTGGAACGGGCCGAACTCCTGGTGCGGACGGGGGACTTCCTCGGCGGCTCGGCGGAGATGGACGCCTACGCGCAGATCCTGGACGCCTTCGACCCGGACACCGCCGCCAAGGTCCGCCAGGAGGCCAGGGCGGCCCGGCACCGGCTCAACTGACCGTCCGCGGGGTTACAGCCAGCCCTTCTCCCGGGCGATCCGGACCGCCTCGGTGCGGTTGCGGGCCTCGGTCTTCTGGATCGCCATCGACAGGTAGTTGCGGACCGTCCCCTCCGACAGGTGCAGCCGCTTGGCGATGTCCGCGTTCACCGCGCCGTCGGCGGCCGCCCCCAGCACGTCCCGCTCGCGCGCGGTCAGCGGGTTGGCGCCCTCGGCCAGTGCGGCCGCCGCCAGCGCCGGGTCGATCACCCGCTCGCCGCGCAGCACCCGGCGGATCGCCTCGGCGAGCTCGGAGGCGGGCGCGTCCTTCACCAGGAAGGCGTCCGCGCCGTACTCCATCGCCCGGCGCAGATAGCCGGGGCGGCCGAAGGTCGTCGCGATCACCACCTTCGTCCGCGGCGCCCTGCGGTGCAGCTCGGCGGCCGCCTCGATGCCCGTCATGCCCGGCATCTCGATGTCCAGCACGGCGACCTGCACGTCGTTCGCCAGCACCGCCTCCACCACCTCGTCCCCGCGGCCCACCTGCGCGACGACGTCGATGTCCCCCTCCAGCCCGAGCAGCGCCGCCAGCGCCTCGCGGACCATGCCCTGGTCCTCGGCGAGCAGCACGCGGATCGAGAGGCTGTTCTCTGTGTTACCCATGGTCAAGACCTTAGAGGGAGGCTTGAGTTCCCTGTAGGGGGGAGACGCCGAGGTGGACCGCCCGGTATTCGGGTGGTTCACCGAGGCCCTGCGCAGCAGACTGGCCGGATGCCGACCCTGGAGCTCCTCCGCCCCGACCACGCCGACGCCCTGCTCGCCTTCGAACGCGCCAACCGGGCCTGGTTCGCCCGCACCGTCCCCGACCGGGGCGACGCCTACTTCGCCGAGTTCCCGGCCCGCCACGCCGCCCTCCTCGCCGAACAGGCCGAGGGCACCTGCCGGTTCCACGTCATCCTGGACGCCGACGGCGCTCTGATCGGCCGGATCAACCTGGTGGACCTCTCGGGCGGCACCGCCGACCTCGGCTACCGCATCGCCGAGTCGGCGGCCGGCCGAGGCCTCGCGAAGGCCGCCGTCGCCGAGGCCTGCCGCCTCGCCGCCACCGCGTACGGCCTGCACGCGCTGAACGCCGCCACCACCCTGGACAACCCGGCCTCCCAGGCCGTTCTCACCCACAACGGGTTCGCGGTCACCGGAGAGATCCTCCTCGGTGACCGCCCCGCCCTGCGTTATCACCGCGACCTGGACCGGCCGGGGCCGGCATGATGGCGGCTATGACGATCTACCGAAAGGCCGATGCCGCGTAAGCGGCCCGGCGCGCTGCGCGCGCACCCTGATCCCGCCCGCCGTTGGGAGACCGCCCCGCCGGTCCGGATTCACGGGCTCTCGACCTCGACCGGCCTCGCCGTCCATCGATACGAGCACCTGGACAGGTCGTACTACGTGTTTCCAGGCGCGACCGAAAGAGCCCTGCGGCGGTACCGGCAGTTCCTGAGCCCTCCCGGCACCCGCCCGCGCTATCCGAGGGCGCTTCACTGCACCTGCCGCGGCTGCTCGTTCGACGACGTACGGCACGCCCGCGACGTTCTGGACGAGGTGCTGGGAGCTCTTCCGCCACGGCCGCGCGGCGAACTCGTCCGGCTCCTGCTCCCCATGGATGCGGCCTACCTCCGCCGTACCCTTCCCGATCCCTTCGCCGACCGCCTCGGGCCGGGCCCCTGGTGGTACCGCCGCCTCGGCGAGCGGTGGGAGTGCGGGAGCTGAGCGCAGTGGGAAGTCGGCCGGGCCGACTTCCCACACCGCACCGGGCGGCTACTCCGGTTCTCCATGGCACGCACCAGTGCGACGAAGCCACGTCCTACCAGGGGTTACAGCCAGCGCTGGGCGGCCTCGACGCTGTCGGCGCCGCTGGTGTTGAAGGCGATGGCGGCCTGCGGGGCGTGGCGGTGGACGAGGTTGACGACGAGTTCGAAGAACGGCAGCGCCGGCTCCGGCTTGCGGATGCCGCCGCCGATGACCACGACGTCCCAGTCCCGGTCGGTGAGGGCAGCGGTGATCGCGGGCTCGGCGGTCCCGTCGGGGGCGACCAGGGTCATCGCCGCGTCGAGGCCGTGGTCGGCGAAGCGGTCGAGTTCGGCGTCGAGGACGGCCCGCATGCCGTCGCCGTCCATGCCGGGGACGGTGTGCGGGTCGAAACCGAGGATGAGGACGGTGGACATGCCCAACAGAACGATCAGTCCACCCGGTCGGGTTCCCCGACTGCCGTCCGGCTAGCGGGCCTTGGAGGGCGCGGAAGGCGCGGAGGGTTCGGAGGGCTCGGACGGCGCGGCCGTCGTCCGCAGCGGCACCGAGGCCCGCAGCCGGAAGCCCTTCCCGCGCTCCCCCGGCCCGGTCTCCAGCCGCCCGCCGACCAGCGCGAGGCGCTCCTCCAGCCCGGAGAGCCCGTTGCCCGCCTGGGACTTGCCCGGCCCGCGCCCGTCGTCGGCGATCTCCAGGACGGCGTAGCGCTCGCCGCTCGCCTCCCAGCTCTCGTCCGCCGTCACGGTGCAGACGGTGGCGCCCTCGCCGTGCCGGACGATGTTGGTGACGGCCTCGCGCAGCGCCCAGGCCAGCGCGCCCGCCTCCTCGGTGGCCAGCGACGGCCAGGCGTCCACCAGCTCCGGCGCGACCTCCAGCCGGACCTGCGCGGCGGACAGGGCGGTCCGGGCGGCGGCCAGCTCGACCGGCAGGGTCGGGCGGCGGAAGCCGGTGACCGCCTCGCGCACGTCGATCAGCGACTGTCGGGCGACCTGCTCGATGTCGGCGACCTGCGCCCGCGCCGCCTCGTCCTTGCCGGCGTCCATGAACCGGCCGGCCAGCTCGCTCTTCAGGGTGATCAGCGAGAGCGAGTGCCCGAGCAGGTCGTGCAGGTCGCGGGCGAGCCGCAGCCGCTCCTCGGAGGCGGCCAGGTGGGCGACGGCCGCCCGGGCCTCGCGCAGCTCCTTCATGGTGGCGACCAGCCGCTGCAGGCCGGCCATCGCGACGCCGGAGAGGAAGGCGGTGAGGGCGAAGGTCGTGATGTTGTCCGTGTCGGCGTGGGTGAGCAGGCCGACCCCGGCGGTGAGCGCGGCCATGCCGCCGAGCGCGCGCAGCACGTAGCGCGCCGGTGTGATGATCGCGACGCACACTGCGGCGTAGATGAACAGGGTCAGAAAGGCGGTGCCGAGGACGAAGGAGGCGGCGACCGCGAGCACGATCATCGCCGCGACGATCGCCTGACAGGCCCGGAGCCTCATCTCGGCCTGCGAGCGGAAGATCACCAGCAGGACGTAGGCGGCCACGAACCCCGCCAGGCAGCACCAGCCGAGCACCCGCCCGGCCGGGCTGTGGTCCCCGTTCAGCAGGTTGCCCGCCGGGTAGGCCAGGTAGAGCATCCACAGCAGCATCCAGGCGACCTTGACCAGCAGCTGGCGCCTGGTCTCCACGGGGGAGCCGGGGACATTCATGAACGACGCACGTGCCAGGCCCACCTGCATGTGGGCGTCGGAAGGGCGGGCCTGACGCGTGTCATCCATGGAGATCATCATGCCTGGCGGGTGTCACGCCGGTACAGCGCGGCGGCGGCGGTGACGAACACCACGAGGAAGGCAGCCAGCCCGGCGACGGCGACCGTGTCCAGGGAGTGCCCGGGCTGGGTGAAGGCGGCCAGCTTGTTGTACAGGTACACCGGGTTGAACCGGGCGTACTTCTCCAGCGAGCCGCTCACCGGGAACCAGGTGCCGCCGAAGAGCGACATCAGCATGTACGTGATCATCACGATGGTCTGCACCGAGTCCGGCGCCGCCGCGTAGCCGAGCGCCACCCCGAGCGCGGCGAAGACGAAGCTGCCCAGCCACAGCGCGGCCGCCAGCCCGATCCACTGCGTCGCGCTCAGCGAGACGCCCTGGGTCGCGCCGACCGCGAAGACCACCAGGATCGCCGGCAGCGTGGTCACCGCGCTCGCGCCGATCTTGCCGAGGGTGTACGCCCGGCCCGGCAGCGCGGTCAGCCGCAGCTGGCGCGTCCAGCCGCTCTTGCGCTCCAGCGAGATCCGCTGCGCGCTGCCGGAGAGCACCGCGCCGACCGCGCCGAAGGTGGCCATCGAGACCATGAAGTAGGTCTTCACCGGCAGGCCGCCGGCCAGCTTGTCGGAGCTGTAGGCGTGGATGAAGAAGAAGTACATCAGCGCCGGGTAGGCGATGGTGAAGAGCAGGTAGCGCCGGTTGCGGAGGGTCCGCAGGACCTCCAGCTTGATCAGGGTGGTCATCGCACGCTCTCCTTCTCGGCGTCGGCCTCGCGGTCCAGCTCGCCCGTGATGGTCAGGAAGGCCTGCTCCAGGCCCAGGCCGGCGACCTCCAGCCCGCGCGGGTACAGGCCCGCCCGGTAGATCCCGGCCACGCTCGCGTCGGCGTCCGCGGTGCGGATCCGCACCGTCCGCACCCCCGGGACGCGGGCGGTGACGTCCAGCGACTGCACGCCCGGCAGGGAGCGCAGCACGGCCTCCTCGAACTCGCCGTCCGTGTCGTGGAGTTCGAAGGCGATCCGGCGCGCCCCGGCGCGCGCCTTGATCTCCGCGGAGCTGCCGTCGACGATCAGCCTGCCCCGGTGCAGCACCAGGACGCGGTCGGCGATCGAGTCGGCCTCCTCCAGGTAGTGGGTGGCGAACAGCACCGTGCGCCCGGCGTCGGCCTGTGCCCGCATGCTCGCCCAGAACCCCTGCCGGACGCTGACGTCCATGCCGGTGGTGGGCTCGTCGAGCACGATCAGGTCGTTGTCGCCCGCGATCGCCAGGGCGAAGCGGACCCGCTGCTCCTGGCCGCCGGACAGCTTGTCGACCCGGCGGTCGGCGATCTCGGTGATCCCGGCGTCGGTCAGTACCCCCGTGACCGACCGACCGCTCGGGTGCACCTTGCAGGCGAGCTCGACCAGCTCGCGGACCTTGACGTCGGTCATCAGCCCGCCGCTCTGCAGCATCGCGCCGACCCGGCCGGCCGCGATCGCCTCCCGCGGGGTGCCACCGAACAGCGTCACGCTGCCCTGGTCGGGCTCGCGCAGGCCGAGCAGCAGGTCCAGGCTGGTGGACTTCCCGGCGCCGTTCGGGCCGAGCAGGGCGACGGTCTCGCCCGGCCGCAGCACCAGATCCAGCCCGTCCACGGCGCGGACCCGCCCGTAGCTCTTGCCGACGCCGCGGAAGGCGGCCACCTCGGTAACCATCGCCCGGCTCCTCTCCCCTGACGGGTGTCCTGTGCGGCGCTGTCCGCACCACCTCAGAGTCCCGCGCGGGCGGGTGCCGGCGGCAGTGTCGGCCGTCGTGCTTTCGGTATGACGGATGTCATGCCGACGGCCGGTACCCCCATCACCCCAATGGGGCACTACCGGGTACCGGCCGCGAACAGGCTGGCCAGGGGGTTCTACAGGCCCAGCGCGCGCTTCACGAAGTCGACCTGGAGCAGCAGCAGGTTCTCCGCGACCTCCTCCTGCGGGGTCATGTGGGTGACACCTGACAGCGGCAGCACGGTGTGCGGGCGGCCGGCGGCCAGCAGCGCCGAGGAGAGCCGCAGGGTGTGGGCGGCCACCACGTTGTCGTCCGCGAGACCGTGGATGATCATCAGCGGCCGCTCCAGCCCGGCCGCGTAGCCGTTCAGCGAGTTCGCCTCGTACACGTCGGGCCGCTCGGCCGGGTGGCCCAGGTAGCGCTCGGTGTAGTGGGTGTCGTACAGCTCCCAGTCGGTGACCGGCGCCCCGGCGACCGCCGCGTGGAACACGTCCGGGCGGCGCAGCACGGCGAGCGCGGAGAGGTAGCCGCCGTACGACCAGCCGCGGATGGCGACCCGGTCGAGGTCGAGCGGGAACTCCCCGGCGAGCGCCTGGAGCGCGTCCACCTGGTCGTCCAGGGTGGCCCCGGCGAAGTCGAAGGCGATGGACTTCTCCCAGGCCGGACCGCGCCCGGGGGTGCCGCGACCGTCGGCGACGACCACCGCGAAGCCCTGGTCGGCGAACCACTGCGAGTTGAGGTGCGGGTTGTGGGCCTGGACGACGCGCTGGCCGTGCGGGCCGCCGTACGGGTCCATCAGGACGGGCAGCAGGCCGTCGTGCTCGCGGTCGTAGCCGGTGGGCAGGAAGACGGCGGCCGGGATGCGGCGCTCGCCGGCGAAGCGGAAGACCGGGCGGGCGGTGATGACCGGGGTCTCGGCGTAGGAGGCGATGACCGCGACGTCGTCGACCACCACGCCCTCCGGCAGGTCGCGGGCGACCTGCACCAGGGAGCCCGGCAGGTCGGGCTCGGCGGTGGCCCGGACCGTGATGCCGCCGGCGTGCACCGCGCTGGTGACGGAGGTGAACGGACGGCCGTTGGAGGACTCCCACGCGAGCCGCTTGCCGTCGTGGCTGATCCGGCCGACGGCGATCCAGCCGGGCTCGGGGTCGGTCTCCTCGGCGCCGCCGGAGGCGGTGAAGAACACCTCCTCCTCGGTCACGGTGACGACCGACCTGATGTGCAGGTCGGCCCCGGTGACGGCCTGGTCGCCGACCACCAGCGCGCGCGCTCCTCCCTCGTCGGAGATCCGGACCAGCTTGCCGTCCGGGGTCCAGGCCGGGACGCCCGGGAAGGCCTCCAGCCAGGCCTCGTCGCGCTCCTCGAACAGCAGGTCGGTGGCGCCGGTGACCACGTCCAGGCCGAGGATCCGCTGCGCGCGCTGGTCGCGGGACTCGACCAGCAGCAGCGGCACCCCGCCCTTGGACCAGTGCACCCGGGCCAGGTACGGGAAGGCCTCGCGGTCCCAGGACACCTCGGTGCGCCCGCCGTGCAGGTCGAGCACCCAGAGGCCGACCTCGGCGTTGGCGGTGCCGGCCGCAGGGTAGGCGACCTCGGCGGGCTCGCGGTCCGGGTTGGCCGGGTCGGCGATCCACCAGCGGCGCACCGGGCTGTCGTCGGCGCGCTCGACCAGCAGCCGGTCGCTCTCCGGGGACCACCAGAAGCCGCGGTCGCGGTCCATCTCCTCCTGCGCGATGAACTCGGCCTGACCCCAGGTGACGTTGGGGCCGTCCGGCTCGGCGAGCGCCCGGTCGCCGCTGCCGTCGGTACGGGTCAGCCGCAGCTCGCCGGTGGTGTTGGCGTAGGCGACGTGCGCGCCGTCCGGGGAGAGCCGCGGGTCCAGCAGCGGGCCCCGGGCGGGCAGTTCGGCGGTGGCGCCGGTGGCCAGGTCGGCGGTGAACAGCCGGCCGGACAGGGCGAAGGCGGCGAGCTTCCCGTCCGCGTCCAGGGCGTAGCCGACGACGCCGGCCGAGCCCTCGCGGCTGCGCTCGCGGCGGGCCTTCTCGGCCGGCGAGAGGTCCTCCTCGCCGCCGCCGAGCAGGACGGCCGGGTCGGCGGCGATCCGCTCCTCGCCGGTGGCGGTGTCGAGGGTCCAGAGCAGGTTGGCCCGGTCTCTGCCGGAGCGTGAGCGCAGGAAGACGACCCGCGAGCCGTCCGGTGCGACGGAGAAGGAGCGGGGCGCGCCGACGGTGTAGCGCAGGGTCCGCGCGTACTGCCGGGGGAAGGTGTCCGCAGGGGTGTGGGAGGTCATGGCACCAGACCCTACGACGGCGGACTCCCACGACAGGGTGACTGGTGATCACTCGTTCGGAGCATCGTCGCGAAGTACCCCCCAAAGAGCTCCAAACCCCCTCCGACCGGCCCACGCGCCGCACGAGTGCCCCGACGCCCCGGCGTGCACGGACTCACCGAATGTAATGCTCCCCTTACCCATCGGGTATGACTGGTCGGGCGAGTGATCGTCGGGTCCGTCCCGGCCCCGGTCACCCGGCCCCGATTCCCGTACGGTCCCACCGCCGGCCCTCCCCAGGGGTCGGCACCCGAGAAGGGGGATGAGCCGACATGGCCATGAACATCTCCGCAGTCGCGCTGATGCTGACGATCGTGGTGGTGCTGGTCCGCCGCTCCGACCTGAAGCCGACGCACGCCGTCGTCTGCGCGCTGCTCGGCTTCTACCTGGCCTCCAGCTCGATCGCCCCGTCGATCACCCAGGTCACCACCAACCTCGCCAGCATGCTCAACGGCCTGAAGCTCTGACCCGTAGCCGCGGTCGTTAGGCTTCCTCCCATGACCGCGACTACCGGCCGCAGCCTCCTCCTGGTGCACGCCCACCCCGACGACGAATCGATCGGCAACGGCGCCACCATGGCCCGGTACGCCGCCGAGGGCGCCCGGGTGACGCTGGTGACCTGCACCCTCGGCGAGGGCGGCGAGGTCATCCCGCCCGAGCTGGCCCATCTGACGGCCGATCGGGACGACACCCTCGGCGCGTACCGGATCGGCGAGCTGACCGAGGCGATGCGCGCCCTCGGCGTCACCGACTTCCGCTTCCTCGGCGGCCCGGGGCACTACCGCGACTCCGGGATGATGGGCGTGCCCGACAACGACGTCCCCGGCTGCTTCTGGCGGGCCGACGTGGACGAGGCGGCCGGCCACCTGGTCACGGTGATCCGCGAGGTGCGGCCGCAGGTGCTGGTCACCTACGACGAGAACGGCGGCTACGGGCACCCGGACCACATCCAGGCGCACCGGGTCGCGATGCGCGCGTACGAGCTGGCCGCCGACCCGGCGCACCGCCCTGAGCTGGGCAGTGCCTGGCGGATCGCCAAGGTGTACTGGAACCGGATGCCCCGCTCGGTGATCGAGGCCGGGCTCGCCGAAACCGCCGTCAAGGCGCCGTTCCCGGGCGTCGCCCAGCCCGCCGACGTGCCCGGGGTGGTGGCCGACGAGGCCGTCACCACCGCGCTGGACGGCGCCGGGTACGCGGGGCGCAAGGCCGCCGCGATGGCCGCGCACGCCACCCAGATCACCGTGGACGGCGCCTTCTTCGCGCTCTCCAACGACCTCGGCCAGCCGCTGTTCGCCACCGAGTACTACCAGCTGGTGCGCGGCCAGGCCGGGCCGGAGCGCCCCGAGCGCGACCTGTTCGCGGGCCTGGACCACGACACCGAGACCGAGAACGCCACTGAGGGGAGCGTCCGATGACCGCGCCCGCCACGCCGCCGCGCCGCTCGTTCGCGGCGACCGTCCTCGGCACCCAGAAGGAGCGGCTGGCCGAGCCTCAACCCCCGCGCGCCGTCCGGATCGCGGTGTATGTCCTGTTCTTCCTCCTGGGCATCGCGGTATCGGTCTGCGGATCCTTTGTGCAGGCCCTGTGGCCGCCGGTGGGGGTTCTGCTGGCGCTCGCCGCGAGCGTCGCGACCTTCTACGCCGGTCTGCGGATCACCGGCACCCGGCTCGGCGCCGCGATGCCCGCGGCCGGCTGGTTCCTGGCGATGCTGCTGATGATGGTGCCCCGACCGGAGGGCGACAACGTGCTGTGGTCCAACGCCACCTCGCTGGCCTGGCTGTTCGCCGGATCGGTCCTGGGCGTGATCTGCGCCACCCTGCCCACCCGTGGCAGCTGGTTCCCGGGGGTGCCCAACCCCCCGCGCTGATCCCGCCCGCGCGCGGCGTACGGCACCGCGCACGACGCGCAGTCAGGACCACACGGCCGTACTCTCATACCGGAGGAACCGGACGTATCAGGATCTGTCCGAAGCCGTTCACCCCTCAGTTCTTCCCAGTATGGTGGTCCCGCAGTACGTCGAACCCGACCGTCGGTCGCAGAGACAGGCCCAGGGCCCGGCGACCACGAACCGCGGTCGCGCCGCACGGCCCGCCCGCGAACCCGGAGCAGAGCAGCATTGAGCAGCCGCGAATCTGACAACGCCAACCCGACGCCCCGGCGCACGGGTCCGGACGCCTACCCGTCGGGCACGCCGCCCTACGGCACACCGGGATTCCCCGGCGGCGACCGGGCCGCGGCCGGTGCCGACCAGGGCGCCGCGTCGGGCGGCGAGGACGACGGCCCGAAGACCGAGACCACCCTGACCACCCGGGTGCGGATCAACATCCCGGGCTCGCGCCCGATCCCGCCGGTCGTCGTCCGCAGCACCGTCAAGAACGAGGACGGCCCGGGCGAGCCGGCCCCGGCCGCCGCCGAGCCGGGCGGCCCGCGGCACCGCTCCGCGCCCGCCTCGCCCGTCCTCGGCGTGATGGAGGACGGTGGCCGCGGGGCCACCCCGCCGCACCTGCCGCCGGAGTGGCAGATCCCGCCGATCCCGCCGGCGACCTCCGAGTCCGAGTCCACCGGCGCGTGGTTCCGGCCGCGGCAGAAGAAGGCCCCGGCCGCCGAGCCCACCCCGGCCGCCGTGCCGGCCGGTGCCCCGAGCGCGCCGGAGGCCCCGGCCGGAGCCGGCACCGCCGCCGAGGCCCGTCCGCAGGGCACCCCGAACGGCGCCCGCCCGGCCCCGGCGGCCGCTGCGGCCCGCCCGAACGGCCGCCCGGTGCCCGCCCCGGGCAAGTCGCCGAACCAGGCCCCCGCGCCGTTCGGCGCCGAGGTGCCGGCCGAGGAGCCCGGGGTGTACGAGGCCGCCGAGCCCTTCGCCCCCGTCGCCGACCCGTTCGCCCCGGTCGCCGACCCGTTCGGCCCGACCCGCCCGACCCGCCCGACCGGCCCCGAGGCCGGTCCGCGCGGCCCGCGCGGCGGCCGCCCCCAGCAGCAGGCCCAGCAGCCGGCCCCGCAGCCGAACGGGGTCCAGCCGAACGGTGGTCGGCCGAAGCGGCGGCAGCAGAACGGCCCGCAGGGCGCGCCGGGTCTGAACGGCCGTCCGCAGGGCCCGGCCCCCGCCGAGCCCGGCCCGGAGGACACCTCCGTGGACGGCTTCGCGCCGATCCGCGAGAACACCCCGCCGCCGGCCGCCATACCCGGCCTGCCCCAGAACGGCGCCCCGCGCGCCGCCGACGGCCGTCCGCAGCCGGGCCTGTTCGCCTCGGCCCCGACCGGCGCCGACCCGTTCGCCACCCAGCGTCCGGCCGCCCCCGGCCAGGACCCCTTCGGCCCCCCGGCGGCCCCCGGCGGGCTGTTCCCGGGCGCACCGCAGCCCGCCCCCGGCGGCTCCCCGCAGGCCGGCCGCGACCCGGAGTCCACCGAGTTCACCCCGCTGCCGACCCCGGCTCCCGGCCCGGGCCCGGAGGCGGCCCGGCCCGCTCCGGGCGGTCCCGACGGCCCGGTTCCGCCCGGTCCGGCCGCGCAGCCCGTCCCCGCACCGAACCCCGCCCCGGCTCCGGCCAAGGCCGAGCCGGCCGCCCCCGCCAAGGGCAAGGACAAGGGCAAGGCCAAGGGAGGCGGCGCCAAGAAGCTGGTCAAGCTCGGCGTCTACGCCGTCGGCGGCGTGCTCTTCCTCGGCGCCGCCGCGTACGGCACCGGCCTGATGCTCAACGAGTCGGACGTCCCCAAGGGCACCGTGGTACTCGGCACCGACATCGGCGGCAACAGCCGTGACCAGGCGATCCACGCCCTGGACGAGTCGGTCGGCAAGGCCGGGCAGCAGCCGCTCAAGCTGAAGATCGGCGACCAGAGCGTCGACCTCGACCCGACCGTCGCCGGGCTGAGCTTCGACACCACTGCCACCGTGGACGGCCTCGCCGCGCACAGCTACAACCCGGTCGACGTCATCAAGTCGCTCAAGGGCGGCACCAAGGCGGTCGCGCCGGAGGTCCGGGTCGACCGGGCCAAGCTCAAGGCGGCACTGGACTCGCTGGCGGCCGGCTCGGGCCAGGGCCTGCAGGAGGGCTACGTCAAGTTCGGCGACAACGGCGACCCGGTCGTGGTGCCCGGCAAGGCCGGCCAGGCGGTGGACTCCAACGCCGCCCTGGACGTGGTCGAGCAGGCCTACCGCGACCGCGCCGCCGGCAAGCCGGACCAGCCGATCGCGCTGGCCGTCACGGCCGCCCAGCCCAAGGTCTCCACCCAGGCCCTGCAGGCCGCGGCCGACGGTCTCGGCAAGCAGGTCACCAACGGCAAGATCCACATTGTGGCCGGCGCCAAGCCCTGGGAATTCGGCGCCAAGACCGCCGCCAAGGCGCTCACGCTGGTCCCGGACGCCTCCGGCAAGATCGCGCCCAAGTGGGACCTCGACGCGCTGAGCTCGCAGCTGAACGGCGTGTTCGACAAGGTGAAGGTCAAGAAGAACGGCCAGACCGGCACGATCACCCCGCAGGACGTAGCGGACGCCGTCACCTCGCTGTTCGACAAGACCGGCGACAAGGACCGCACCTTCAAGTTCACCGTCGCCTGACGGACCGGACACGAACGAGGGGCGGGCCCGCTGCCGCAGTACCGGCAGATGGTCCCGCCCCTCGACAACTCCCCCTCCCGGTCAGCAAGATGTGACGCCACACCTTCCGCCACAGCGACCCCGGGAGCCACGCCGATGAGCAGCCGCCTCCAGCACCACCGGACGGCACTGCTCGCCGGCCTCACCGTCCTGACCCTCTCGCTCGCGCTCTGCTCCTGCTCCTCCGGGCAAGGCGACGCGGGCGCGGACGCGATGCCGAGCGCCGCCGGGGTCCCCAAGCTCACCTCGATCGACATCAATCAGCACGACCGCTCCGAGCTGCGCCAGGGCGGCACCCTGAACCTGGCGATCACCCAGTTCTCCCACCAGTGGTCGCCGATCCACGCCGACGGCAGCGAGTCCTCGACCATCGCCGTCACCAAGCCGCTGCTGCCGACCTTCTTCCGCTCGGACGCGGCCGGCACCCAGACCGTCAACCCGGCCTACCTGCAGGAGGCGCACGCCGACTTCAAGGACGGCCGACAGGTGGTCACCTGGACGCTCAACCCCAAGGCCCACTGGTCCGACGGCACCCCGATCACCTGGCGTGACATCGAGGCCAACTGGCGCGCCCTGAACGGCCGGAACCCGGCCTACCGGCCCTCCAGCAGCACCGGCTTCGAGCTGGTCTCCTCGGTCGAGCGCGGCAAGGACGACTTCCAGGCCGTGATGACCTTCGACCAGCCGTTCTCCGAGTGGCAGTCGATGTTCAACGGCGCCGCCAACGCCCCGCTGCTGCCGGCCGCCAAGGTCTCCACCCCGGAGCTGTTCAACTCGGCCTACCTGGACGCGATCCCGCTCACCGCCGGCCCGTTCAAGGTCGACCGCCTGGACCCGGCCGCGCAGACCGTCACCCTGGTCGCCGACCGCACCTGGTGGGGCGACAAGCCGATGCTGGACAAGATCGTCTTCCACGCCATGCTGCCCGACGCGATGGGCGCTGCCTTCGCCAAGGGCGGGATCGACCTCTTCAACAACGGCCCGGACCTGGCCGGCTACCAGGTCATCAAGAACACCAAGGGCGCCGCCGTGCGCCGGGCCGGCGGGCCGGACTTCCGGCAGATCACCCTGAACGCCCGCACCCCGGCGCTCGGCGACCCGTCCGTCCGCCAGGCCGTGTTCCAGGCGATCAACCGGGACGCCCTGATCCGCTCCGACCTCAACGGCCTGGACTGGCCCGGCGTCCCGCTCAACAACCACCTGCTGGTCGCCAACCAGAACGGCTACCGCGACAACTCCCTCGGTCTGTCCCGCTTCGACCCCGCCGACGCCGCCCGCAAGCTGGACGCGGCCGGCTGGAAGCTCGACGGCGACGTCCGGAAGAAGGACGGCCGCGAGCTGAACCTGCGGATGATCGTCCCGGCCGGGGTCGCGGTGGCCCAGAACGAGGCCGTCGGCGTCACCAAGATGCTCAAGGACGTCGGGATCAAGGTCACCACGGTGACCGCCGCCGCCAACGAGTTCTTCGACAAGTACGTCAACCGCAACGACTTCGACCTGGCCGCCTACGCCCTGATCGGCACCCCGTTCCCGGCCAGCGGCAGCCGGGCCGGCTTCGCGCAGAACGGCGGCGCCAACCACGTCGGCGCCGGCAGCGCGGCCGCGGACGCCGCGCTCGACCGGGCCGCCGCCGCGACCGACGCCGGCACCGCCTCCGAGGCGATCAACCAGGCCGACGGCGAGCTCTGGAAGGTGGCCGGCGTACTGCCGCTCTACCAGCGGCCGCAGCTGTACGGTGCTCGCGCCGACCTCGCCAACATCGGGGCGCAGGGGCTGTCCGACATCGTCTGGGAGAACGTCGGATTCACCAAGTAGGGCCGCCCGACGCCCGGTTGGCCCGAAGGGGCTCAGCCGTGCAGCGTCTCCCGCCAGTAGTGGCAGGCGCTGCGCCGGCCCGGCAGCTCGGCGCCCTCCTCGTCCACCACCGGCACCAGCGGCGGGAGTTCGGCCAGGCAGCGGTCCTGCACCCGGTCGCAGCGCGGGTTGAACGCGCAGCCCTGCGGGATCCGCAGCAGGCTGGGCGGCAGGCCCTTGATGGCGTGCAGGTCCTGGCCCTTCTGGTCCAGCCGCGGGATGGAGTCCAGCAGGCCCCGGGTGTACGGGTGGGCCGGGCGCGCGTACAGCTCGTGCACCGGCGCGGTCTCGACGATCCGGCCCGCGTACATCACCGCGATCTTGTCCGCGACGTCGGCGACCACGCCCAGGTCGTGGGTGATCAGGATCAGGCCCATGTTGAACTCGGCCTGGAGGTCGGCCAGCAGCTCCATCACCTGGGCCTGCACCGTGACGTCCAGCGCGGTGGTCGGCTCGTCCGCGATGATCAGGTCGGGCTCCAGGGAGAGTGCCATGGCGATCATGATGCGCTGGCGCATGCCGCCCGAGAACTGGTGCGGGAAGTCACCGACCCGCTGCCGGGCGGCAGGTATGCGCACCCGCTCCATCAGCTCGACGGCCCTCTCCCGGGCCTCCTTGCGGGAGAGCCCCTGGTGCACCCGGAACATCTCGCCCAGCTGGTAGCCCACGCTGAGCACCGGGTTGAGGGCGGACAGCGCGTCCTGGAAGATCATCGCGATCCGCTGACCCCGGACGGCCCGCCGGGCCTTGGGGTTCATGGTCAGCAGGTCCTCACCCCGGAACAGGATCCGCCCCGAGGTGATCTTCCCCGGCGGCATGTCCAGGATGCCCATGACCGCCTGCGCGGTCACCGACTTGCCGGAGCCGGACTCCCCCAGCACCGCCAGCGTCTCCCCCGCCGACACCGAGTAACTCACCCCGTTGACGGCCCTGGCGACGCCGTCCTGGGTGTGGAACTCGATGTGCAGGTCCTCGACCTCCAGCAACGGGGTCCCGGGCTCCAGGCTCGACCGGCCGCCGCCGATCACCTCCACCGCGTCCATGTGAGCAGCCCTCCTCAGCGCAGCAGCGACCACCGATAGGCGCCTAGCAACTATCAATGACCGACGCGCACTTGGGGAGGGCACGGCAGATCTCGGTTCCATCACGGCATGGCACGGGGCGCGCCCCCGCGCCGAGGACGCGCCCTGGGGACGGCGCGGTCAGTCGCCGCTCGGCCCGATCTCGCGCTCCGGCGCGCTCGGCCCGATCTCGCGCTCCGCCGCACTCTGCTCGATCTCGCGCTCCGCCGCGAAGTGACAAGCCGAGTCGTGAAAGGCCGCGCCCTGCAGCCAGCTCGGCGAGGCGAGCAGCGGGACCTCCACCGCGCAGCGCTCCTGTGCCTTCCAGCAGCGGGTCCGGAAGCGGCAGCCGGACGGCGGGTTGGCCGGCGAGGGCACGTCCCCGGTGAGCACGATCCGGTCCCGCGACTCGCGCGCCGTCGGGTCCGGCACCGGCACGGCCGACAGCAGCGCCTGGGTGTACGGGTGGGTCGCGTGGTCGTAGATCTCCGCGTCGGTGCCGATCTCGACCATCTTCCCCAGGTACATCACGCCGACCCGGTCGGAGATGTGCCGGACGATGGAGAGGTCGTGCGCGATGAACATGTACGACAGGTTGAACTCGCCCTGCAGCTGCTCCAGCAGGTTGATCACCTGCGCCTGCACCGACACGTCCAGCGCCGAGACCGGCTCGTCGCAGATGATGATCTCCGGCTTGAGTGCCAATCCCCGGGCGATGCCGATGCGCTGGCGCTGACCGCCGGAGAACTGGTGCGGGTAGCGGTTGATGTACTCGGGGTTGAGCCCGACCACGTCCAGCAGGTCCTGGACGGCCTTGCGGCGGTCGCCCTTGGGCGCCACCTCGGGGTGGATCTCGAAGGGCTCCCCGATGATGTCGCCGACCGTCATGCGCGGGTTCAGCGAGGTGTACGGGTCCTGGAACACCATCTGGATGTTGCGCCGGACGGCCTTCAGCGCGGACCCGGACAGCCGGGAGATCTCCTCCCCCTTGTACCGGACCGAGCCGCCGGTGGCCGGCTCCAGGTTCATCAGCACCTTGGCCAGCGTGGACTTCCCGCAGCCGGACTCGCCGACGATGCCGAGCGTCTCACCCTGCATCAGGTCGAAGCTGACCCCGTCGACGGCCTTGACCGCGCCGACCTGCCGCTTGAACAGCACGCCCTTGGTGAGCGGGAAGTGCTTGACCAGGTCCCGGACTTCGAGGATCGGCTCGCCGCGCGGAATGTCCTGGTTGAACGCGACCTCCTCCGGCACCACCGCGCCCAGCGCGCTGGACCCGTTGGCAGCGGCCCTGCCGGCGCCGGCTCCGTCAACGGTCATGGAGGGTCTCCTTCCAGAAGAAGCAGGCGCTGCCGCGCCCCTCCAGCGGCCTGCCGTCCTCCTCGGCGACCGGGAACAGCTCCGGCACCTCGGCCCGGCAGATGTCCTGTGCCCGGGGGCAGCGCGGGTTGAAGGCGCAGCCCCTGGGGATCCGCAGCAGGTTGGGCGGCAGGCCCTTGATCGCGTAGAGCTCCTGGCCCTTCTGGTCCAGCCGCGGGATGGAGTCCAGCAGGCCCCGGGTGTACGGGTGGGCCGGGCGCGCGTACAGCTCGTGCACCGGCGCGGTCTCGACGATCCGGCCCGCGTACATCACCGCGATCTTGTCCGCGACGTCGGCGACCACGCCCAGGTCGTGGGTGATCAGGATCAGGCCCATGTGGAACTCGGCCTGGAGTTCGGCCAGCAGGTCCATCACCTGGGCCTGGACGGTCACGTCCAGCGCGGTGGTCGGCTCGTCCGCGATGATCAGGTCCGGCTCCAGGGCCAGCGCCATGGCGATCATGATGCGCTGGCGCATGCCGCCGGAGAACTGGTGCGGGTAGTCGTTCACCCGCTGCTTGGCCGCCGGGATGCGCACCCGCTCCATCAGCTCGACGGCCTTCGCCCTGGCCTCCGCCCGCGAGGCCCCCTGGTGGGCCCGGAACATCTCGCCGAGCTGGAAGCCCACGCTGAGCACCGGGTTGAGGGCGGACAGCGCATCCTGGAAGATCATCGCGATCTTCCGGCCGCGGATCCTCCGCCGCTCGTCCTTGCCCATCTTCAGCATGTCCCGGCCGCGGAAGCGGATCTCGCCGCGCGGGATCCGGGCCGGCGGCATGTCCAGGATGCCCATGATCGCCTGTGCGGTCACCGACTTGCCGGAGCCGGACTCGCCCAGTACCGCCAGCGTCTCCCCGGCCCGGACGCTGTAGTTGACCCCGTTGACGGCCCTGGCCACGCCGTCCCGGGTGACGAACTCGACGTGCAGGTCCCGTACGTCGAGCAGCGGCCCCTCGTACGGCGTTTCCCGCTCGTGTTCGGTGCTGTGCACAGCTGTGGTCACGATGCGCTCCCCTCGCTCAGCGAAGCTTCGGGTCGAGGGCGTCGCGCACCGCGTCGCCCAGCATGATGAAGGCCAGCACGGTGACGGACAGCGCCGCGGCCGGGAAGAACAGCACGTACGGCGCCGTGCGGATCACCTTCTGGGCGGAGGAGATGTCGATGCCCCAGGAGATGGTCGGGTCCTGCAGGCCGATGCCGAGGAAGCTCAGCGTCGCCTCGGTGGCGATGTAGCCGCCGAGCGCGATGGTGGCGACCACGATCACCGGGGCGATCGCGTTCGGCAGGATGTGCCGGAACATCAGCCGTCCGGTCCCGGCGCCGAGCGCCCGGCCGGCCACCACGTAGTCGGCCTGCTTGACGGTCAGCACCGCGCCGCGCATGACGCGGGCGATCTGGGTCCAGCCGAGCACGCCCAGCGCGATGACCACGCTCCACACCGTGCGGGTGGAGAAGGCGTTCAGCAGCACCAGCGAACCGAGCAGCAGCGGGATGCCGAAGAAGATGTCGGTGATCCGGGAGATCACCGCGTCCACGCCGCCGCCGAAGTACCCGGCGACCATGCCGGTCAGCCCGCCGAGCACGGTGACCGTGGCGGTCACGAAGATGCCGACGGTGATCGAGGCGCGGGCGCCGTAGATGACCCGGGCGTAGATGGATCGGCCCTGCGCATCGTAGCCGAACCAGCCGGTTCCGAAGATGTCGCCCCAGGCCGGCCGCCGCAGGTAGTCGTGCACCAGGTCGGCCTTGCGCGGGTCGGCGTCGGTGAAGGCCCAGGGGAAGATCGCCATGATGACGAGCAGCAGGATCAGCACCGCCGAGATCAGGAAGATCGGCCGCCGGCGCAGGTCCCGCCAGGCGTCGCCCCAGAGGCTGCGGGCCTCCTCCCGCTTCTCCACATCCCGTTCGACCAGGGTCCCCTGCTCGACCGCCATGCCCTGTTCCCCGGCGTAGTCGAGGCGCGCGACGCCGGGCTTGGGGTGCGGCTCGTACGAGTCCTCGTCGTGGATGTCAGGCATAGCGGATCCTCGGGTCCAGGACCGCGTAGAGCAGGTCGACGAGCAGGCTGGCGACCAGGTAGACGATCACCAGGACGGTCACGATGCCGACCACGGTGGGGCCTTCCTTCGTGTTGATCGCCCGGTACAGGACGTTGCCGATGCCCTGCACGTTGAAGATGCCCTCGGTGACGATCGCGCCGCCCATCAGCGCGCCGAGGTCGGTGCCGAGGAAGGTGACCACCGGGATCAGCGAGTTGCGCAGCAGGTGGCGCAGGACGATGGTGCGCCGGGGAAGGCCCTTGGCGACGGCCGTGCGCATGTAGTCGGCCCGCAGGTTCTCGCCGATCGAGGTCCGGGTGAGCCGGGCCACGTAGGCGAGCGACAGTGAGCCCAACACCACGGCAGGCAGGACGAGTTGGGAGAGGTCGTAGCTGTTCTGCACGGTCGGGGTGACCCAGCCGAGGTTGGTGGCGAAGACCGTCTGCGCGATGTACGCCAGCACGAAGACCGGGATCGAGATCACCACCAGGGTCAGCACGAGCACCAGGGTGTCCTGGATGCTGCCGCGCTTCAGCCCGGAGACCAGGCCGAGGGCGAGGCCCAGGATCATCTCGAAGACGAAGGCCAGCAGCGCCAGCCGGATGGTGACCGGGAAGGCGTTGGCCATGATGTCGGAGACCGGGCGGCCGGTGAAGCTGGTGCCGAAGTCGCCCTGGAAGAGGTTCCCCATGTAGTGCAGGTACTGCTTCCAGACCGGCTGGTCCAGGAAGTACTTGTGCTTGATGCTGGCCACCACGGCCGGGTCGGCGGCCTTCTCGCCGAACAGCGCGACCACCGGGTCACCCGGCAGCGTGTAGACCATCACGAAGATCAGCAGCGTGGTGCCGAAGAACACCGGAATCATCTGCAGCACCCGCCGCAGCACGTAACTGCCCATCCGAGCCTCCTTCCTACGTTCCGGCCGGCCGGGCCGGTCGGCCGAGAGACCGCGCCCCGCCCTCCGCGCGGAGAGGGCGGGGCCGGCCCGGGGGTGCGGGCCCGCCGCCGGGCGGGCCGCAGGAGATCAGCCCTTGACCTCGACCTGGGTCCAGGCCGGGTTGCCGAAGGAGTCGAACTTCACGTTCTGCACCTTGCTCGAGTAGCCCGAGTTGGTGCGGTAGTACCAGAGCGGGATGGCCGGCATGCCGCTCGGCAGCACGGCCTCGGCCTGCTGGTAGCCGGTCACGGTGGCGGCGACGCTGGGGGCCTCGTCGGCCTTGGTGGCCGCGTCGTCGAACTGCGGGTTGCTGTACCCGAAGTCGTTGGAGGCGGCGCCGGTGCGGTACACGTCGGCCAGGAAGTTGGCGTTCAGCGGGTAGTCCTGCACCCAGCCGGTGCGGAAGGCGCCGTTGAGCTGGTGCGTGGTGATCGCCGCGCGCGCGGTCTTGAAGTCCGGCTTCGGGTCGCCCAGGCAGTCGACGCCGGTGTTCTGCCGGATCGAGTTGCAGACCGCGTCCACCCACTCCTTGTGGCCGCCGTCCGCGTTGTAGGTGATCAGCAGCTTGTTGCCGGGGACGCCGCCGCCCTGCTGGATCAGCTGCTTGGCCTTGGCCGGGTCGAACTTGCAGTAGTCGCCGCAGGCGCCTTCCTTGTAGCCCTCGACGCCCTCGGCCACCCAGGCGCTGGCCGGCTTGCGGGAGCCCTGCAGCACGGTCTTGGTGATGGTGTCGCGGTCGATCGCCATCGACAGGCCCTGGCGCACCTTGGCCTTGTCCGGGGAGGACCAGTCGGCCTGGTAGAGCGTGAAGCCGATGTTCTGGATCGCGCCCTGCGGGGCGTCGATGGCCCGGTCGCCGAGGTCGTTCTTGTACGTCGCCAGCGCGGACGGCGGCACCTGGTCCATCACGTCCAGGTTGCTGGACTGCAGGTCCGCGTAGGCGGCCTCGGACGTGGTGTACATCTTGAAGACGATGCCGCCGTTCTTCGGCTTGTCCACGCCCTGGTAGTCCGGGAAGGACTTGGTGACCACCTCGGTGTTGTGGGACCAGCTGACGAACTGGTACGGGCCGTTGCCCACCGGCTTCTGCCCGTACCCGTTCGGGTCCTTGAAGAAGCCGTCCGGCAGCGGTGAGAAGGCGATGTAGCCGAGCTTGTACTCGAAGTACGAGACCTTGTGGCTCAGCTTGACGGTGAAGTGCAGGTCGTCCGTGACGGTCAGTCCGGACATCTTGTCCGTGGTGGGCTTCCCGCCGGCCGGGTGGACGTCCTGGTAGCCCTCGATGTCGGAGAACCAGGAGCTGTTGATCTGGGCGTTGGCCGGGTTGGCGCCCCAGTTCCAGGCGTCCACGAAGTTCTTGGCGTGCACCGGGGTGCCGTCGTGGAACTTCCAGCCGTCCTTCAGGGTGACGTTGAAGGTCTGCGAGTCGCTGGTGTCGATCTTGTCCGCGGCCTGCAGCCGGATCTTCGCGGTGCTGGGGTCGTAGTCCACCAGCCCCTTGAAGAGGTTCTGGATGATGCGACCGCCGCCGACCTCGTTCGCGTTGGCGGGCTGAAGCGGGTTCTGCGGCTCACTGCTCTGGTAGCTGAACGTCTTGGTGGCGTTCGACGAGCTGGTGCCACCGCCTCCTCCGCCGCCGCCGCACCCGGTGGCCACCAGGACCACGGACGTCGCAGCGGCGAGGACCAGGCGAGCACGGGCGGCTACGGGCATGGAGGTCCCTCCTCATCGGGTGTGTTTCGCATCACACCCCATGAGAAGCGTGCCCCGGCGACGGCGCGAGCCGGGTGCACCCGGACGAGTGCCGTAACCCCCTGCGGGGTTGACGCAGTGCCGGATTGACCGAATGCCGGAAGGGCCCGCGGCCGAAGCCGCGGGCCCTTCCTGGGACGCCGGGAGAGGTCAGGCCGCGGCCGACTCCCGGACCTCGGCGAAGTGGCAGGCCGACTCGTGCGCGGCCGGGCCCTCCAGCGTGGTCGGGATCGCCAGCAGCGGGATCTCCTCCGCGCAGCGGTCCTCCGCCTTCCAGCAGCGGGTGCGGAAGCGGCAGCCGGACGGCGGGTTGGCCGGCGAGGGGATGTCACCGGTGAGGATGATCCGCTCGCGGGACTCGCGCGCCGTCGGGTCCGGCACCGGTACGGCCGACAGCAGCGCCTGGGTGTACGGGTGGGTGGCGTTCTCGTAGATCTGCTCGTCGGAGCCGATCTCGACCATCTTGCCCAGGTACATCACGCCGACGCGGTCGGAGATGTGCCGGACGATGGAGAGGTCGTGCGCGATGAACATGTACGACAGGCCGAACTCACCCTGCAGCTGCTCCAGCAGGTTGATGACCTGCGCCTGAACGGAAACGTCCAGGGCGGAGACCGGCTCGTCGCAGATGATGATCTCGGGCTTGAGCGCGAGACCGCGGGCGATGCCGATGCGCTGGCGCTGACCGCCGGAGAACTGGTGCGGGTACCGGTTGATGTACTCCGGGTTCAGACCCACGACATCCAGCAGGTCCTGGACGGCCTTGCGGCGGTCGCCCTTGGGCGCCACCTCGGGGTGGATCTCGAAGGGCTCCCCGATGATGTCGCCGACCGTCATGCGCGGGTTCAGCGAGGTGTACGGGTCCTGGAACACCATCTGGATGTTCCGGCGGACGGCCTTGAGAGCCGAGCCGCTCAGCTTGGAGATGTCCTCGCCCTTGAACAGCACCTGGCCGGAGGTGGCCCGCTCCAGGTTCATCAGCACCTTGGCCAGCGTGGACTTGCCACAGCCGGACTCGCCGACGATGCCGAGCGTCTCACCCTTCTTCAGGTCGAAGCTGATGCCGTCGACGGCCTTGACCGCGCCGATCTGCTTCTTGAACAGGATGCCCTGGCTCAGCGGGTAGTGCTTGACCAGGTCCTTGACCTCCAGGATGTTCTCAGCCATGGAGGGTCTCCTTCCAAAGGTGGCACGCGCTGCGGCGGCCGGTGAGCTCCTCGCCGTCCTTGCCGGTCACGTGATGCAGCGCCGGGATCTCCGTGCGGCACAGGTCGGTGGCGACATCGCAGCGGGGGTTGAACGCGCAACCGGCCGGGACCTTCAGCAGGTTCGGGGGCAGGCCCTTGATCGCGTACAGCTCCTGGCCCTTCTGGTCCAGGCGCGGGATCGAGCGGAGCAGGCCCTTGGTGTACGGGTGCGCGGGGTTCGCGTACAGGTCGTGCACCGGGGCGGTCTCGACGATCCGGCCCGCGTACATCACGGCGATCTTGTCCGCGACGTCGGCGACCACGCCGAGGTCGTGGGTGATCAGGATCAGACCCATGTTGTACTCGGCCTGCAGTTCCGCGAGCAGGTCCATCACCTGGGCCTGGACGGTGACGTCCAGGGCGGTGGTGGGCTCGTCGGCGATGATCAGGTCGGGCTGCAGCGACAGCGCCATGGCGATCATGATGCGCTGGCGCATGCCGCCGGAGAACTGGTGCGGGTAGTCGCCCACGCGCTGCTTGGCAGCGGGGATGCGCACCCGGTCCATCAGCTCGATGGCCTTGGCCTTCGCCTCGGCCTTGGAGGCGCCCTGGTGCACCCGGAACATCTCGCCGAGCTGGTAGCCGACGCTGAGCACGGGGTTGAGGGCCGACAGCGCGTCCTGGAAGATCATCGCGATCTTCCGGCCGCGGATCTTGCGCCGCTCCTCGTTGCTCATCTTGAGCATGTCCTGGCCGCGGTACAGGATCTCGCCCTGGGTCACCTTGCCCGGGGGCATGTCCAGGATGCCCATGATGGTCTGCGCCGTCACGGACTTGCCGGAGCCGGACTCGCCGAGCACGGCGAGGGTCTCGCCGGCAGCGACGGAGTAGTTGACGCCGTTCACGGCCTTGGCGATGCCGTCCCGGGTGTGGAACTCCACGTGGAGGTCCTTGACCTCCAGGAGCGGGGTTCCGACTTCGAGACGATCGCTCTTCTGGTTGCTCTCGATCACGGTGGTCATCGGGTCGTCACCTCTTCTCTCAGCGGAGCTTCGGGTCGAGGGCGTCGCGCACCGCGTCGCCGAGCATGATGAAGGCCAGCACGGTGATGCTCAGCATGCCTGCCGGGAAGAACAGGGCGAACGGCGCCGTACGGATCAGCTTCTGGGCCGAGTCGATGTCGATGCCCCAGGAGATGGTCGGGTCCTGCAGACCGATGCCCAGGAAGCTCAGCGTCGCCTCCAGGGCGATGTAGCCGCCGAGGGAGATGGTGGCGACCACGATCACCGGGGCGATCGCGTTCGGCAGGATGTGCCGGAACATGATCCGGCCGGTGCTGGCGCCGAGCGCCTTGGCCGCCGTCACGAAGTCGGCCTGCTTGACCGTGATCACCGAACCGCGCATGACACGGGTCATCTGGGTCCAGCCCAGGGCGACCAGGGCGAAGACCACGCTCCAGATGGTGCGCGTGGCGAAGGCGTTGAGGATCACCAGCGAGCCGAGCAGCAGCGGTATGCCGAAGAAGATGTCGGTGATGCGGGAGATGATCGTGTCGACCCAGCCGCCGAAGTAACCGGCGAGCATGCCGAAGATGCCACCGAGGATGGTCGTACCGAGGGTGACGCAGATGCCGACCACGACCGAGGCGCGGGCGCCGTAGAGGACGCGGGCGTAGATGCTGCGGCCCTGACCGTCGTAACCGAACCAGTCCGCCTCGAAGAAGTGACTGTAGTTCGGCGGCGTGTGGAAGTGGTCGCGCAGGTCGCCGGCCCTCGGGTCCACCGAGGTGAACAGGCCCGGCGCGATCGCGATGACGATCAGCAGCAGGATGAGCAGCGCGGAGATCACGAAGATCGGCTTGCGGCGCAGGTCGTGCCAGGCGTCGGAGCCGAGGCTGCGGGCCTTCTCGGGCTTGGCGGCCGCCACGACGGCGGGCTGGGCCGGGGTCTCCTCGGCCGTCTTGGTCAGGTCAGGCATAACGGATCCTCGGGTCCAGGACCGCGTAAAGCAGGTCGACGATCAGGCCGGCGGCCAGGTAGACGATCACGAGGAAGGCCACGAAACCGGAGACGGTCGCGCCCTCCTTCATGTTGATCGCTTGGTAGAGCGCGTGGCCGACACCCTGGACGTTGAAGATGCCCTCGGTGACGATCGCGCCGCCCATCAGGGCGCCGAGGTCGGTGCCGAGGAAGGTGACCACAGGGATCAGCGAGTTGCGCAGCAGGTGGGTGCCGATGACCCTGCGGCGCGGCAGGCCCTTGGCCACCGCGGTGCGCACGTAGTCGGCCTTGATGTTCTCGGCGATGGAGGTACGGGTGAGGCGCGCGACGTAGGCCAGCGACAGCGAGCCGAGCACGATGGCCGGCAGCAGCAGCTGGGTGATGTCGGTGCTGTCCTGGACGGTCGGCTTAACCCACTTGAGGTTGATGCCGAAGATCGTCTGGAACAGGAAGCCCAGCACCGGGACCGGGATCGAGATCAGCAGCAGGGTGAAGATCAGGGCGCTCTTGTCGAAGATCTTGCCGCGACGCAGACCGGCGAACAGGCCGATGCCGATGCCCAGCACGATCTCGATGCTGAACGCGAGCAGCGCCAGCTGGACCGTGACCGGCAGTGCCTCGGTGATCTTGTCGAGCACCGGACGTCCGTCCAGGGCCTTGCCGAAGTCGCCGGTGAACAGGCCCCCCATGTAGTCGAGGTACTGCTGGATCAGCGGCTCGTCAAAGTGCTGCTGGTGCCTCAGAACAGCGAGCTGCACCGGGTCCGGCGCCTTGTCGCCCCACAGCGCTGCCAGCGGGTCACCGGGCAGCAAGTGCACCATGAAAAAGATGAGTGCGGTCGTTCCGAGGAACACCGGGATCATCTGGAGCAGTCGCCTCGCGACAAAGCGCCCCATCGTGCCTCCATGTATGACTCTGCCGGGCCCGTCAACCCGGCCAGAGATAAGTCGGCGTGCCAACGGCCGGTGCCAGTCCTCGCCCTTGTGGGGATGGGACGGGCACCGGCCGTTGTCACCGGGTCAGGCGGTGCCGACCGATTACTTCTTCTTGACCTCGACGTCGGTGTAGACCGGGTCGCCGAAGGAGTTGAACTTCACGTTCTGAACGTTGTTGGAGTAGCCCGAGTTGGTCTTGTAGTACCAGAGCGGGATCTGCGGCATGTCCTTGGCCAGAACGGCCTCGGCCTGCTGGTAGAGGTCCGCGGTCTTCTCGACCGAGGTGGCCGCGTCGGCCTGGTGGGCCAGGTCGTCGAACTCCTTGCTGGAGTAGCCGCCGTCGTTCGCGGCGGCACCGGTGCCGTAGACGTCCCGCAGGAAGTTGGCGTTCAGCGGGTAGTCCTGCACCCAGCCGGTCCGCATCATGCTCGGGACCTGCTTCTTCGTGATGATGTCACGAGAGGTCTTGAAGTCCGGCTTCGGGTCGCCGAGGCACTCGACGCCGGTGGCCTGGCGGATCGAGTTGCAGACCGCGTCCACCCACTCCTTGTGACCACCGTCGGAGTTGTAGAGGATGGTGATCTTGTTGCCCGGGACGCCGCCGCCCTCCTGGATCAGCTGCTTGGCCTTGGCCGGGTCGTACTTGCAGGCGTCGCCGCAGGTGCCGGCCTTGTAGCCCATGACGCCCGGCGCCACGAACGAGTCGGCGGGCTGGCGGCTGCTGTTCAGCACGGTCTTGGTGATGGTGTCGCGGTCGATCGCCATCGACAGGCCCTGGCGGACCTTGGCCTTGGCCGGGTCGCTCCAGTCCGCGTTGTACAGCGCGAACGAGATGTTCTGGATCGCACCCTGCGCCTGGTCGACGGCGCGCTTGCCCAGGTCATCCTTGTACTTCGGCAGGTCGGTCGAGTCGACCTGGTCCAGGACGTCCAGCGTGTCGGACATCAGGTCCTTGTACGCGGCCTCGGGCGAGGTGTAGCTGCGGAAGACGATCCCGCCGTTCTTCGGCTTGTTGCTGCCCGCGTACTTGTCGTAGGCGGCCAGGGTGACGGCCTTGTTGTGCTCCCACGAGACGAACTTGTAGGGGCCGTTGCCGACCGGCTTCTCGCCGTAGCCCTTGGGGTCGGTGAAGAACCCGGTGGGCAGCGGGAAGAAGGCCGAGTAGCCCAGCTTGTACGTGAAGTACGAGACGGGGGCCGTCAGTTCGACGGTGAAGTGGGTGTCGTCGACGACCTTCAGGCCGGACATTTCCTTGGCGGTCGGGTCGCCCTTGTCCGGGTGGACGGCGTCGTAGCCCGCGATGTCGGAGAACCAGTCCGAGTTGATCTGGTTGTTCGCCGGGTTGGCCGACCAGTTCCAGGAGTCCACGAAGGACTTGGCGGTGACCGGGGTGCCGTCGTGGAAGGTCCAGCCGGACTTCAGGGTGACGGTGTAGTTCTTGGCGTCGGTGGTCTCGATCTTGTCGGCCACCTGGTTGCGCAGGGCACCGGTCGCGGGGTCGTAGTCGACGAGGCCCGTGAAGAGCTGCTTGACGATACGGCCGCCCTGGTTCTCCATGGCGTTGGCCGGCTGCAGCGGGCGCTGGGGCTCGGCGCTCTGGTAGCTGAAGACGCCCGCGGGGTTGACCGCGGCGCCGTCCGAGCTCCCACCGGAGGTGTCGCTGCTGCCACTGCTGCTACAAGCAGTCGCGGCGAGCGCGACAGCAACCGCTGCGACAACCCACTTGGCCTGGCTCACACCACGCATCGGTGTGCCTCCTGAATTCGACGTTGCGACGGGGAGGGCACCACGGAACGGTTGTCACCGGGTCCGCAATGCCGTCCGCGCTCGTGGTTTCGGCGCGCACCCCTGCGCGTTCACCCTTGACCCGAGCCTGACTGGCTCCACTATCCGTCACGCACGGACACGAAAGTGACCAGTGACGATCTCAATTAGGTCACATGAACAGTCGGTAAGTTTCGAAAACCGGACATTTGAGACATAGCCAGACAGGTATCAAACGGACAGTCGTCATGCATGACGAACCGTCGCGTCCGCTCAGCGGACACTCGGGTGTGATGAGCGTTATTCCGTTAATACCGGCCCCGACAACTTGGAGTAGTTGAAAAAGTTCGCCCCCCTCTCCAATCGGAAAGGGGGGCGAAACAATCCGGCCAATGGCCGTTCAGAGCGTCCGGATCACGCCTTCTTGGCGCGCGAGGCGGTACGCCCGCGGTCCTTCTGGTCCAGGACGACCTTACGGATGCGAACCGTCTCCGGGGTCACCTCGATGCACTCGTCCTCGCGGCAGAACTCCAGCGACTGCTCCAGCGAGAGCTTGCGCGGCGGGACGATCGACTCGGCCACGTCAGCGTTCGAGGAACGCATGTTGGTGAGCTTCTTCTCCTTGGTGATGTTCACGTCCATGTCGTCGGCGCGCGAGTTCTCACCGACGATCATGCCCTCGTACACCTCGGTGCCCGGCTCGCAGAAGAGCACACCGCGCTCCTGGAGGTTGGTCATCGCGAAGGCGGTGACCACACCGGCGCGGTCGGCGACCAGCGAGCCGTTGTTGCGGGTGGTCAGCTGGCCGAACCACGGCTCGTGGCCCTCGTGGATCGAGTGGGCGATGCCGGTGCCGCGGGTGTTGGTGAGGAACTCGGTGCGGAAGCCGATCAGGCCGCGGGACGGCACGACGAACTCCATCCGGACCCAGCCCGAGCCGTGGTTGGACATGTTGTCCATCCGGCCCTTGCGGACGCCCATGAGCTGGGTGACGGCACCCATGTGCTCCTCGGGGACGTCCACGGTGAGGCGCTCGACCGGCTCGTGGGTCTTGCCGTTGACCTCCTTGGTGACCACCTGCGGCTTGCCGACGGTCAGCTCGAAGCCCTCGCGGCGCATGGTCTCGATCAGGATGGCCAGCGCCAGCTCACCGCGGCCCTGCACCTCCCAGGCGTCCGGGCGCTCGGTGTCCAGGACGCGCAGCGAGACGTTACCGATCAGCTCGCGGTCCAGGCGGTCCTTCACCTGGCGGGCGGTGACCTTGCGATCCACCTTGACGCCGGCCTTGGCGTCGGCGCCCTTGCCGGAGCCGCCGCGGCCGACCAGCGGCGAGGTGTTGGTGCCGATGGTCATCGAGATGGCCGGCTCGTCCACCGTGATCAGCGGCAGGGCGATCGGGTTCTCCGGGTCGGCCAGGGTCTCGCCGATCATGATGTCGCCGATGCCGGCGACGGCGCAGATGTCACCGGGGCCCGCCACCTCGGCCGGCTTGCGGGTGAGCGCCTCGGTCATCAGCAGCTCGGAGATGCGGACGTTCTGGATCGAGCCGTCGCGCTTGATCCAGGCCACGGTCTGGCCCTTGCGCAGCTCGCCCTGCTCGACGCGCAGCAGCGCGATGCGGCCGAGGAAGTTGTCGGCGTCCAGGTTGGTGACGTGGGCCTGGAGCGGGGCGTCCTCGTCGTAGCTGGGGGCCGGGACGTGCTCCAGCAGGGTGGAGAAGAACGGCTCCAGGTTGGTGCTGTCCGCGGGAACGGTGCCGTTCTCCGGCTTGGTCAGCGAGGCGACGCCGTCACGGGCGCAGGCGTAGACGATCGGGAACTCGATCTGCTCCTCGTCCGCGTCCAGGTCCAGGAACAGGTCGTAGGTCTCGTTGATGACCTCGTCGATCCGGGAGTCCGGACGGTCGGTCTTGTTGATGCACAGGATGACGGGCAGACGCTGGGCGAGCGCCTTGCGCAGCACGAAGCGGGTCTGCGGCAGCGGGCCCTCGGAGGCGTCGACCAGCAGCACGACCGCGTCCACCATCGACAGACCGCGCTCGACCTCGCCACCGAAGTCGGCGTGGCCCGGGGTGTCGATGATGTTGATGGTGATCGGCGCGCCACCGTCCTTGGGGTGGTACTTGACCGCGGTGTTCTTCGCGAGAATGGTGATGCCCTTCTCGCGCTCCAGGTCGTTCGAGTCCATCATCCGGTCGTCGAGCTGCTGGTGGGCGGCGAAGGCGCCGGCCTGCTTCAGCATGGCGTCGACCAGCGTGGTCTTGCCGTGGTCGACGTGGGCGACGATGGCGACGTTACGGATATCGTTGCGCGTGGGCATGCCTAGCGGATTCTCCCGGAATCGTGGGTTACGGCGCCCGGCCGCGAGACGCGCACTTGCGGCCCCTGTCGGCCGCTGCCACCCGTTCCGCCTGCTACTACCGGTCCACCCGCCGGGCATATGGACATGCCTCGGCTTCCTCCTATCGTACGGGGAAGCACCCAGGTGGGCGGAAACGAGCAGGTCGGGCGGGATCAAGATCACAGCTGGGTCACGCACTCTTCACCCGGCGGCCAGGCTCCGACACTCTTCCGTTCGTGATCCAACGCCTCCGCCCTGGCCTCCTGCAGCCTGGCCGCGGCCCTCATCGCGGCCGGACGCCCCGAGGAAGCCCCCGAGGCGCTCGCCCGGGCCCGTAAGGAGTGCCCCGAGCTGGCCCGGATCGCCGACGTCGAGCGCCTGCTGGAGCCGCAGCCCGCCGAGCTCTAGCGGCTCCAGCCGACGTCCTGGAACCGGGGCCACCCGAAGCCCCAGGCGCCGACCCCGGCCACTCCGGTCCGCACACCCACCAGCTCCGGCCGCTGGTAGAGCGGCACCGAGTGCCCGAGCTGCCAGATCCGCACGTCCGCCTCCTGCAGCAGGTCCAGCCGGGCCGCCGGGTCGAGTTCGGCGGCCGCCCGGTCGAACAGCCGGTCGATCTCCTCGGTGCCGCTGCGGCCGTAGTTGGTGCCCGGGTCGGGCGTGCCGCTGGCGTCCGGCCGGGGCTTGGCGTAGGCGGCGCGCTGCTCGCCCGCCGGGCTGGGGCCGGCCGGCCAGGAGAACAGGGCGAGGTCGTAGTCCCCGGCCGCGAGGTGGTCCTTGACGAAGGTCTCGGCGGGCGCGGCCTGCGTCTTCACCGCGATGCCGGACTCGGCGAGGGAGGCGGTGAGCGCGTCGGCGGTGCGCTTGGCGGTCGCCGAGCCGGCCGGGACGAGCAGGGTGAGGGCGAGCTCCTTGCCGTCCTTGACCCGGGTGCCGCCGTTCGGCCGCTTCCAGCCCGCCTCGTCCAGCAGCTCACCGGCCTCCGCCGGGCCGACCGCGGCGCTGTTGTCGCGGTAGCCCTCCTGGTCCCCCGTGAGCAGGTGGCTGCCGAGCGGGGCGCCGGGCAGCCCGAGCGGGCCGAGCACGGCCTCGGCGATCCGCCGCCGGTCGACCGCCCGGGCCAGCGCCCGCCGGACCGTCGAATCGCTGAGCGGGCCGCGGGCGGCGTTGACGGTGAGCTCGGTGAGCGAGGCGGCGGCGGCCCGGTGCACGGTGATCCCGGGCAGCGACTCGGCCCGCCGCAGCGCAAGCGCCGCCGCCTCGGGCGCCCCTGCGTCCGCGGCGGCGGGCGGGGCGGGCGGGGCGGCCGGACCGGTGCCCGCCGAGGGGCTTGCCGTGGGAGCGACCGGCACCGCCCGGTCCACCGCCACGGTCAGCGGGGCGACGTCCAGCAGGTCCTGGTCCAGCGCGTCCAACCGCTGCTCGGGCGGCGTGACCACGAAGTCGATCCGGTCGGTCTTCGGCAGGTCCCCCCACCAGAGCTGGTTGCTCACCATGGTGATCCGTCTGTCCTTCGCGTCGTACCGGGAGAAGGTGTACGGCCCGGCGGTCAGGTGGCCGCCGCCGGTGAGCGCCCGGTTGAAGGCCGCCGCCGTGGAGGTCTCGGCGGCCGGGTAGAGCGGTCCGAACAGCGCGCGCCACTCGGCGTACGGCCGCCGGAAGGTCACCTTGACCTCGTACGGGCCGGCGCCCTCGGTGATCGACTCGATGGCGTCGTACCCGGCCGGGTGTGCGCTCCGGTAGGCCGGGTCCAGCCCGGACAGGGCGGCCTGCTGGGCGGTGAGGTCGGCGGCCGACAGATGGGTGCCGTCGCTCCAGACGGCGTGCGGGTTGAACCGGTAGGTGACCACCTGCGGCTGCTGCCCGGGCGGGGTGGACTCGGCGCCGGCCAGGTAGTCCGGGTCGGGGACGAGCCGCCCGTGCTCGTCGGGCCGGAACAGCGAGGGGTACAGCGCGTGGGCGAGCAGCGCCGAGTCGGCGTTCGCGTCGCTCTGGTAGACGTTCAGCGTGGGCGGCAAACCGTCCATCGCCCAGCGCAGCGTGCCGCCGTTCTCGACGTCGTTGCGGTCGGCGGGCCGGACGTCCCCGGTGGTGGCGGTGGGGTCGGCCGAGGCCGGTGCGGGCTCGGCGGTATGGGCCGGGGCCGGGTCGTCGGAGCAGCCGCCGAGGCCGGCGGCGAGCAGCAGGGCGATGGCTGCGGCGGTGAGCTGGCGGACGCGCATGGCGGACATGCAACGCCGCCCGGACGGCCCGGCCCGCGCCGACACGGCGGGCAGCCGGGCGACTGCACCCGTACGGCCCAGCCTTACGGCCTCGCCACCGCTACAGCGCCAGCTCGAACCAGACGATCTTGCCCTTGGGCGTGCGCCGGCTGCCCCAGCGTTCGGCCAGCAGACTGACCAGCTGCAGACCTCGCCCGCCCTCGTCGGTCTCCTGGGCGCGCCGCTGCCGGGGCTGGGCGTAGCCGTCGTCCCAGACCTCGCAGACCATGGTGCGCTCGCGCAGCAGCCGCAACCGGATCTCGCCCCGCCCGTGCTTGAGCGCGTTCGTGACCAGCTCGCTGACCAGCAGTTCGGTGGTGTCGACCAGTTCCTCCAGGCCCCGGGAGAGCAGCCAGCTGCAGGCCAGCTCGCGGGCCTTGGCGACCGAGGTGGGCTCGGGGGGCAGGAACCAGTTGCCGACGGCGTCCTCGGGGAAGGCGTGCACCTTGGCCATCAGCAGCGCGATGTCGTCCTCGCCGTGGTGCGGGTTGAGCTCGCCGAGGACGTGGTCGCAGAGGTCCTCCAGGGCCTTGCCCTCGGCGGAGAGGGCGGCCCGGAAGGCGCGCAGGCCCTCGTCCAGCTGGTGCTTGCGGCTCTCCACCAGGCCGTCGGTGTAGAGGCCGAGCACGGCGCCGTCCGGGAGGTCCACCTCGACCTCCTCGAAGGGCTCGCCGCCGACGCCGAGCGGCAGGCCGGGCGGCACGTCGAGCATCCGGGCGCCCTCGCCGGGGGTGAGCAGCACGGGCGGCAGGTGGCCGGCGTTGGCGATCCAGCAGCGCCGGGTGACGGCGTCGTAGACCGCGTAGACGCAGGTCGCCAGGTAGACCTCGCGGGCCTCCTCGTCGGCGGTCGAGGTGAGCCGGCCGTACGGGGTGGGTGGGCCGGCCGGGACGGAGTCGTCGCCGAGGCCGCGGGCGATCTCGTCCAGCGCGGTGAGCACCTCGCCGGGCTCCAGGTCGAGCATCGCCAGGGTCCGCACGGCGGTGCGCAGCTGCCCCATGGCGACGGCGGCGCGCAGGCCGCGGCCCATCACGTCGCCGATGACCAGGGCGGTGCGGTTGCCGGGCAGCGGGATGACGTCGAACCAGTCGCCGCCGACCTCGGTGTTGTTGTTGCTGGGCAGGTAGCGGCAGGCGATCTCCAGGCCGCTGGCGGCCGGGTTGCCCGGGGGCAGCAGGCTGCGCTGGAGGATCAGCGCGCGCTCGTGCTCGCGGCGGTAGAGCCGGGCGTTGTCGATGCAGACGGCGGCACGGGCGACGAGTTCCTCGGCGATGGCCACGTCGCGGGCATCGAAGGGCTCGCTGCCGATCGCCCGGGAGAGCTGGACCAGCCCGAGCACCTGGTCGCGGGCGACCAGCGGGACGATCAGGGTGGAGCGCAGCAGCGGGTCGCGGCCGGGCTCGGGGACGACACTGCGGCCGGTGCGCAGTGCCCGGGCGTGCGGGGAACGGCGCGGGTAACAGAGGGTGCCGCCGGCCTCGGCGATCGGCAGGCCGGTGACCGAGCCGAGCACCGAGGAGGCGCCGCCGAGCACGCTGGAGACGGCGACCCGGCGCAGTTCGCCGCTGCCGTCGGTGAGCACGGTGTCGCCGGGCCGGCCGGCGCTGGGGACGGTCTCGCCGGAGAGCAGCGCGGTGTACAGGTCGACGGTGGCGAGGTCGCAGAACGGCGGGACGACGACGTCCAGGAGTTCCTTGGCGGTGGTCTCCAGGTCGAGGGTGGAGCCGATGTGCGCGCTGGCCTCGTTGAGCAGGGCGAGGTTGCGGCGCACACCGTCGGCCTCGCGCTCGGCGACGTGCCGGCTGGTGACGTCGGAGACCTGCCCGGCCACGCCCATCGGCTGCCCGGCCGAGCCGTTCAGCCGGTACAGCGAGACGGCCCAGAGCCGGTTGCCCTCGCGGGTCGGGACGGCGCTGTGGAAGCGCAGGTCGAAGACGGGTTCGCCGGTGGCGAGGACCTTGCGCAGAGCGGCGGTGAGCCGGTCGGCCTCGGAGGGCGGGAAGAGGTCGTGCGGGGTGAGGCCCTCCAGGTCGGTGGGGACCAGGCCCATGCCGGAGGCGAAGGCGTCGTTGACCCGCTGGAGGCGCAGCCGGTCGTCGAAGAGCACGAAGCCGGTGGGCGTCTGGCCGAAGACGGCCTCGGAGGCGGCGAGGTCGGTCTCGATCCGGCGCAGTCGGCCGAGGTCGACGGCCAGGCAGGTGGCGCCCGCGGTGGGCAGGGCGCTGTCCGGCATCAGGTAGAGCTCGGCGAGGCCCTCGCCGCCGGCGGCGTCCCGGTAGGGGGTGGTGCCGACCCACTCCTCTCCGGCCAGGGTGCGCTCCAGCCGGGCGCGGCCGCGCTGCCAGAGTTCGCGGGGCACGAAGGTGGAGACCGGGTCGGCGCCGACGGCCTCGGCGGCGGGGACGCCGAAGAACTCGGCGGCGCGCTCGCTCCACTGGCTGATCCGCCCGTCGGGGCCGATCGCGAAGGTGGCGACCCGGATGTAGTCGTAGATCGAGCCGGGGTCGCCGGCGCCCCAGGGGCGCTGCCCGGTGGCGGGCGGCGCCGCCGGTCCGGGCAGGTGCGCGGAGCCGGCCTGCCCGGGTACGGCGGCATGACCGCTGCTGCTCGGCGCGTTCCGCGCCGGTGTGCTGTTCAACGGACCGACCCCTCCAACCCGCGACCGTCCGGATGTCGAGAAGACCGAGTATTCATCATCGAGGGGTACGTTCACACGCCCTCAACATCACAACATCAGATCGGGCGAAGGTTTTTGTCCTACCGCCCGCGCAACCACAATGCCACGCCCGCGCCCCCTTCCGGAGCGCGCGCTCCCCCCAGGCTCCCGATGGCATATGCGGCACCGCTCTCCTGGCGTTCTACTCGCGTCCTACTCGCCGAGCTCATTACCCGGCAGGTCCAGCTCGAACCAGACCACCTTGCCGATCCCTTCGGCCCGGGCGCCCCAGTGCAGTGCCAGCCGGTGGACCAGCTCCAGGCCCCGGCCGCCCTCGTCGGCCTCGGCCGCGTGCCGCTCCCGGGGCGGGTCGGGCAGTGGATCGGAGATCTCGACCAGCAGTGTCTCACCGAGCGTCAGCCGGACCCCGATCGGGGCGCTGGCATACCGGACAGCGTTCGTGACCAGCTCGCTGACCAACAGTTCGGCGGTGTCGGTGAGGTCCTCGACGCCCCACTCGGCGAGCGCGGCGCGGACCAGCCGGCGGGCCCGGGAGACGGCGGTGGGCTCGGCGGGCAGGGTCCAGCCGGCCGTCGGGGTGCCGGCCTGGCCGTGCCCGAGCCGGGCCAGCAGCAGGGCGACGTCGTCCGGTTCGCGGCCCTGCTCCATGGTGTCGAGCACCGCCTCGCAGGCGGCCTGGATGGAGGCGTGCGGCTCCTGGAGCACGGTGATCAGCCGGCCGAGGCCGACGTCCAGGTCCTTGTCCCGGGACTCGACCAGGCCGTCGGTGCACAGCGCGAGCAGGCTGCCCTCGGGGATCTTCAGTTCGACGGATTCGAACGGGACACCGCCCACGCCGAGCGGGGCGCCGGAGGGCAGGTCGAGGATCCGGCCGGCGCCGCCGGGCAGCGGGCCGCCGGTGTGGGTCGGCTCCTCGACGGTCTCCTCGCCCGGCACCACCAGCACCGGCGGGATGTGCCCGGCCTTGGCGACGGTCAGCATCGCCGTGCCCGGGTCGAAGACCGCGTAGACGCAGGTGGCCAGCAGCGCCTCGTCCGGGCCCTGGGCCAGGTCGTCGGCCAGCTCGTGGACGTGCCGCAGGAGCACGTCGGGCGGCAGGTCGAGGGCGGCCAGCACCCGGACGGCGGTGCGCAGCCGACCCATGGTGGCGGCGGCCCGCAGGCCGTGGCCCATCACGTCGCCGACCACCAGCGCGGTGCGGTCGCCGGGCAGCGGGATGACGTCGAACCAGTCGCCGCCGACCTCGGTGCCGCTGCTGCCGGGCACGTAGCGGTAGGCGACCTCGACGCCGGTGGGCTGCGGGACCTGCTGCGGGAGCAGGGTGCGCTGCAGGGTGAGCGCGGCGGTGCGCTCGCGGGCGTAGAGGCGGGCGTTGTCCAGCGAGCTGCCGGCCCGGTCGGCCAGTTCGACGGTGAAGGCCAGGTCGTCCCGGTCGAATCCCTCGCGGTAGCCGGCCCGGCTGACCAGCAGCAGGCCGATCACGATGCCTCGGGCGCGCAGCGGGACGACCAGCATCGAGTGCACGCCCAGGTCGTGGGCGGCCTGCGTCTTGGGGTCGCCGGGGTAGGTCACCTCGTCCAGCTGGTCGGCGCCGGAGAGCAGCTCGGGCACGCCGGTGCGCAGCACCCGGCCGCAGGCGGAGTCCTCGGCGAAGGTGATCCGGGCGCCGCGCCGGAGCATCACCTCGACCTCGGGGCCGTCCTGGACGGAGGCGGTGCCGAGCTGGAGCAGCGAGGTGCGCCGGTCGTGGCCGTGCCGGGGCAGGTCGTCACCGTGCGCGACGGCCTGGAGCAGGATCACCGCCGAGTGGTCGGTCAGCCGGGGGACCACGGAGCTGGCGAGCTCCTGGGCGATCCGGGAGGCATCGAGCAGGTCACCGACCCGGGAGCCGAACTCGTTGAGCAGCGAGAGCCGGCGCCGGGCGTGCTCGACCTTGGCGACCGCCCGGTAACGCTCCGTCACGTCCATCACGGTGCCGGAGATGCCGAGCACCCGGCCGGAGCGGTCGGTCATCCGACTGTAGGAGATCGAGCGGTAGCCGGGCCGGGTGGTGACCGGGGAGGCGAGGGTGACGTCGATGACCGGCTCGCCGGTGGCCAGCACCTGGCGCTGGATCGTGGTGATCTCGTCGGCGGCCCGCTCGGGCAGGGTCTCGCCGGTGGTGCGGCCGACGTGGTCCTCCGGGGCGACGCCGTTCAGCTCGGCGAGGGTCCGGTTGACGGCGGTGTAGCGCAGGTCGGTGTCCAGGATGGCGATGCCCAGCGGGGACTGCTCGAACAGCGCGTCGCGCACCGCGAGGTCTCGCTCGACGGCCCGGACGGCGGCCGTCTCGGCCATGTTGGCCTGCAGGAACGGGGTGCCGTCGCCGTCCATCAGGAGGGAGATCCGGGCGTCCACGGTGACCGGCAGGCCGTCCCGGTCGCGCAGTTCGACGCTGCCCGCCCAGCGGCCGTGGTGCAGGGTGTCCTGGATCGCGGCCCGGATCCGGGCGACCTGCGCGTGGTCCGGGATCAGTCCGTCGATCCGGCGACCGACCAGCAGCTCGCCCGGCCAGCCGAGCAGTTCCTCGGCCGCCGGGCTCCACAGCACCACCCGGCCCGCGGTGTCCAGGATCGCGTTGGCGACCTTGAGCATGTCCAGCAGGCTGCCGTCGGGCGGCGCGCCCAGGCCCCGCGCGGCGTCGGCGGGCCCGCCGGGGAAGGGCCGCGCGGGGCGGCTGCGCTGGCCGGGCGGGGTGCCGGGCTCGGGGACGGCCAGGGTCGGCGCGGGCTGGACGAGCTGGACGGGCCGGGCGGGCCGGGCCGTCTCGGGGGCCGCGAGGGCGCCGGCGCGACGGCGGCCGGACGGCGGCTGCGGGGCGGCCGGACGGACGGCGCGGCGCAGTCGGGCGCGGGCGGCGGCGCCTCCCGCGGAGCCTGCCCGCCGCGCTCCCCCGCCGCCGTTCCCGGTTGTCGACACCGACGGGGCCTCCGGCTCTGGGTCGGGATCGGCGTCGCCGGCTGGGACGGCTCACCGATGGTGACGAATAGTGCCGAAACGCGACATACCCAGCAGAACCCAGGCTATCCCGGCTGCCGGGTCGTCTTGTCCGATTGACCTATCTGGCGGCTTGCGCGTCGCCCGCGGCCACCAGCAGCTCGGCGACGTACGGCAGCACCTCGCGGTCGTGCTCGATCCAGTCCACGCCGTCCAGCTCGGCCGGGCCGAGCCAGCGCAGCTCGTCGTGGTCCTCCAGCGGGCGCGGCTCGCCGTCCAGCAGCTCGGCCGCCCAGAACCGCAGCTCCAGGCCCGGCCGGACGGTCCATGCCCCGGGCAGCCGGCGCAGCGCCCGCGCCCGTACGCCCAGCTCCTCCAACAGCTCCCGCTCCAGCGCCTGCGGCTCGGTCTCCCCGGGCTCGGCCTTGCCACCGGGGAACTCCCACCGCCCGGCCACCGCCGCGGGCGCGCTGCGTCGGGCGGCGAGCACCCGGCCGCCGTGGATCAGCGCACCGCCGACGACGATCCGCGGCTCGCTGGGGGTCTCACCGGTCTGGTCCATGGCCCCGACCCTACGGCGCGGCGTCCCCGTCCTCGGACTCGACCCAGTACAGCTGCTTGTGGCCGCGCGCCTCGAACTCCGCCGCCAACCGCTGCGCCTCGGCCCGGTCCAGGCCCTTGGCGACCAGGAAGCGGTTGCCGTTGTCGTCCTGCCGCATCACCCGGAAGGTGCCCATGAGGGGAGCGTACCGGCGGCACGGGAGGCTGTCCCCGGCCGGCGTGGGGGTCGGGCCGGGGACATGGCAGCGAGCGTACGGGCGGCGCGCTACCGGGAGGTACGGGCGGAGTTAACGGCGGGTAACCCATGTGCCCGGGTGTTCGCCCGGGCGTTTCAGACCCGGAGGTCGGGCACCTGCTCGCCGGTGGACAGGCCCAGGGCGCGGCGGATCTCCACGCTGATCGGCACGGTCTTGGCCACCAGCGCCCGGGCCCGGGGCAGGTCGCCCGACAGGTCGGCGCCGGCGGCCGCGGCGTCCCAGGCGGTGGCCGCCTGGGTCTGCGCCTCGGCCAGCTTCTCGACCGTCGGCCGGACGTCGGCCGGCCAGTCCGTGGCCGGCTTGCGCAGGGCGGCGGCCTCGGTCCGGGAGGCGGCGGCCATCCGCCGGGCCCAGGACCGGCACTCGGCCTCGGCGACACCGACGTCCTGCTTCGGCGCGTCGGTGTAGGTGTTGTTGAAGCCCCGGACGGCCTCCAGGTAGGCCAGCTGAGCGGCGGTCAGGTTGGCACGGTCGGTGCGGACCGTCCCCAGGTGCTGGTCGCCCCGGTCCTCGAAGGCGCAGGTGACGTACCGTTCGCCGGCCGCCCAGTTGCCCGAGGTCGGGTAGAGGTAGACGTCGTCCATGCCGTCCGGCACCGCCCACTGGTCGAGCGCGTAGTCCTCCAGCACCGTGCGGCACAGCGTGGCCGCCCGCTCGCGCATGGCGGTCTCGCCCGGGTACGGGCCCTTGCTCTCGGGCACCTTGGCGGTACCGGCCACCTCGCCGTGGTGCGGGTCCGAGCAGGGCACGCGGCCCACCCAGTACACCGTCTCGTCGCCGGGCCCGTCGGTCGTGCTGCTCCCGTTCGGGGAGTTGTAGCAGTCCCCGGCCTTCAGCGCGGACCAGCGGACCGAGCCCGGCGGGGGCTTCTGGGCGTACCGGCCGTCCCGCGCGGAGCTGAAGTCCCCCGCGCCCGCCAGGAGCGCCAGCAGCACCGTGCCGGCCACCCCGAGCACCAGACCGGTCACCGCCATGCCGCGGCCGCGCTCCTTGCGGCGGTTGATCTGGGTCAGCGCGATGATCCCGAACACCAGGGCCACCGGCGCGAGCAGGCTCAGTCCGGTCGCCAGCGAGCCGACCGCGAAGCCGTTGGTGCGCTGCTCCGGCTTCGGGTGGTACGGGGACGCGGAACCGTACGGGTACGGGTACGGATACGGATACGGCCGACCGGGCCGGAGGCCGGACTGCGCCGCCGACGGCGCCGTGGCCCAGCCTCCGGCGGGCAGCGGCGGGGGCGGCGGCTGGGGCGGAGCCGGCAAGGCCGGCGGGGCGGCCTGCGGAGGGTGGTCGGCGGGCGGGGCCCAGGGGTCGACGGGCTCGGGGGCCGGGGCCGGGGCCGGCTCGGGCGCGGACTCCGGTTCCGGGGCCGGCTCGGCGGCCGGGGGATCCAAGGGAGCGGGCTCGACGGCAGCAGCCCGGACGGCAGTGGGCTCGACCTCGGCGGGCCGCTCCGGAGCCTGGGCGTCCGCACGGCCCGAGTCCTTGCGGAAGCCCACCCGCGGGTCCGGCCCCGAGGCGGCGGGCAGCTCGGACTCAGGCTTGGACACGTGGACTCCCCCAACCCGCCGGGGCGGGCGTCAGCTCGGCGTTGCGGCGTTCGACACCGTGGCTCGGACCCGGACGGGCCCGAGGTGAACGGTTGCGCGACTTTACCCGATCTTTCCGAACGCCCGCCCGACCGCTACCCCCCGACCGCCCGACCGGACCCGCCGCTCAGCCGCGGGCCAGGACCTCGCCGTGGATCATCGAGAACCACCCGTCCTCGGCGGCGCCCCACTCCTGCCAGCCGGCCGCGATCCGCTCCAGCTCGGCCCGGTCCGCGAAGCCCCGCTGCACCGCTGTCCGGCCGAACGCCGTGCCGGTCACCCGGTCCGCCCACATCCCGCCCCACCAGTCGCGGCGCTCGGCCGTCGCGTACGTCCAGGTGCTGGTGCTCGCAGCCACCTCGGTGAAGCCGGCCGCGCGGGCCCAGGAGAGCAGCCGCCGCCCGGCGTCCGGCTCGCCGCCGTTGACGCGGGCGGTGCAGCGGTACAGCTCCAGCCAGCGGTCCAGCGCGGGCGCCTCGGGGAACCAGGTCATCGAGGCGTAGTCGGCGTCCCGGGCCGCGACCACCCCGCCGGGCGCCGTCACCCGGCGCATCTCGCGCAGCGCGTCCACCGGATCGCCCAGGTGCTGCAGCACCTGGTGGGCGTGCACGACGTCGAACTCGCCGTCCCGGTACGGCAGTCGGTGCACGTCCGCGAGCTCGAACACCACGTTGGACAGGCCGCGCTCGGCGACGTACCCGGCGGCCTGCTCCAGCACCTCGGCGGAGGTGTCCACGGCCACCACCCGCCCGGTGGGGCCGACCAGTTCGGCCAGGTCGGCGGTGATCGTGCCGGGCCCGCAGCCGACGTCCAACAGGGCCTGGCCGGGCCGCAGTTCGGGCAGCAGGTAGGCGGCCGAGTCGGCGGCGGTCCGGGAGCGGTGCGAGCGCAGCACGGCCTCCTGATGACCGTGGGTGTAGACGGTGGCGGACTGCGGTCCGGGCATGAGGGCCCCCTGGGCGTGGTCGGTGTTCCGGCAGGTCTTCCGTTCGCGCGACGGCTCCGACGCTACGCCCCATCCCGGATTGCGAGAAGAACCGTCTCACATTCCGGCCCCTCCAGGGCCACGCCACACCCCGCCGCCGTACCGTGGAGTCGCCCCCGACAGAACGGTCCCCGCCCATGCCCGGCCCCGGCCAGCGCCCCTTCGTCCTGCTCAGCGCCGCCGTGTCGCTCGACGGCCACCTCGACGACGCCTCCCCCGACCGGCTGCTGCTCTCCAATGCCGCCGACTTCGACCGGGTGGACGAGGAGCGCGCGGCCGCCGACGCGATCCTGGTCGGCGGCAACACCCTGCGCGCCGACAACCCCCGCCTGCTGGTCAACGACCCCACGCGCCGGGCCGCCCGGGTGGCCGCCGGGCACCCGGAGTACCCGCTGAAGGTGACGCTCAGCGCGAGCGGGGCGCTCGACGCCGACCTGCGGTTCTGGCACACCGGCGGCGCCAAGCTCGCCTACACCACCGACGCCGGGGCCGCGGTGCTGCGGCCCCGGCTCGACGGACTCGCCGAGGTGGTCGCGCTCGGCGGCGCGGTGGACCTCGGCGCGGTGCTGGACGACCTGGGCGCGCGCGGGGTGCGCCGGCTGATGGTCGAGGGGGGCAGCGGGGTGCACACCCAGTTCCTGGCCCGGGGTCTGGCGGACGAGCTCCAGCTGGCCGTCGCCCCGCTACTGGTCGGCCAGGCCGGGGCGCCGCGGTTCGTCGGCCAGGCCGCCTTCCCGGGCGGTCCGGCCCGGCGGATGCGCCTGCTGGAGGCACGTACCGTGGGCGACGTCGTCCTGTTGAGGTACGCCCCGAAGGAGCCCGCGCCGTGAACCAGCCCACCACCACCGACCTCGACCACCTGCGCCGGGCCGTCGAGCTCTCCCGCCGCTGCCCGCCCTCCGAGACGGCCTTCTCGGTCGGCGCGGTGATCGTCGGCGCCGACGGCGAGGTGCTGGCGGAGGGCTTCAGCCGGGAGGTGCACGCGCACGACCACGCCGAGGAGGCGGCCCTGGGCAAGCTCCCGGCGGGCGACGCCCGGCTGCGCGGGGCGACTGTCTACAGCAGCCTGGAGCCCTGCGGGCAGCGAGCCTCGCGGCCGGTGCCGTGCGCCCGGCTGCTCATCGCGGCGGGCGCGGCGCGGGTGGTGGTCGCCTGGCGCGAGCCGGACCTGTTCGTCACCGACTGCCAGGGCACGGCCCTGCTGGAGGCGGCCGGGGTCGAGGTGGTGGAGCTGCCGGAGCTGGCCGAGGAGGCCCGGGCGGTCAACGCCCATCTGCTCCACTGAGCTTTTGTATCATTTGGAAACAAAGAGCTCGCCTTCCTGGCCGCGCCGGCCATTCTCCCCGAGGAGCCGCCCCATGCCCGCCACCCCCCTCCGACTGACCGCCCGCGCCCTCCTCCTCGACATGGACGGCACCCTGGTCAACTCCGACGCCGTGGTCGAGCGCTGCTGGGGCCGCTGGGCCGTGCGGCACGGCCTCGACCCCGTCGAGGTGATGCACGTCGTCCACGGCCGCCAGGGCCACGCCACCATGGCCGTGCTGCTGCCGGACCGCCCCGTCGAGGTCAACCTCGCCGAGAACGCGCAGATGCTCACCGAGGAGCGCGCCGACGTCGAGGGCGTCGTCCCGGTCCCCGGCGCCCCCGCCTTCCTCGCCGCCCTGGCCGACCTGCCGCACGCCCTGGTCACCTCCGCCGACGAGTCGCTCGCCCGGATCCGGATGGCCGCCGCCGACCTGCCGCTGCCGCCCGTCCTGGTCACCGCCGAGTCGGTCGGCGCCAGCAAGCCCGACCCCGAGGGCTTCCTCAAGGGCGCCGCCGCCCTCGGCCACGCCCCCGCCGACTGCCTCGCCTTCGAGGACTCCGGCGCCGGCATCGCCGCCGCCCGCGCGGCCGGCATGCGCGTCATCGGCATCGGCCCCCGCGCCGCCGCCCACCACCCGGACGCCCTCGCCGCGACCCTCGCCGCGGTCACCGTCACGGCGGACGCGGACGGGGTGGTGACGGTCACCGTCCAGGCCTAGTCGGGCTCAGCCGCGCTGGATGCCTCCGGAGTTCAACAGCAGCCATCGGGCGCCGTCCGGGAGTTGGACCGTCAGGACGCCCGCCTGCTCTCCCACCGCCAGGTACCACTCACCCGGCACCAGCTCTCCCGCCGACACCGGCGAACCGTCCGCATCGAAGAGCCGGCGCACCGCCGGCACCGCGAACCAGAACGGCGCAAAGTCGTCCCGGCCCTCCGGAGGCAGGTACGGCCGGTCCGCGACGCCCTTCTGGATCCCGCTGACGTCCAGCAGCAACCCCCTGGCACCGTCCGGGAGTTGGACCAGCAGGGCGTTCTCGGCGGCTGCCAGTGCCAGGTACCAGGTGCCCGGCACCAGCTCCCCCACCGGCTCCAGCGAACCGTCCGTACCGAAGACCTCGCGCACGGCCGGGACGGCGAGCCAGAACAGCTCGAACTCGTCGTCCTCCGAACCGTTCTGGATCCCGACGCGGTCGAGCAGGATCCCCTGAGCCCCGTCCGCGTGCTGGACCAGCAGGGCCTCCCCGCGGGCCGCCAGCGCCAGGTACCAGGTGCCCGGCACCAGCTCCCCCACCGGCTCCAGCGAACCGTCCGTACCGAAGACCTCGCGCACGGCCGGGACGGCGAGCCAGAACA